>NZ_CAXAOQ010000011.1:0-192968 GCF_963970575.1 Pseudomonas sp. EA_65y_Pfl2_P74
GCCCGATGCGTCGTCAACCGGAACACTGCTGCTAAGCTTATCCACAATTGCTGTGGCAAAAATCAGCAATCCGTCCTGGGTCATTTTTCAATCGGCAGGGTGGGTCAGTTTTCAATCAGCGCCAACATGCCGACCAGTCGAAGCATGTTTTCCATCACTGCCGAAGGGGGAGAAACGAGTCTGTAATTTACCCTGAAGCTGGTCAAGCTGTAGCCCCAGATGATTAGTCTTTCAGGCGGGCCACATGATCATGGATTGACGAAGATACCGTCCCTTGCTGCCCAGATCGGGCCGCATTCCTACTCAACAGTTGGCGTGATCCGTTGCATAGAAACGCCCACTACTGAGGCCCCGGCTTCTGACAGGTCATGAGCGAAGGCTCCCACCAAATCTACACCGTACTCTTCGACCGCCCGAGCAAGCCCCGACACTCTAGCCACGCCGGCAATCACCATAGCGCGCCTTACGCCCGCGTGCAGTGCGTCATCGATAGTCATGGCGGCTCCAAGGGTGCATACAGACTCCCTCACCGTCTCCGTGTCGATCCGCCAGTGTCTACCCTGAGTCTCGACACGCAAGCCACGGTCATCAGTCGAGACCAACCTGGCATAGCTAACGCTTTTGGGAAGCGTCTGTTTGAGGAGCAGTCGATCTCCCTTAGAGTAGGTGTTCCACTGCGTTTCCAAGGCCACCGGCTTACCACGCTCGCGCACTAACTCGTTGATCACCTCACAGAGTTGGTAGCTGTCGCATATGGCGACAAGGTTGGGATCAGCCTGCAGTCCCGCGACAGCTTGATCCAGAGAAGATTGACCTGAAGGTAGGCTCGAGACAGCGCCAAGAGGCGGCTCAATGTGGTGACTGGGGAAGTAGCCTTGGAGCTGATTGACAATGCGGCTATTCAAGCTGCCGTCGACTGCAGTTTTTTGGTTGCACAGAAAGACGACCCGGTCACGGGGGGTGAAGTGGCCTAGTAGCAGGGATACTTCAACCGCGCTGTAACATTGAAAGTCCCAGACAATAAAGGTTCGGTACTCGCCTCGTTCGGCAGGTATAGATTCCCAATGTACCAGATGGGCTTCGGAGCCATACCGCCCAGCTAGACCCTGATGAACAATACCCGGTTCAGAGCCTCCTAGAATCTGCAGAATGGAAGAAAACTCGTCACAGAACGACGCAGCCGATTCGTTACCTGAGTAAGTAAATATGGAAAACCGCGAATTAATCGCGTCGCCAACAAGCTGGCCGTGGTCAGAGTCATTGAGGGCTCCGTATAAACTGGAATACCGGACGTAGGCATACTCGATCTCGCGGTCGGAGTATGTAGGAAAAAAGGCATGAGTTAGCTTCTGGAGTTGCGAGCGTATTGAACTCTGGATCAGGTGATGGCCCATGAGTTGAAAATTATCATGGTGTCCAACAACCAGATGCTTGTCCAGGCAATCAGGTAGCGCCGACCTGAGAGACGCCGGGAGATCTGAGGCATTCAAAACCGTTGCCCCCCGCTTGGCGTCGGTGAGCATCTTGGCGATTAGCTGATAACTGGGAGTGCTCGCGAGCTTGCTGGCGGTCGAGGAGTTATCCTGCAAATGTCTAATACCCAGGAATGGAAACGCTTTGGCGGGCGTCTCAAATAGTGCACGAGTGCCTTCGGGGCCATGGAGGTGGCATATATTAAGCGCCTGATAGTGACAAAAGCCGGATTCAAGCATGAAGGTGGCTGCATCGACGAGGCAAGATTGACGATGGAAATGATAGGCCAGCTGACTTGCATACGGCTCAGAGATGTACATGCACAGAGCTCTGTGATCCTGCTGTTCCAACGCCAATAGTGCGGCTGAGATACCCTGGGTACTCAAAGCCAGGAGCCTAACTTGCTCGCGCCTTGGTAAGTACAGTTCTGGCAAGTAGAAGTGGTGCTTGACCAGCAGGTGCCAATGAGCGGCTGAGGTCGACGTAGGCGTAAAATCTTTCCTTCCTTGAGAACGGCGCACGCTGTATGTTTTGCCTGGTAGGATTGCAGTCGTTGGTGCGCGTTCAAGCCTGAGAACCACGCGCCGTTGATTCCAAGGTAATACACCTTTGACGACTACAGTACCGTCAAGGCGGTGTATCACTTTAACGATCAAATACGTCGCCATTAGTTAGTCCACTATCAATCGCTGGTTGTAAAGATCCTTCCAGCGCGCTTGGCTTTTTAGTAGTTCCCTCTTGAGTTTTTCATTATCTGATAAAACCTTGTGGAGCGAAACGTTGAGTTTTCCAAGTTTTGGCGGTGTGGAGGATGACACGCAGTTTGACAACACCGAAGCATGAGTGTTTAGAAGACTAACAATCGCTCGCATATCATCATGTCCTCGACCTGGATAAAAACATTGGCGCGTACAACCCACCAGCACGGCTAGGGATGAAAGATTGACTTCGCCATGATGCAGCGTCAGGCTCTGGCCGCTGCGTAAAATATCAACTACGGCCTTCTGGAGCTTTATAGCCTTTGTGTTGCTAACTGGCATTTTCAATATTGTTTCGATAAGCGTTTTAACGTCCATTTTTCCACTCCAGGTAGACTTTGCAGTTATTGTTGGGTGTTACTAGCTCATCTTCCTCCGAAAATGTCTCTAGGTTATATAGAGCGCCGTCTTTGAATTGTAGATTTCTCTGGCATTTCAAGATGTCATCAATAAGCATGCAAAGGCTATCTAGGTCGAATAACCGTGGATCGGACTTTACGATTTTGGGTGCCACCAATCCTAGTTTGTTGTGCGGGCTTTTCAGCTCTTTTTCTAAAATGGATACCTTTCGTGTGAGCTCAATATTCCGAATCTTAAGCGCATCGACTGAAGGCTCGTCGGTTTCCTTTGTGGCTCTTGAAACTAAATCCTTAATATATTTGTTTAGTAGCTTTCGATGTTCGCTTGTAGGCTTTCGAAAGATAGACGGATCAATGTCCAACTGCCTGCCAACCTCTAGCGTTAGCCGGTTAATCGAGGGGAACGGCTTCCCCTTCTTAAGAAGTATTAAACAGCTCTCGATACTTCGGAGGGTGTTGGCAAGCTGGTTTGCCTGGTAGGCAGCGCAGTTTGGTTTCCGTTTCATTGAAGCTGGCTACCGATTGAGAGAGAGTTAGAGTCGATGCGTTCAGCAATGTCAGCCACGGACAGGTTCATAGTTCCCATGATCGAAAGGACTTGCCCAACATACTTGTCCCGGTCAGGGCCTTGAGCAATGGCCATCTTAAGTAAGTCGGGATTCTTTGCGATTTTTTCAATCATGTATGGGTAGTTATGTGAGGCGAATTGAGGGTAGTCCTGACTGTCAAGCAGCTGAGCTATCACTCGTTGTGCAGGATTATTCATATCAATCTCATGAGACTGGAAGTCTTTAAGATCTCGCATTCTGGTAATCAATCGCGGTTCAGAAGCGTCCTTGTCGAGGCGATCTTTTAAAGCCTGCCTCACCAAATGGTAACTCCCCAATTCAAGCTTCGCCACGGTCAGTTCGTGATGGATAGCCTCGATTTCATGTCTGTTGGCTTTGCTTGCCTTAAGGGTTTTTAATTTGCTCACAAGACTTTCCGATTCACCGGTCAGTTTTCTGATCAAACAGTTTATCGCCGGCAAGTGATCGATACCGAACACGGCAATCGGGCACAATCCACATACTCTTGATCGGCCAGTGAAGGCGATAAGGCATTTAGGGCAATTCCCGTTTTTAAGGCAAATACAGTTCGTATAAAAGCCTACATCCGGATTTTTGTCGGTAGCGATAATCTGCATACCGGTCTTTTCATGCTCGATAACTGCTGAGCTTACGCTAATGAAGTTTTGATCTTGGGATAGTTTGGTTCGGTTTGTACGCCAGCCGACACTAATAGCATTGGGCGTCATATAGGCGTTGCTTGCGGCAGGAGTCATTTGCGCCCAAGCGCTACGCATTATCAGTTTATTAGATTCTGATATCGCCTTAATCGACTCGGAGATATTCGGGACGGTGTAGTAATCTGTGGTGTGAGCGTTTTTATGGGCGACTTGCTGCTGAGCAACTCGAATGTCAAGGTGGCCATAAATCCGGGCGTGTGTGAGCCAGGTAGCTCTAAGTGAGTGTGGAGTATGGACAGACCTAATTTGCCCATGTTTGTTATACGTGACGAATTGGTGGTGGCGCTCTGAGGGGACTAGAGTGTTGTAAACGTCCTGTACACCATAAAGTAATAGCGCCCATTTTTCGGAGTAATTGGAGTCAGAAAAGGGAAGCCCATGACTATTCCAAGGGCTGCGGAATAGGGAGTAGATTTCTCCGTACTCTTTAGGGTCTGTAGGGTCATTTTCATAGTATGTCGGAGGGAGGGGGCGTTGGAACACCTCGCGCTGAAAATGTCGTTCGGCGATTAAGGCGTTCATGACGTCATCAGGAATTACGACTGGACGATCTTGGCCGTCTTTGTCTGTATTTACATAAAGAATGCAGGAGTTGAGTATTCGATGCTCAGGCTTGCTAAGTAAGTTGTCAAATGTATTAATATCGAGCCACTGGCAGTTTTGAAGGCGCAATCCACCATGTAGGGCAACGGAGAGCATCCTTGTAACGCTGATCCAAGGCATATAAACTTCGGTAGTAGCGGCTCCATACCGGCCCGGATACCAAGAGTAGACGTTAATGATACGCGTGAGTGAAATAACTAGCGCGTCATCTTCGTCGTCAGGATTGCTAATCTGGATGTCGTGGCTCAAACCAAGTTCATGTAGGTTGATCCACTCTGCTCGTCGGACTTCATCCAGTTGATTGCCTCTGAGTCTGCCCGTGAGGATCTGCTGTTGAAGAGATAGACCGATTTTATCAACGGCTTGGACGTATGCTTTAGCGATTACGGTTGAGTCAAGAGGAAGAACCACCTTGTCGGTACTTCCGCGTGCGCCGCTTCCAGAGCGATCAACCTTCAAGCTAACTGGATTATCAAATCCTGCCTCAACGGCAAACTCTACTCCGGCCTTTATGACTGCCTTGTCAACAATAATCACTTCGAAAAACTCGTGAATATTGGCTACGAATGCTGCCTTTGTTTTGGCGGAATATGTGGCGTCATAATACTGGCTCAGTGTACAAGGGACGGTGATCCCGTCGAGCTTTTTTCCTACCCCAAAAAGATTGGCTTCGAGATCCTCTTTGGATATCGTGTTATTCCAGAAAATCACTCTTTCAAATTCGGATGGTCGTTCGGGGAAACGAACAATCGAACGAGGATTCTCTTCAAACCACAGTGGGAGATAACAAAATACATAATCTAAAAGAAAATTGATCGCCTGTATTTTTTTGGAGCGGTAGCGGGTCGAGTGACTTTGTCGCTCAAGATATGCAAGGTAATAGTTTGCCGCTGCTAGCCAAAACCTCGAGAGGTTTTCGATGTTTATGTGCTCGCTACCAGGATAAAAATTGTTCTTTAGCCAAGAAAAATTTTTTGTGTCGCGTTCAGGTTTGGGTGCGAGTATTGAGCGTTGTTCAATGCTTAGCTCTGACTTATTGGCGAGCTGTTTGGCAATCTCGTTATCCCTAACCCGTTTTTTAAGCGCAGTCTTTTCTCTCGCCCAATTAGACTGGTAGTGTCGTCTGGCGCGCTCGCGCTGCTTTGGAGTCATCTCCAAGGCGTCCTCGAACGGAACTGCGAAATAATCCTTGAACTCTTCAATTGTCATCTTAAAGTCGTGGGCTGTAGACGACGAAGTGGATTTTGCCTGTAGATACTGGTGGTACTTCTCTAAATGATAGGCGTCTCCAGGAGATATGATATTAGGGTGCCTGGCGGCAAAAGTTTGGATCCATGGCAGATATCGGAAAACATTTGGGTCGTGCACCCTATTGTCGCAAACACTTGGTGCTGCTTCCCAAAGCTCTTCAAAGCTTACGTCCTCAGCCTTTAGCCAGCTAGTTCTGTATTGGAAAACTCTTGAAGCTCTGGTGGTCTCTGGAAAGCCCTCTGAGTGCTCATAGATAAAACCTTTGCTTAATGATTCAAGCAGAGGGAATTTCGACCAGACACCTTGGAGCTGGAATGTGTGAGGCAAGGTCGCTAGGCCTTTCGACCACAAGATGAAAAACATTGCCCGAAACGATACCCGTAATCCCATAGCGTCTTCTAAGAAGACTGGTAGGCATCCAGTTATCTTCTCATAAAGCGAACTCGCGATGGCATTGTCTTCTGTTTTGAGTAGTGCCAAGTCATACATTAGGTCAAGGTGAGTTCTGTTGATTTTTTTGAAGCCAGTTAAGCTTCTAAGAATGAAAAGCGAAAACCTGCTCCGATCCTGGCGACTAGAGCTGTCCAAGGCTTGGTCAACTTTATGGCCAAACTCCATTCGCATTTGTTTGCAAAGTTTTTTGAAGGCCTCTCGCACCTCTTTCTGGATGTTTACATTCGGTGCTAAGTTTACTTTTTCGGAGGTATTAATCATGCGGCAATTCGCTCCGAAAGGTCATAGGCAAGCTCTGCGTATACAGCGGATCTGATCTGGTCAATGTTAGGATTTCTACCCCACAAAGCTTTCATGCGTTCTGCTGACTCGATTTCGGCGATCACAGTCTCTTCGCTGAGTCGAGCGTACTTTTCCGTTGACCTGATGTCCTTGTGGCCCATCAAAAGCTTTATCTCGGATAAAGTAAGACCCATCTGATTACGACCGGGGATGTAAACAAAGTTTCTTGCCCATACCCCGTAAAAATGTCTCAGGCTGTGAGAGGTATAGGGCGCACCAGTCGCAGGAGACATAGTGCCGAGATCCACCTGCGCCTTCCTCAAGGCTCTATTCAGACTTCTGTTGAGCGAATTCATATTCCTCAAGAAAAGCAAGGGCTCCCCGTAAGTATGCTTTTCGTTCGAAACGAATAGATAGTCACTGTCTGTTGTTGGGCGGATATCAAGATAGTCGGCCAGGGCTTCAAAAAACATGTTTTTGAAAGGCTCGAACATGACAATGGACGCAAGTGTCCTGCCTTTGAATGGCAGCTTTCGCGCTGCTTTCTCCGCCGCAGGGTTGCGATGGTAGTTGGGATCTTCAATTTTGATTGTCCTCGCATCAATATCGATGTCTGACCTTCGGATCCCCCAAACTTCGGAGTGGCGCAATCCTCCTCCGGCAATCATGACAGCGGCGCATCGGCTTTCAGGATCTTCAATGTCATTGAGTAGTGTCAGAACATGTTCAGTGGGGAAGCTCCGACTTACCTGGGAGCCTTTGACCTTACCGCCAGGAATGCCACCTGGGGCGTAAGCGTGGGCATCCTTGGGGGTATTTCCGAACGTCAATGTATTGTTGTGAATGTTGTCCATTTCGGCTTTGGTACGCCGTCTGTCCTGCGTTTGGGGCAGGGACATGACATTGGAGAATGCGTCACTCTTGGTTAGGATCCGCATGAGGGATGCCAAGTCATTGAGCTTCATTTGGCTCGTGCGAAGGAAGTCATTGACCCCGGCCAAATATGTCTGGGCACTCCCAGATTTTACTGGCGTCTTTCCCAGGGCTTTAGCAGCTCGGCGTACGATGAAGTCAGTGCTGTTAATCCCTTTGGTCAAAAACTCCCAGTACAGGTTGATGGTCTTTTGGGCAACCTCGGGCGGCATGGGTGTGCCTCCCATCACACCTGTTTCGTAGCAGTAGTCGAAGAAATGCGCTACCGAGCTGCAATACTGGTAGGGCACTGACTCACCAAACGCATGGCCCACTTCTTTCGTTTTGTATCCCGCATACCTGTTGAAGGCGTCAATCGGACGCCCTGTGGCGGTCTCGAAGAGGCGAGGTGTATCCATCTGAATGAGATAAACATGCTTCACAGGCTTTTCCTTCTGGCCTGGGAGCCCCAAGCTGGCAGTCGAGCATCTGTCTTTAGGGATAGAGAAGACTGACAATTCTTGGTTAAAACTTTAATCATGTATTGACACTCTTTTCTAAATGGTGTAAAAAATCGTGCCGGATTTTACACATTTAGATTTCGCGTTGTGTAATTCCATTTCGAAATTAAAAGTCATCCATTGATGTTTTTCAGGAATATGGTGGGTGATTTGCCCTAGTCCGTTGCGTTCAGGGCGGATGCCTATTGACCTCTCAGGTTGCTCGGCGACAAGTCCGCACCATTCTTCGAGTCTCTTGTCCCATTCCTTCGCGCGACCAGCCAGGCACCCATCGCACATGCTGCAGTGCGAGAGCTGAGTTCGGCTTAGGGGCTCGCGGTGCGTCAGCAGAGGCTGTTTAAGTTTGTCGTAGCGGACGTTCTATGTGTGAGTCGCGACCGAATGCATTCCTGCTTGCCTTAGACCTTTTGAGCGCGTCTGACAGTTGATGACTGTTTGGCTTTGAAGCTCGGTTTTCTTTGTTCACAAACTGATGTGAGCGCAGGTGGTCGCTGATGTACGCGGAGAAAGAACTGCTTGATTGGAAGGCGGGTCTAGATGAGCGAGAGCGCTGATCGGAGAGGCTAGGGGCGGAGAGCCCGTATTTACTGGGGGGAGGAGCAATTTTATGGAGCGGGTAGAGGGAATCGAACCCTCAACTAAAGCTTGGGAAGCTTTCGTTTTACCACTAAACTATACCCGCGTTTTGCACGTTCCTTTGCTCACAAAACGACATGTCCTATAAGAACCCTCGTCGGAAGCTTGGGAAGCTACTGTTCTACCATTAAACTATACCCGCTCAGAGCGGCTGACTTTGTACCAGAGTCGCCAACGAATTTGAAGTTTTCTTTTGCGTGCGATGGCTTTAAATCGCTGAAAACGGTCAATCGCGGGCGAGCGCTGCGGGTAAGTAAACGAAAACCTCAACCCGGCAGGCTCGCTCGCGACGACGCTTTTTCAAATGGCCAGTGCATGGTGATCCTGAACAAACGAGTAACGCGTTCGGCTCGCCTGCGGTGCCGGTTTCAGAAAGCCGAGCAGGGCGTTCTGGCTATCTCGGCAGGCAGCCTTGTGCTCCATGTCGAGAAAGTGCCCGGTGGCCTGCAGCGTGGTGAAGGTGCTCTGAGCCACATGGTTGCCGAACAGGCGCGCATCGTCGGCGGCGGTGTACTCGTCCCATTCACCGTTGAGAAACAGCACCGGCACGTTGATTTTCTGCGCTGCATTCAAATAGCACAGACGATCACTGTGCAGCACGTCGCTGATGTGGAAGTGCATCTGCCCGTATTCGTGCTCGGCCAGGCTGCTGACGTGGCGGTAGTTGAAGCGCTTGAACAGCGACGGCAGGTGCTTGCCGATGGTGCTG
The DNA here is from genome assembly GCF_963970575.1 of Pseudomonas sp. EA_65y_Pfl2_P74. Lineage (NCBI taxonomy): Bacteria > Pseudomonadati > Pseudomonadota > Gammaproteobacteria > Pseudomonadales > Pseudomonadaceae > Pseudomonas > Pseudomonas sp. EA_65y_Pfl2_P74. The sequence continues at coordinate 9,246 of NZ_CAXAOQ010000011.1, forward strand.
TTGACCAGTTCACCGACCCGGTCGCCATCGCGTTGGCCGAGATAGTCGACGCCGCGCTCCAGGTAATCGAGCATGTGCGCGTTGATCACCGGAGAGAACGAGCTGATCACGGCTTTTTCGATGCGCCGAGGCTGGTGTGCGAGGGCAACCAGTGTGGCGGCGCCGCCCCAGGAAAACGACAGCACATGCTCAGCGCCGAAGTGGTCGATCAGTTCCAGCAGGATCTGCCCTTCGACTTCTTTCGTCAGATGTTTCTCGTGCAGGTTGTGGGCTTTTGACTTGCCCGCGTAGGGCTGGTCGTAGCAGACCACGTTGAATTGCGGGTGCAGGTTTTTCACAGTCTGTGCAAACGACGCAGTCGTGGCCATCGAGCCGTTGACCAGGATGATGGTCTTTTCTGCGGCGTCTGCGCGATAGAACTCCGTGTAAACCCGATACTGACCCTGTATATCCAGCACAGCGATTTCTGGCCTCATGTCATAAGACTCCTGGCAAGCAAGCGGGTATGCGCGCAAATAGAGATTGCACGAGCTTTGTGACAGGTAGGCATACGCCTGAAATTTGCTTGGCCCATGTCGATCCGGTACGGCAGGTCGACGGGTATTGTTATTGGCGGGCAGTCTGCCGGCTGAGGCGCAGCCCTGAGGGCTGTCTACCGGCAAAAAGTTTCTTAGAGGTATGTTGTGACTCGTCGGTCACATTTCGGCCGACGTCCTGATTCAAGCAGGGGGATCGGGATCGCGCAAGTGCCGTTGGTAAATTCTTTGACGACTTCTGCTGAGCGGTCGCGGCTTTAGAACAATTGAATCTCTTCGGTGCGCAAAGCGCGGTACTCGCCCGGTTTTAGCGCGTGATCGAGCAGCAACGGGCCGATGGAATCGCGGTGCAGGCGCAGGACTTTATTGTTGAAGTGACCAAACATGCGCTTCACCTGATGGTAGCGGCCCTCGACGATGCTCAAGCGCGCCGACCTTGGGCCGAGCAACTCCAGATGCGCCGGCTGCGTGGTCAGATCCTCGAAAGCAAAGTAGATCCCCTCGGCAAACGTGAGCGCATAGTGCGCGCCAATGTCCTGTTCGGTCTCCACGTAATAGACCTTCGGCAATTTGGTCTGCGGCTGGGTCAGGCGTCGCGACCAGGTGCCATCGTTGGTGATCAACATCAGCCCGGTGGTGTTGAAGTCCAGGCGTCCGGCGATGTGCAGGTCGTCTTTGTCCGGCTCATCGATCAGGTCGAGCACGGTCGGGTGTTGTGGGTCGCGGGTGGCGCTGACGCAACCTGCAGGTTTGTGCAGCATGAAGTAGCGCGCCGGTTTGCCGAGTTGCAGCACTTGGTCATCGACTTCGACGCGGCTGAACTCCAGTACATCGCTGTGGGGATCGATGACGACTTTTCCGTCAACCCGCACGCGCTTTTCCACCAGCAACAGGCGAACCTGCTGACGGTTGTAGCGGGGTAGATTGCTGAGGAAGCGGTCAACGCGCATGTTCAGGTTTCGCTGGGTGAAGGGGCGCGCATCTTACGGGATCGTCTGGCTGGCCGCTTGCAGTTGCGCCTGGACCTGCGCGCACCGTGGGCACAGGCAGGATGTGTCGCGCCGTTCGGGCGGCAATGCTTCGAGCACTGCCGGGTCGATGCTCACGCCGTAGCACCAGCAGGCGCGGTCGGCGGTGCGTGGGTCGGCCAGGCTGCAGTCGTTGCGGGTACCGCAGGCCGGGCAGAGGTCGGGTCTTGCATTGATGTCAGGCATAGGTCGAGTGGGGCATTTCCACGCAGGTGCGGTTGCGGCCGGTTTGCTTGGCCCGGTACATCGCATGATCGGCCCGGGACAGCAGGCTGTGCAAGGTGTCATCGCGTTGCAGGGTGGTGGCACCGATGCTCACCGTCAGATTTAGCGTATGGCCGTTGTAGGCATATTTGTGCTGTTCGACGTGCTGACGGATCTTCTCGGCAATGTTCTGACCGGTTTCGCCGTCGGTGTCCTTCAGCAAAACGATAAATTCCTCACCGCCCCAGCGGCAGACGATGTCGGCATGGCGCAGGCAACTCTGTAGATCCCGGGCGAAACCGATCAACACTTGATCGCCTGCCATGTGGCCGTAGGTGTCGTTCAGCACTTTGAAGTGATCGAGATCGAGCAGCAACGCGGTCAGCGGCTTGGTCTCGCGTTGCGCTTCGTGCAGGGCTTGCGCGGCCAGCAGATCAAAGCCGCGCCGGTTCGGCAGTTCGGTGAGGCTGTCGAGCGTGGCCTGGGCCTGGATTTTCGATTGAAACCGTTTGATCACACGGTTCAGCACTGCCAACACAATCAAGGTCACCAGCAGGCAAATCAGCAGATTGAGGTACAGCGACTGACGGATTTCACTCAGTGCACCGTCCTCGCGTTTATCAACGAACAGGTACCAGTTCAACTCCGGGATAAACCGCACGTTGAGGAAGTGCCCCTGGCCGTGGGCGGAGTATTCGTAGCTGCCGCTGTGGGGCTTGGGCAATTGGCTGACCAGGCTTTTCATGCTGTCGATTTCGCCGAGGCTCTGGCCAATGTGCGCGCCTTCAGGTCCGCCCTGGGCACCGGTCAATACCAGCCGGCCAAAGGTGTCGACGAAGTAAACACTGCGTTGATAGCGCTGTTGGTATTTGTCGATCAGCTTGATCACCGCGTCCACCGTCAGGCCGACACCCGCCGCGCCGATGAAGCGGTTGTGGTAGTCGTAGACCTTGTAGTTGATGAAGAACGTCAGGTTGTCCTTGTTGGCCAGATCCGGGTCGACATTGATCTCGTACGGGTCTTTCATGTCGCGCACGCGAAAGTACCAGGCGTCACGCGGCTCCTCGACCTTGACCTGCTTGAGCACGCCTTTGGCGTGGTAGTAGGTGAGGGTGCTGTTGGAGACGAAAAACGCGGTGTAGGCGCCGTAATGGGTCATGACTTCGTCGAGATAACGGGTCATCTGCTCGGGGTTCTGTTCGCCGTTTACCACCCAGTCGCGCATGAAGGTATCGCGGGACATCATCGAGGAAATCAGGATCGGCCTGACAAGGTCTTTCTGGATTTCCGAATACACGGTGTCGGACGTCAGCGGCAGTTCGGTGTTGACGATGTTGTCGCGGATCGACGTGCGCGAGGCGTAGTAGCTGAGCAACGAGGTGGCGAGGAAACCGGCGCCCAGCAGGGCGATCAGCGTCAACACCAGTGAACGTTGGGAGTACAGCGCAGAGCGATGCGGCATGGCAGATCCGTTGGCAGTGGCCCGATGGCAAACATTCTAACGGGACTGCGGGGCAAATATCTGCTCCATGTGCGGTGCGAATGGTCGTTCCTGTACTGGCCTGAAGTGGCGCCACCCCTTATCGGTGTGCGCCTGCTCGCGATGGGGCCGTGACATTCACCCATGGTGTGGCTCAAACACTGCTATCGCGAGCCGGCTCACGCCTGCCAAGGAGCGCCTCAGGCCAGGGTTTTCAGATAGGCCCGCCATCCGCCCAGATGGCTGATATCCACGGCGCCCTCCAAGCCATACGGCTCACAGATGAACCCGTTCTCCCAGCGCCCATCCGCCAGTTGCACCTTGCCCAGGCCGAGCGGGGCGGGAATACCGGTAAGGAAGGAGCCCAATTCGCTGCTCGGCAACTCCCAGACTTCCACCGCAATGGCCACGCCGCCATCCTTCACCCTGACCATGCCCGGGCGCTTCGTTGGGCCACCCGCCAGGGCGTGAAGTTGATAGTCCGGCGAGCTGAGCGTGGTTTCCAGCAAGCGCCCACCCCGTTGCGTGAGCTGCCCGTTCAACGGCAAACCATCCAGATGCGCGCCGCACACCACCACGCGCGCGCGGTCATTGCGCGCCACGTTCGCAGGTGATGGCTGCGCGCAATCTTGCTGGCGCTGCAGCGCATCCGCCACGCTCAACAGGTATTGATCGGTGAACGCCCGTCCGAACAGCGTCACGCCCCACGGCAAACCATTGGCCATGAACGCGCTTGGCACGGCGACGGCGGCGTAATCGAGCAGGTTCATGAAGTTGGTGTAGTAACCGAGTTCGGAATTGCGCAGCACCGGTTCGGCGTCCAATTGCGCCAGTGTCACGGGACGGCCGAGGGTCGGGGTCAGCACGCAGTCGAGGTTTTCGAGGGCCTGATCGCAACGCGCTTTCAGGGCTTGCAGCCGATATTGGGCGCGGAAGGTCTGCACGCCCGTCACCGCCGCAGCCTTGGCCAGCACGGCGCGGATCACCGGCAAGACCGCTTGGGGATTCTCTTCCATCAATTCGCCCGCCACGCTGTAGCGCTCGGCGACCCACGGCCCTTCGTACAGCAAGCGTGCGGCTTCCAGGAACGGCGACAAATCCAGCTCGACCGCTTCGCCACCCAGGGCCTGGAGCCGGTCGATGGCATCGCCGAACAGCAGCGGGCCTTCGACGCAGCCGAAAAACTCCAGATCCTGCGCACGCGGGACCCCGAAGCGAAACGGCTGTGGCGCACCGAATGCCGAGCCGTCATTCCACGCCGGATTAGGGCGGCTGTACTCATCCCGTGGATCGAGTTTTGCGGTCAGTGCCAACAACTGACTGGCCTCGCGCGCGGTCGCGGTAAACGTGGTGACGCAATCCAGCGTCCGGCACGCCGGCAGCACCCCGGCCGTGGAGATCAGCCCTTTGCTGGCTTTCAAACCGATCAGGTTGTTCAGGGCCGCCGGCACCCGCCCTGACCCTGCAGTGTCGGTGCCCAGGGCAAAACTCGCCACGCCCAACGCCACCGCCAGCGACGAACCGGCGCTGGAACCTCCGGACGGATATTGCGGCAACACGCTGTTCGGACATGCGCCGTAGGGTGAGCGGCTGCCATTGAGGCCAGTCGCAAACTGATCGAGGTTGGTCTTGCCCAGCGGCACCGCTCCCAGCGCAATCAACTGCTCGACGATGGTCGCCGAGCGCTGTGGCGTGTAAGCGAACGCCGGGCACGCGGCGGTGGTGGGGATACCCGCCAGATCGATGTTGTCCTTGATCGCAAACGGCACGCCGTACAGCGGCAGGCTGTCGATGTCGCGGCCGTCGAGGGCGGCGAGGTACGGCTCCAGTTCATCGACACTGACCAAGTGGATGAACAGGTGATAGTCGGGATTCAGCGCGGCGGCTTTTTCGCGCAGTGCAGGCAGCAATGTGCGGGGTGTTGTTTCGCCCTTGATATAGGCCTGGCGCAGAACATCGAGTTGCAGATTCATGAGTTGATCCTTTTACAAATGGGTTCAGTCGAGCTCCAGCACCACGACCCGTTGACCTGCGCGCACCGCCGAACCCGGCTGCACACGAATTTCGCGTACGACGCCAGCCATTGGCGCGAGCACAGGGATTTCCATCTTCATCGATTCGAGAATCACCAGCACATCACCCGTCGCGACGCGGCTGCCAGCCTCGACTTGCACTTGCCAGAGGTTGCCGGCGATATGGCTTTCGATGCTCTGCAGGCCGTGCGCCAACGGTGCGTCCTCGGTTGATGGCGGCGCCACCTCTTCGCTGTCGAAGTGCGCCTGACCACTGGCGATCCAGCGTTCGCGCTCGGCGTTGAACGCGCCTTGTTGTTGGCTGCGAAACGCACTGATGCTGTGCGCTTCGCGGCTCAGAAAATCCTGATACTCAGCGAGGTTGAGCTGGCTGTGCTCGATGTCCAGTTCAAAACGCCCGAGGGGGAAATCCCTGCGGATGCGCAGCAACGCTTCGGCGCTGACCGGGTAAAAACGAATCTGGTCGAAGAAACGCAGCAGCCACGGTTTGCCATCGAATGCCGCCACTTCGCGGTAGCGATTCCACATCTGTAACGTGCGCCCGACGAACTGATAACCGCCCGGGCCTTCCATGCCGTACACGCACAGGTAAGCGCCACCAATACCCACCGAGTTTTCGGCGGTCCAGGTGCGTGCCGGGTTGTATTTGGTGGTGACCAATCGATGGCGGGGGTCGAGCGGAGTGGCCACCGGCGCGCCGAGGTAGACGTCGCCAAGGCCCATCACCAGATAGCTCGCATCGAACACCGTGCGCTGTACTTCGTCGAGGTCCGGCAGGTCATTGATGCGGCGGATGAACTCCAGATTGCTCGGGCACCATGGGGCATCCTTGCGCACGGTGGTCATGTATTTCTCGATCGCCAACTGACAGGCCGGGTCGTCCCAGGACAGCGGTAAATGCACGATGCGCGACGGCACCTGCAAATCCTTGGCCGCGCACACCGCGTCCCACTCCCCGGCGACGATGCCGAGCAGGTCGGCGAGTGGCAATTGCTCGGGCTGGTAGTGAACTTGCAGCGAGCGAATGCCCGGCGTGAGGTCGATCACGCCGTGCAGGGATTTGCTTTCCAAAGCTTGCATCAGGGCGTGAGCGCGGAAGCGCAGGACCAGATCGAGTTCAGGCTCGCCGATTTCCAGCAACAGGTGAGTATCCCCACAGACTCGCGCAACAAGCCGCCGATCCCCCTGACCCAACTCCAACACCACGGGCGACACCAAACCCTGTGGGAGCGGGCTTGCTCGCGAAAGCGGTGTGTCAGGCACATCAATGTTGACGGACACGGCCTCTTCGCGAGCAAGCCCGCTCCCACCGTGAGAATCCCATTGCAGGGCGAGTTCGCGGGCGGTTTTGAGGTCCACCGGGATGAACTGGATTTTATCGCCAGCCTTGAGCTGCCCTAGCTGCCACAGATCGGCTTCGATCACCGTCACCGGGCACACAAACCCGCCGAGGCTCGGGCCGTCCGGGCCGAGGATCACCGGCATGTCACCGGTGAAGTCCACGGCGCCGATGGCGTAGGGATTGTCGTGAATGTTTGAGGGGTGCAACCCGGCCTCACCACCGTCGGCGCGCACCCATTCCGGTTTCGGGCCGATCAGGCGCACGCCGGTGCGGCTGGAGTTGAAGTGCACTTCCCACGGGCTCGCGAAGAAGGTGTCGATGGCGTGTTCGGTAAAGTATTCCGGTGCGCCGTGAGGGCCGTACATCACGCGAATCTGCCGCACGGCCGGCAACACGCTGATGTGCTGCGCCGCAAGTTGTTGACCGGCGCTGCGATCGGCCAGCGCCGGTATGTGCAACACGTCGCCAGTGCGCAGCGCACGACCGCCATGGCCGCCGAACTGGCCGAGGGTGAACGTGCTTTTGCTGCCCAGATAGTCCGGCACCTGCAAGCCGCCGCGCAGGCACAGATAACTGCGCGCCCCGGCGCCGTTGATACTGCCAAGGTTCAACGTCGCGCCCGCCGGGATCAGCAGCGCGGTGTTCATCGGCACGGTTTGACCCTCGCACGCCAAGGCAATCGGCGCCCCGGTCACCGCCACCACTGCCTCGCAGTTGAAGCGCAACATCGGCCCGCTCATGGTGATTTCCAGTGCCGCTGCGCCGTCGGCATTGCCAAGCAGGCGATTGCCCAGACGCAGCGCCCGGCTGTCCATTGGCCCCGAGGGCGGCACACCGACGGCCCAGTAACCGAGGCGACCGGGATAATCCTGCACGCTGGTTTGTGTGCCGGCGCTGAGCACCTCAAAGGTATTGGCGCGATAAACCAGGTTCTCCAGGCAACGGGTCCACGGCTCACCGCTGGCGAACGGGGTGTCGAGCAGAATCTGGCGCAGGTAATCGCGGTTGGTTTCCACGCCGTACAACTGGCTGTCACTGAGCGCCTGATGCAGTTCTGTGCGCGCTTGTTCACGGGTCGGTGCCCAGGCGATGACTTTGGCAATCATCGGGTCGAAGTATGGCGGGATCTCGCAGCCAGCCTCGACCCACGTGTCGATGCGCAACTGAATGCCGTTGGCCGGTGGGAATTCAACAGCCGTCAGCAGGCCCGGGCTTGGCTGAAAATCACGCCCCGGATCTTCGGCATACAAGCGCGCCTGAATGGCATGGCCGCCGGGTTTCAGGTCGCGGTACAACTCGGCGAGCGGCGCCAGCTCACCCGCGGCCAGTTCGACCATCCAACGCACCAGATCCACGCCCCAGACCTGTTCCGTGACGCCGTGCTCGACCTGCAAACGTGTGTTCACTTCAAGAAAATAGAAGCGCTGCGCCACGCTGTCGAAGACGAATTCAACGGTACCGGCGCTCCGGTAATTGACCGCTTTGGCCAGTTTGATCGCCGCTGCACACAGCTCATCGGCCATGCCGACTGGCAGGTTGGGCGCCGGGGTTTCTTCGAGGACTTTCTGGTTGCGCCGCTGCACTGAACAGTCGCGCACACCGAGGGCGATGACTTCGCCGCGACCATCGCCGAATACCTGCACTTCCAGATGCCGGGCGCGCTGAATGTATTTCTCGATGAACACCCCGGCGTCGCTGAAGTTGTTCTGGCCCAGACGCTTGACCGCTTCGAATGAGTCGCTCAATTCGCTGGCGCTGCGGCACACGCGCATGCCGATGCCACCGCCGCCAGCGGTGCTTTTGAGCATGACCGGGTAGCCGACGTGCTCGCCAGCGATCAGCGCCGCGTCGAGGCTGTCGAGCAGTTCGGTGCCTTCGAGCATGGGGACGCCGTGCTGTTTCGCCAAAGCGCGCGCGGTGTGCTTGAGGCCGAACACCCGCAGTTGCTCCGGCGTCGGGCCGATGAAGGCGATGCCTTGGGCTTGGCACGCTTCAGCGAAAGCGGCGTTTTCCGAGAGAAAACCGTAGCCGGGATGAATCGCCGTGGCGCCGCTTTCTTTGGCAATGGCGAGGATTTTATCGACCGCCAGATAAGTGCTGGCCGCTGCACCTTCGCCAAGGCTGTGGGCTTCATCGGCTTGCAGGATGTGCAGGCTGGCGGCATCGGCTTGGGCGTAAACGGCGACGCTTTTGACCTGCAACGGCGCGAGGGTGCGCAGAATGCGGCAGGCGATGGCGCCACGGTTGGCGATAAGGACTTTTTCGAACATGGCATAACCCCTGAAGGGGAAGCGGGCCGTCCCGCCGTTTTTCGACTGGCATCCGGGTCGTCCCGGATGAAACACACGTTCTCCCAATCAGTACAAAACCCTTGTGGGAGCGGGGCGTGCGGACGGTTTCAGGCACTGCCCGGATCGGGCCTGGCATAAGGCAAACAACCAGCGGCGCAAGCGGCGCAATTTCAGTTCCATACCAGCAGCTCCGCAGGGGTCGGGTTGTAGGCGTTGCACGGGTTGTTCAGTTGCGGGCAGTTGGAGATCAGCACGATCACGTCCATCTCGGCGCGCAGGTCGACGTATTTGCCCGGCGCGGAAATCCCGTCTTCGAAGGTCAGTCCACCGTCGGCAGTGACGGGGACGTTCATGAAGAAATTGATGTTCGGCCCGATGTCGCTTTTGCCCAGTCGCCCATCGTGCACGCAGGCGCGCAGGTAGTTGTCGCGGCAGCTGTGCATGTAGCGTTTTTCCAGGGCGTAGCGCACGGTGTTGCTCTCTTGCGCACACGCGCCGCCGAGGGTGTCGTGGCGTCCGCAGGTGTCGGCGACGAGGGTCAGCATCGGTTTGCCCAGATTGGAATAGAGCACGCTGCCGGTGCTCAGGTAGACGCTGTTCTGCCGACGCAAGGTGCGTTGCACGTCGTAGCGTTCTTTGGGGTTGGCGAGGCTGTAGAACAAGGTGTCGATCGCCTGGTTGCCTTCCAGATCAAGAATGCGCAGGGTCTGGCCGGCCTTGACCTCCATCAGCCAGGGTTCGCCGGCAGGGATGGTCGCGCGGTAGACCGCGGTGTCGGGTTGTCTGTTTTCGCAAACGTCAGCAGTAGCGATGGCAAATGACATGGCGGCGATCCTCAGGCGAACAAACGGTCAGTGTTGATAAATCCGCGCTCGTTTTCGGGGCGCGAGGTGCGGCAGTGTTCGGCGACGCTGGCGTCGGCGTTCATCCAGCTCAGCTTCAATGGTTTTGGCGCGTAGTCCGGCGCCGGGTCCATCGGGTGTTGCAGGGCGGTGAGCACCACCAGTGTGTCCATCGGTGCGTATAACTCGATGTAGTCGCCAGCCTTGGAGTGGTCTTCGACGAAATGCAAATGTCCCGCTTGATCGACGTTCACGCGGCTGAACAGGTTGAGGGTCATCAGCAGGTCGGACAGGCCCAGCCCCCACTTGCCCAGCTCCACCAACAGGTTGTCGGTGCCATTGCGAAAGAAGCCATTGCGCAGTTCCTGGTAGCGGCCCTGGCCGTACTTGTGCGCGACTTCTTCTGCGCAAAGCACACCGCCGAGGCTGTCGCTCCAGCCGCAAGTGTCGGCGGTGATGGCGGCCAGCACGCGGCCCATGTCCGAATACAGGCAGTGGCCGGTGGTGAGCTTGGCGGTGTGTTGGCATTTGAGGCTGTCGGGCAGGTTCAGCCGCTCGGTTTTTTCGTTGGCGTTGAGCAGGGTCAGGCTGACGTTGGCGCCACCGCGCAGATCGGTCAGGCGCAGCAATTGGCCACGCTTCAACACGAAGGAACGGTGACCGCCACCGGGCAGCATTTCTTCTGCGAACGGTGGGAACAGTTGGGTCGAATCAGTCATTGGAAAGTGCCTCTCAAGCAGTTCGAAGTGCGCCCGCCAGTGACGCCGGCAAGGCATCGACGGCGGCGCGTTGGGCGCGGCGGTCGCTGTTCAAAGGGATGTCATAGGTGATGCGTGCGCCATAGGCGCCGGGGGCGTGCGGGTCGAGTCGAACCTTGTCGAACACCAGCAGGCGAGTGCCGAGGCTGAAACCTTCGGACAGGTCATGGGTGACCATGAACACCGTCAACGGCGTCTCGCGCCACAGGTCCAGCAGCAGGGCATGCATGTCTTTGCGGATGCCTGGATCGAGTGCGCCGAACGGTTCGTCGAGCAGCAATACTCGCGGTTTCATGATCAGCGCCTGAGCAATCGCCAGCCGTTGCTGCATGCCACCGGACAGTTGCGCCGGATATTTGTCCAGCGCATGACCGAGGCCAACTTTGTGCAACAGCGCCGAAGCGTGTTCGCGTGCCTGGCGCCTGGCGCTGCCGAACAGACGCCCCAGCAACGGCGAGTGCGGTAGCTCAAGGCCGATGACGACGTTGTCCAGCACGCTCAGGTGCGGGAACACCGAGTAGCGCTGGAACACCACGCCACGGCTGGCATCGGGCTCGCTGGCCAGCGCTTGACCGTCGAGCAGAATCTCGCCGCGACTGGCGGTTTCCTGGCCGAGCAGCAAACGCAGGAAGGTCGATTTACCGCAACCGGACGCACCGACCAGCGTGCAGAACTCGCCCTCGTTGACGTTCAGGTTCAGGCCTTCGAGCACGACCTGATCGGCGTATTGCTGCCAGACGTTTTTCACACGGATGAAGCTCATTTGGCGGCCCCTTCGTACCAGGGAAATGCGCGCCGCGTCAGGTGTTTCAAACCCCAATCCATCAGCCAGGCGAGGAGGGTGATCCACACGACGTAAGGCAGGATGACGTCCATCGCCAGATAGCGGCGCACCAGAAAAATCCGGTAGCCGAGCCCGTCGGTGGAGGCGATCGCCTCGGCGGCAATCAGGAACAACCACGCTGAACCGAGCATCAGCCGCAGCGATATCAGCAAACGTGGCAGTAGTTGCGGCAGCACCACGCGCAGCATCAGCGTCCAGGTCGAGGCGCCGAGGGTCTGCGCCTTGATCAGCAACTCGACGGGGATTTCCCGGGCGCGCTGTTCCAGATCCCGAGCGAGTGCCGGTGTGATGCCGATCACGATCAGCATCACTTTGGACAATTCGCCCAAGCCGAAGACGATGAACAGAATCGGCAGGATCGCGAGCGGCGGCACCATCGACAGCACCGTCAGCAGCGGTGACAACGGCGCACCGAATAACGGTAAAGTCCCGGCAGCGATGCCCAGACACAGCCCGGCCAGCGCAGCGATACCGAGGCCGATGGCCAGGCGCCGCAGGCTCGAAGCGGTGTCCTGCCACAACAGGTAGTCACCGGTACGTTTGTCGGCATTGAAGGCCAGGCGTGTTACCGCGTCGCTCATTTGCACTGCGCTGGGCAGCAGTTTGTCGTTGGGGTTGTCTGCCAGTCGCTCGGCCGAACCCATGAAGTAGGCGAACAGCAACAACGCGAACGGCAGGATTACCAGCAACAAGCGGCTCGGACGATCCGGGTGGCGATTGATCAGGCGCATGGCCAAATCCTCCGTGGCTTACAGCTTGGCGTCGGCGGCCATCTGCACGTAGGTCGGATCGAAACGCAGCTTGAGGTTGCTGGTGTCGCCGCTGGTCACACCGTTGGCGAACGACATGCCGACGGCGCTGGTGTCTTTGGCGCCTTCACCGAGCAAACCGTGCTCGAACGAAAACTCAGCGACTTTGCGCATGGTTGCCGGCAGTTGTTTGCTGGTGGCGAAACTCAGTGCTTCGCTCGGGGTGGCGAACAGTTTGGTGGTGTCGAGTTGCGCCTGGAATCCGGCCAGATCCGTGCCCGAGGCCTTGGCCATGTGCTCCAGCGCAGTCTTGCTCGCGGCGTTTTTGGCGTTCATCAACTCGACCACTTCGAACCACGCGCCAGTCAGCGCTTTGCCCAGCGCCGGGTTGTCTTTGAGGGTGGCGCTGTTGACCACCATCATGTCCATGATCTCGCCGGGAATCTGACTGGAATTGAACACTTCGGTCACCCCCGGTTTGGCCTTGATGTCCGAGAGCATCGGGTTCCAGGTAGTGACGGCGTTGACCTGTTCGGTGTTGAAAGCGGCGGAGATATCGGCGTCGGAAGTGTTGACCACTTTCAGGTCTTTCTCGGTCAGGTCCACCGAGTCCAGCGCCCGCGCCAGCAGGTAGTGCGACACCGACAGTTCAACCAGATTGACTTCCATGCCCTTGAGGTCGGCGACTTTCCTGCCTTCACCCTTGAGCACGATACCGTCGTTGCCGTTGGAGAAGTCGCTGACGATCAGTGCGGTGCTGTCGACGCCGCCAGCGGCGGGAATGGTCAGTGCGTCCATGTTGGTCATGGTGCAGCCGTCGAACTGACCGGCGGTGTACTGGTTGATCGATTCGACATAGTCGTTGAGTTGCACGACGTCGATCTTGATCCCGTATTTCTTCGCCCACTTGTCGACAATGCCCTGGCTGCCGGCGTACTCCCATGGCATCCAGCCGGCATAGATTGTCCAACAGACGCTGAAATGGTCTTTCTGGGCGGCGGGGGATTGGGTGCTGACAAGCGCGGCGAAGACGGCGGCGAGCAGGGCGGGTAGGCGTAGTCGTGACATGGTGGATTCTCCAGTTGATCAAGGGCGGACAGGAAGGCAACGCGGCACCGCGAACGGTGGCTTGTCTCCCGGGCTTTTGTCCCGCCGTGTAACCTCAACTGGAGGTCGCCAACTCTCGGACCAGTCACTCGCAGATGCGAGCCGGAACCCTAGTCAGCCATTGCAAATTGTGGTGCCGCGAACCTGTGATGACTCCTGCACGGGTTTGCTAAAGCGAGACGCGTGCCAAGTCGCGTCAGGCGCTCTGGCACGGGCGCGCGGCTTACCTAGTGTTGGTGGCGAGGCTGCTGAGGCGCTTTGAGTTGGTGCGCGGCTGCACCGTGATGCAGCGTGTTTGCCGCTGATCCGATGATTTTGCGCTGTTGGCACTCGGTCTGGGTTTGCCAGTCAAAACAGATGTCAGCCGGTCTGTGCCGACTGCTGTCGCGGGTCTTTCAGGAGGCCGCCATGCTTATTCAAAAAACATTGCGAAGGGTGCTGCTGGGAGCGGTGCTCGGTTTGGGTCTGTCCGGTTGTTACTACTACGCCGGGCCCTACGATGCTTATCCGTCTACCTACTACTATCCCGGCTATTACTCACCTTATTCCTACGGTGGTTATTACGCTCCGCGCTACTACGGCGGCGCGCGTTATTACCACGGTGGCTACGGCTATCGAGGCGGTTACGGACGGGGTTATCACGGCGGCGGATATCACGGTGGCCACCATTAATCAGCGGCTGAATGACAGCGTTTTCCAAATGAACAGGATTTCATCAATCACTTGTTTCAACTTGTTGCAGGAACGCACCAGATGCCGAAAACGCTGTCTGATTTTTCGACAGTCACCGATTAAATGACTGTCGCCTGCCAGCGTCGCTGGTGTGGCCAACCCGCGGTCCAGGAGGCCGCCATGTATAGACGAATTCTTCTACTTGCTGCGATGATGTTTTCCGTTGCCGGTTGCGTCCCGTACTCCTACGCGGACTCGTATTACAGCTCAGAGGTCTACACATCACCCGCACCGGCCTACTACAACACGGGCGGCACGTATTACAACGGTGGCAGCACGTATTACGCGCAGCCTCGCTACTACCAGCCGGCCCCGCGGTATTACCAGCAACCGCGCTATTACCAATCGGCGCCGCGTTACTACCAGCCGGCTCCACGTTATTACGAAAGCCGTCGCTGGCACGACAACGATCGCGGGCGTTGGGATGGCCATCGTCGCGGCGGTTGGGATAACGATCACCGCGGTCGCGGTAACTATGACCGACACAGCGGGCGTGGTGACCATAACGGGCGTGGCAACCGATGGTAATCACCCGCCAACAAAAAGCGGCGCATAAAGCGCCGCTTTTTTGTGCCCGGAATATCGTCAGGATGCAGCCGCAACGGTAAACGCAGGATTAATGGCCATAGCAGGCTCGGCGCCGGAACTGAATACTCATCGACTAGGGTCCGGTTTAATCGCTATATCAGGCACTGGCTTATAGGAAAGGCCGTAATCAACCAGCAATTCTTCACCCTTCCTGATGTCATTCAGCGCCACGTAAAACGTCAGGTTTTTCCCCACTGCGATGGAAATGACGTTATTCGAGCGCCACGCCGGCCCACCGCCCAATTGCGAGGTATTGATCAGGCTCAGGTTGTTGCCCGTGTGCAGCGCACTCACCGAGCGATTGCCCGACCGTGTGCCGAACAAGTAGGTCAGTACAGCCCTTGAACCTTGTTTGCGTATTTCCTGAAACAACGACGCTTCTGATTCATGGAATTTGCCTGCGTACGGTCCTAGCACTTCAAATTTGGCAATATCGCGTCGTGCCCACACTGACGCGCCGCGATTGGGCCCACCGTCATCCAGTGCCGTGAACACTTCCAGAGTTTGATCAAACCGTGATTGATGCCGTCCTTCGGTACGCAACCAGTCTTTGATCGATTCCTTGATCTGGCTTGAAACGTTTTTTTTGCTTGCGTTATCGAGACCGTCAAGCAGGCCATTCCAGTGGGCGATACGGATGTCATCTATCGGCCCTTCGAGGGATAAAGTCCGGCTGATTGTCGGGTTTCGCGGGTCCTGCAGAATCGGCAGGTTGTTGTCGACCTGATGAGGCAACGACGAGGAGATCCCTGGTTCAACTTTGATAGCGACAGGCAAGATGTCCGAAGAGGGACCCGGAACTTCTGCGACACGGTCTGGCGTGTCGGCGGGTCTTTTCGGCGGCGGTGACTCCAGTGAGGCCGGCGCCGGACGCTTTTGTGGCGTACTCGTTTCAGCTTGTTGGCCTTCAAGGCGTGGCATGGAGCTTTGCCCCGAATGGCCTGCAACCTTGCGAATCATGGACTGCCCCCTTGGCCCAAGACTGCCATCGACCCGGACATAATTGTAAAAAGTGTTCGGATAAAGATGATGATGACCGGCAAATCCTTCGATGGTCATTGTGTCTCGCTCTTGCTGAGACATGTTTTGCCACGCAAGAACATGTGTTTCTTCCGGCTGGTTAAACGGTAAGTCGTCAGGACGGTCACGCACTAATACGCCAGTCGCGCTCAACTCGCCGTCGGGCTTCACGTAGTACTCGAATGTTTTCCGAGGCAGGTTGTTCTCTCGGGCAAACCCCTTGCGTGTGAGCCTCTGTCGCTCCGCTTGCGGTAATGCCTCCCAGTCCCGCAAATGTTCGGCAATGACCCTTTGCTTACGCACTCTCGAAGTCCGGCCTGTCAGTTGGGTGGACATTTCAGGAGGCAAGGCATTTTTGATACGGTGCAAGGCTGCGGTTCTGAGGGATCCATCGACTTTGACGTTCGCCTGCCATGTAGCAGGATTGAATGCGTGTTGACGGATGAATTCCTCTGCCGTGAGGGTGTTATCGCGCTGCCCGGAAAGCACCCACCACTGACGTAAATGTTCATCGGTCAAAGTCTTGTAGGTGCCACCGGCCGCTCGGTGCATCAAGGATTGTCCGGTTGGTTTCAGGCTTCCATCGGCATGTACATAGCCCGCAAAAGTCTCCGGGTGAAGAAAATGAAGACCGGAAAATCCTTGAGTTGTGATGGTGTCACGTTCTTGCTGGGTCAAGTTTTGCCAGGCACGGACATGCGTTTCGCTGGTCCTGTTGAAGGCTTTGTCTGTCGGACGGTCACGCACGAGTACGCCGGTTTCACTCAATTGGCCGTCAGGCTTCACGTAGTACTCAAATGTTTTTCGCGGCAGATTGTTCTGCAGCGCAAAGCCGTCACGCGTCAGCTTCTGCTGCTCTGCTTGAGGCAGCGCCTCCCATTGCCGCAGGTGCTCGGCAGTGACCCTTCGAGTCTTGCCCTTCGGAACCCGGCCGGGCCAGTCGATTTCCGGAACTCTCTGCGTATCAGGTTGCTGATCCGGGACAGGTTGATCGGTGTTTTTTTTCACCTTGTCCAGACGTTTGATCGCCTCCTCTGTCAGCGACCCATCCTGCCTGACATGTTTTCGCCATATGTTGGGGTTGAGCTGATGTTGATGCATGAACTGCGCTTCTGTCACCGTGTTGCCCGGTTGCCTGAAGAGCACATTCCACTGGTGTAAATGGTCATAACCGAATTTGTTATAGGCACCACCGGCCGCGCTGTGCAGCAGCGCTTCGCCGGCCGGCCCCAAGCGACCGTCGGCTCTTGCGTAACTTCTGAAGGTTGCCGGGTTGAAGTGATGCAGACCGGCAAATCCCCCCATGGTCATTTCGTCACGGGCTTTCTGCGTCATGTTCTGCCATTCACGGACATGCGCTACGTTCGGCAGATTGAAGGCTGTATCTGCGGGTCGGTCACGCACCAGCACGCCGGCAGCGCTCAATTCACCGCCAGGCTTGACGTAGTACTCAAATGTATTTCGCGGCAGTAGATACTGTCGGGCAAAGCCGCCGCGGGTAACTTGATGCTGTTGCGCCGGGGACAATGCTTCCCACATCCGTAAATGCAATGCACTAATCTCCCGTCCCCCCCCTTGCGCGCCCAGTCGTTGCCACTGGTCACCGCGGAGATGCTGGATCAGCAATTCGGTTTGCCGGTTGCGGTGATAGACCCGCGCCTGCACGACGCCATCTTCACTGCGAGTGACTTGCCTGACCTCGTACACCGCTGTTTTACCGCTGCTATCGGTATGGCGTATGTGGGAGAGATGCCCGTCGGCGGCAACATATATCCCTTGGCCGTTGCGCGAGAGCCCGGCAATGCTGGATTCGGGCACACTGAAGTGACTGAACAGAGCATGGCTCAGCTCGTGCAACTCATCGAGGTATGAAGTGACCACTTTACCGGCGACCGCCTGGGTGGTGACTGCAAACTCCTCGATCGGACTGCCGTAAGGTCGCATCGTGTCGGCATCAAATGAATACCATTGACCGTTCTTCAATACAGCTGCGCCTTCCACAGTCTGGCCGGCGACTTTTACGGTGCCCGTTGCCGCTGCGTCATACTGTTTGCTGACAGCTTTCAATACTTCGTAACTGTCGGCAGCGCCCCTGAGCCGGTTGACGGTTTTGGCGCCTTTGGACAGTAGATAAAGGCCACCGGTCCCCACCAGTCTGGCCAGATCACCCAAGCCGCCCACCGGGTTGAGCACATCGATTGTGGCGACGCCGATGACATGGACGGTCTTCAAGGCCTTGGCTCCAGTGGAGAGCGCAGTGCTGCCGATCCTGATCAGTTTTCCTGCAGTGGCGGCGCCCGCCGTGAGAAAACCGAATATATCCACGGTGAGATCAAACACCGCCGCGCCATAGTTGCCCTGCTGAAAATTGACAATGGCTGATCGGAAGGGGATCAGGTTCAACAAAAACTCACCCAGCGGTTTGGGCTGGTAATACTCGTCCATGGGTGTCTGCCCGCGGGCCAGCGCTCTGATTGCGGGATCATCCAGATCGAGATGTTGCACAAAGGCGTCGGCAATCGCACGGGACCGAGCGCTGCTGAAACTGTTAAAAAGTGATTCGCTCAACGCGCGCTCACGCCCCAGCTCACTTGCCGCCTCACGGGGGATAAGCTCTCTGGTCGTAAAATATTTGTTGGCTTCCCTTGATTCCCGGTGCTTTGCCCTGTGCAGGGCTGTTCGTTCAATCGTGTCTTTATTGATATTGATTTCATACGCCCGAAGGTTGCCGCTCAGCTCCGTTCTGATGAGCAGTCCGGGCTCGTTCGGGCAAGGAGTATGATTAAAGAAACCATCTGACACATATGAACCTTGTTGGAAGAAACTGATTTTTCCAAACTCGAAGTTCTTTTTGTCCTCCAGTGGGAGCAGGCAGATCATGTGCCTGACCGTTGTATTGACGGCGGCTTTTTTATCCTCGATGGCGCGCGTGAACTGCTGCTCGAAAGCTTCCCGCACTCCAAACGTCGGGTTGTTATTCAATGCCTCCAACGGGATGCGGGCATCAATGGATGCCAGCGGCCGCGGATTGGGCAAATCCATCATCGCGTAATCCTGTAGCGAATGAATGCCACTGAAACCCGACTGCCCACTCTCGCCGCGATACGTATCCGTGTGGAGTGCCTTGACCTCGAAAAGCGTGCCCAGATCGCCAAATCGCTCTATCAATACGGCCAGGGCAATGTCTTTTCGTGTCGGTAATTCTTTGTCCAGTATTCTGGCGGCAACAAGCCGCTCATCAAGCTCCTGGTTAAATGCCGCCCTTATCGTTTCAAGTTGTCCGGCGGGGTAGTTATCAGCGTGCCGTTTCAGAATGATTTGGTTGGCGACAGCCCAATCGAGTAATACGGCTGCCTGAATGCGTTGGCTGGATGCAGGGTCAACCAGGCGAGCACTTTCAGACTGACTCATGATCTGGGCAAACGACATGCCGGGGACTTTGCCCGGTGTTTGAGCCTCGATGGTCATTGCCGCAATGGTCAGGTTCGCCCATGCCAGACTGCCAACTTTTACATTCCCGGGTATGTCCTCAATCAGAAATTGCGGTGCCGACCTGCCCAGCAAAAGGTACGCACCGGCTTTCGCCAGGGCAGCGCTGGTTCTACCTTCCCGGCTCAAGTGATCAGCCAGGTTATCTGCGACTTCAGAGGCGCGCCGGCCCCAATGCTGATCACTGGCCAGATCAAAATCGGCAGTTTTGCGCCGATCAGGGGCAGTGATCGATTCGGGGTCCAGTTGCAGTGTGATGCCTGCCAGCAGGTAATCCATCGCACTGCTTTCGCTGTCGATACCCTGCATTCTTCGTTGCAGCGCATTGCCCATCAGTTGCCCTTGCGCGGAGCCGATCAGGATTTCGAGTATCCGGGCAGGATCGTTCGCGATGTTATCCGGGAGTGGGCAGCGATAACGCAGAAACTCCAGCGCACCACCCTGGGTCTGCATCACCAACGGCTGGTCGCCCAAGTGGTGCGCATGATTCATCGTAATCAGGCGCAAGCGCCGTTGTTCGTCTGGATTCAGTGGAATCGGCCAGGACAACGCCCCACCCCAATTGCCTAAGGGGGGCTCAATCGTGCTGTCAGTGACAGCCGGCAGCGCTTCGATGCCTTCAGGTTCATCGGGGGGGAGCGGTTGTGTCAGCGAAGGTGTGCGTTCTAGGGTGTTGCCCGTCATGAGACTGTCCATAGTCAAAGAGTCGTCCTTGGGAAAGCGCGGTTAGGCGCTTCCAGCGTTCACGAGTGTAAAAACACGCGGTGAACACATTCCATAAATCAAGTGCGAGTTCTTGTGTCCAGTTAAACGCCGTGTTGGCGGTCGGACAGGATGTAGATTTGCGTCCGGTCCGACCCTGCGTCTGGCTCAGTAACCCGTCAAATCCGCCAACGGATGCCGCCCCGCGTTACTACGCAACCGTCGAAAAGTCGTCCCGTTAGCCATCTCCTAGGGCATTCCCAGACGCTTCCTACAGTTTCATTTCCTTGTATTTGTTAGCGTTTGTTCCTGCCGATCGAGGTGAGCAATACTCAGTTCAACAGCGGCGAATAAAAGGACGATGCCGCTATGAAGCTTCTTGTAATTCACCAAAACTTTCCGGGCCAGTTCCGTCATGTGGTGCTGGCGGCGATTGACAGGCGTTATGAGGTTTTAGCGATAGGTCGGGATACGGCGCCGGGTATCGCAGGGGTGAAAATATATCGATACCGCGCTGCCAGCCGAGCGCCGAGCGGTATTCACCCCTACCTGACCCGTTACGAACAAGCGGTGACTGATGGACAGAAGGTTTTTGAAACTCTGAGCCGGCTGAAACATTCGGGTTATCGGCCGGACGTGATTCTCGCTCATCCCGGATGGGGGGAAACGCTCTTCGTCAAGGATGTCTATCCTGACGCGCCGCTTATTCACTATTGCGAATATTACTATCGGGCGCAGGGCGCAGATTCCGGGTTCGACCCTGAATTCCCGCGAGCAACAAGAGAGTCATCAAGGCTGCGAGTGCTCAATTCGCTGCATCTTTTGAATCTTGAGCAATGTGACATTGCCATTGCGCCCACGCGGTGGCAGCGCAGTCTGTTTCCGGCCGCTTATCAGTCGGCCATTCGGGTTATTCACGAGGGCGTCATTCAGAGTTCCTGTTTGGCGAAAGCTGGGGCCGTCAGGTTGCCCAATGGCGTCGAACTGAGAGCCGGGCAGCCGATCGTTACTTATGTCGCGAGGAATCTTGAGCCTTATCGCGGGTTTCACAGTTTTATGCGAGCGATCCCGCATATCCAGGCTGAGTGTCCCGGTGCGCAGATAATCATAGTGGGCGGTGATGACGTCAGTTACGGGGGTAAGCCGGTTGGCTATGCAAATTGGCGCAGCAGGATGGAGGCAGAGGTAAGTTTCGATCATTCCGCCGTTCATTTCACAGGGAAGCTTCCTTACCAGACTTACCGGGCAGTTCTGGACTGTTCAAAGGTTCATGTTTATTTGACGTATCCGTTTGTTATGTCGTGGTCGTTACTGGAGGCGATGGCGGCTGGGTGTGTGGTAGTAGCGTCGGATACGGCTCCGGTAAGGGAGGTGATCGTCGATGGTCACAATGGAATGCTGGTGGATTTCTTCGATCATCACGGTATCGCCAAACGTATTGCCAAGGTTCTTGATTCCGTTGATGAGTTCGACTGCCTGCGCCGCGCTGCGAAGTTGACGGCGAGCAGATTTGATGTGGCGTACGGCACGAAACATTACTTTGAGGTATTTGAAAACGCGATGTTCGGGCATCTCAAGAAACCGCCTGCTCGTCAGTTTGACAGGGAGATTTGAAATGCTCCGGATGTCGCACAAGCCATGGGTTAAATGGTTTAAGAGGTTGTTGAAATACGGCTTGTTTATTTATGCCTGTTATTGCGTGGTGAATTTTTATATCCGTGAAGAACAGGTCGCCGAGGCGATGGCAATCTATTACGCGGATCAGGAGGCCTGTCAAAAGAAGCTGGCGAGCATGAAGCAGGTGCCCATACTGGGCGGAAGCTATGTGGATAAGACTCTGGTCCCGGAGTTTTATGTGGGCATGCCTGAACTGGCGAATAAGAAAGCGTGTCTGGCCAATACGCTCAAGGGGCATTTCTGGTGGACCGGGACGGAGATACGGTCTTACCACGACCAGAGTGTAAAGCCGACTCCTGAAAGTTGGCGTCTTTATAAGCTGAACGCTGGGCTTTATACAAAAAAAGAAAACACTGAACCCCATGAACGGGGCTATCGGCACGTCAACTGGCCGGATGAGTTGATTGTGAAGTTGAAAAATTATCCTGGACTGGAACTTTGGCTGAATGCACCTCCGCCGCATTTCAAGAATGAGGCTTCCGTTCGAAAGTTTGTCATTGCTGACTGGCCGCGGCGTGATGGCACTCCTCGATTGATAAGCTGTAACGGCTTGATTCGCCCGGCTGCTGAGGAGGAACTGACTGACGAGAAATTGGCGAAACTCAGTAGAGCCGAATTGGAAAACCTGGATTTTGGGAGTTTGAACTTTTTTTGCACTGTGGAGTTACACAGCTTTGATTTTTCCGGAGGGCACGGTCGGGTAAGTCTCGGTCTATCGTCATTACGAGAGTCACCTGAGATGCTTAAGTTTCTCAGTAGCTATCTTTCACGCTCTGTTATTACAAGGAAGTAACGATGAGTTATGTTTTTAATGATCTGGAAAAAACAGAAATCTTAAATGCAGCAAATATTTGCAAGGGACTGATGTTCGATTCTGAAGATGTCGAATATCTTGCGCTGGAATTAACAGGGGCTAGCTGCGCTCCCCTGTATCAAAAGCTATTCGATATTATTGGCGGAAGAGTTTCTGAGGCTACCGCTGTCGATCAAGAAGCGGGAAAAGTTCTGAAAAGCGCCAGGCTCTGGCTTGCCGTGGCCATTGATGCCAACGGTGGAAACGGTGCCTACTCCGCCCTGATTCGCGGCTACACCTCGCGGCAAGGTGAACTGAGATTGAATAAAATCTTCAGTGAAAACCTGATGCAACTGTCATCGAATCAGGTCGCCGCCAATTTCATCAATACTTTGATCGACGGATCCCTCGCGGGTCGGCTGGCACCCTGGACGGTTCCATCCATCAGCCAGATTGCAGAGATTGATGCCAGTGCGATCGGCAAGGCACTGTTTAGTGAGGCTTGCGGAGAGAAGGATACAGCCGTGAGCCATAACGCCGGCTGGTCAGGGACAGTCGGATTCAGCCTGTTGGGTGGAGCGCCGCCCTATGAAACCTGGAGATTGATCTCTGCGGGTGATTCGCAAGGGGAAGATGGCGGCCCGCCGATTCAAGCAAAAGCCAACAGGCTCGATGACTATAAAAATATTCTGTTCGCCATCGATTCCTACAGTGTCGGCCTGCGAGCGGCGATCAGCAATTTCGGCGTCAATCCATTGCAAAGTCTGCTTTCCGTCGTGCCAGAGCAAATCAATATCGCGCTCGCCAGTGGCAGCCTCAATCCGCTGATTCAGCATGTCGTGAAAGGCACGCCGGTTTCCGTCGTGGTCGACCTGATATTGCGCTATGGCCAGAACGAATTTCTGGACATGTTCAAGCGCACCTACAACGGCGATTCAGCAGCGCCACCTACCACCGATGAAACCTTCGCCACCAACGCTTACGCATTCTTCTCGGCATTTTCACCAGAGCAGTCCCAAAGCATCGTCACCCGTTCGATAGGCGAATACGGAAACGCCAATTCATGGGCAAAACTGGCTGGCGAGTCGACACCCATCGGCCTGGCGTTGCGTAATTCCCTGAAGCAACTCAGTGAAATCGTCATCGAACGCGATGACGGTTACCCCGGACGCGGACTGGAACTCTACGATCCGCTGACCGGCGAAGGTTTCATCACTGCGCAATGGCTTGCCGATCGTGCGCAGATGTTGGCCCGGTTGATTGCCCGAACCCAGGGCTCGTTTGGAGAGCACTCGCTGCAGAAGTTTTCCTACTCCGATCTCGCCTCAGCCAAACAGGCGCCGATGACCACCGGTGTGTTGAATCCGCTGGTCATGTTCGGCGATGACGGTGCACGGTCTTTGGCAGGCGGTGCGAACACTGACCATCTGTATGGCGGCGCGGGCAATGACACGATCAACGGACTGGCAGGTCACGATGTCATCGAGGGTGGACGCGGCAACGACTTGCTTGGTGGAGGCGACGGCAATGATGCGTTGCACGGAATGGCCGGTGATGATGTTCTGGTCGGAGGAAAGGGTAACGACTCTTTGAGCGGTGGCGAAGGCAGCGACCGCTATGAGTTTTCCAGCGGTGATGGCATCGATGAGATCTTCGACGCCAACGCCAATGGGCAGCTGTGGATCAACGGCGCGCCGATTCCTTCACTCAAACGTCGCGCCCCTTTGAGCAATATCTGGTCGACCGAGGATCAGGCCATCACCCTGACCCTCATCGAAGAACTCACTGAACCCACCCTCAACATCAAATATGGCCTGAACGACCTCGTCGTTATCAAGAACTTCCGCCCCGGGATGCTTGGTATCCGACTTCCTGAACACCAAGACCATACGGTCTCTGCTCCCGATCTGGTTCTCCAGGGCGACTGGAAAGCGAAAGATATCGACCCCAATGTTCCCGGTGATCAGTTCTCATACGATGAGCTGGGCAACGCGTTGCTATTGGCCAACGTAAAACAGAGAAACAAGGCCGATGTGCTCTACGGCTCTGCAAAAGACGACGTCATTCTCGGACTTGGTGGATCAGACCGATTATTCGGCAAGGACGGAAACGATCAGTTGTTTGGGGATAAACAGACGACGCTCGAAAAAGCCATGGCCGCTGGTGACTCTAAAGGGAAAGCCGCTCGAGGCGATTGGCTTGACGGAGGCGCCGGCCACGATTTGCTCATCGGTACGGCATCCCAGGACGTGCTTCTGGGCGGTAACGATCGGGATACGCTGATTGGAGGTGCGGGAGATGACGTTTTATCAGGGGATGAAACGACCGGCGCGCTGGAGCAGAAATGGGGATTCAAACGCGTCGAAGTGCTTATAGACGGTGGTGTCACCAGTCACCGAACTGTCTTTTCACAGGCCTCCTTTAACAGTTCGACGCAGGGCGATAACGATGTTCTCTACGGCCAGGGCGGTCGCGATGTTCTCAATGGCGGATGGGGCGAGGATCTGCTTGATGGTGGAACAGAAGATGATCTTCTTGCAGGGGATGGGGGGGATGACACGCTGGCCGGAGGAAGCGGTAACGACACGATAATGGGAGACAACCTCGATTGGGGCGGGGGACTGCAAAGCAAACACCATGGTAACGATGTATTGGACGGTGGAAGTGGCGATGATTGGCTCGCTGGTAACGGTGGAAACGATGCGATTTATGGTGGTCCAGGCAATGACACTATCAAGGGCGATGACGATGTACTGAACGGCGTTGCTGGTGACGCTGCCCACTTTTTTGGAAGCGACCTGCTGGACGGTGGTGCAGGAGACGACACACTCTGGGGCGGTGGGGCGGATGATCTGCTGTTCGGAGGTGAGGGTAACGACGCGCTGGCCGGGGATTATGCTGAGCATCCAATTCGGTACCACGGTAATGATTTACTTGATGGTGGAGCGGGCGATGACACACTTCAGGGAATGGGGGGTTCCGATACCCTGATCGGTGGGGCAGGAGCTGACGCGCTGGATGGCGATGTGTCCAACCTGCAGTCAGGTGGAATCAACAATGATTACCTTCAAGGCGATGAAGGAAACGATACCCTTCTGGGCGGCTTGGGCGCCGACACGCTTTATGGCGGCGCTGATGATGACATTTTATCCGGCGACTACGCGCAGACAGCCGAAGCCGAACATGGCGCAGATTATCTGGACGGTGGTTCAGGCAACGATACCTTGCTCGGCGGTGGTGGCAACGACACGTTATTGGGCGGGGAGGGTGTAGACCACCTTCGTGGGGATTCCGGCAATAACGTTTTTGATGGCGGGCCCGGTAACGACGTGATGGAGGGCCATGACGGCGCTGATGTTTACTATTTCGGGGTGGGTGATGGTCTTGACGTTATCACCGATTCAGGTGGCAGCAATGTCATCAAGTTCGGTGCCGGGTTCTCTGCGGAAAGTTTGAAAGCCGACATTATTGATGTTTCCGTAGGCCGGGTATTGCGGCTGTTCAATGGTGAGGGGGACGCCATCCTTATCAGGAATTATGAAGAATGGAAGAATTCAACGTTCACGTTTAGCGATGGTGTCATTCTCGGCTATCAAGAGGTCATGAAAAAAACGCTGCCAGCTGTAGAGATCATCGAGCCGCCAGCAGGGGATGGAGTGCTGGCCAAAGAAGAAGATAAAGACATTATTGCAAACGAAGTACAGGTTGCTGTTCCGGACCAATCAGGGATCGTTGTTCCTGGCGAGGAACGAAGTAATGCCATTGATCATAATGTTGGCTGGACAGACAGGTTCCTGGCGGAGCTCAAAGCAAAGCGCTCCGCTAGCAGGCATGCAACAGGATTTACCTTGAGCAAACCAGGTGTCTGGGTTCGTAACCATATAACCACCAACGATACGGGTTATATCACCCACACTGATGTGATCGATGAAAGCATCGAAACGGGGGCATTGTCTGAAACGCCTCAATGGATGGGGTCTGCCACTGGCGATGCGGTATTTAGCGAAAGACAGTCAAGCTCTACATCCCGATCCAGTTTTCGAGAGGTAAAGAAAGAGGGCATTACGTCGCCGTTATTGCTGGAGCCACGTTATTTTCGATCTGGCACTGCCAGCGGTTTTTCATTCAAAGTCGGCGACGTAATTATTGCAGATAGAACAGATTCAGGTGCTATCGAAGGGTGGTACATCTATCCTGCTGAAAGTTTCACGGCGGGCGAAACTGTCCGCAAGGAATTTCGGCGGGATGTCACAACTGAAACGATCAAACATAAAGTTGTCCACGGCGACGATGTCGGTGGGCGAGTTAATGTCGAAGTCGGCAATCTTTTCCTGGGGGGTGCAGGCGATGACCTGATCGTCGCCTATTCTGGTGTTCTACTTGATTACGGCTATATTAATGAAAGGATACCGGGTGCCTTTCTGTCCGCCGGTGCAGGCAACGATACCCTCCTCGGTTCTGAAGGCGCTGATTATTTAGTGAGCGGCGCTGGGGATGACTACCTGTACGGTGAAAACGGTGCCGATACTTACATCGTGCAGGCGCATGCTGGCGCAACGACCATTATCGCGGATGTGCTGAATCCGGTTTTTATCCGACCTGAAGTAGGTGTTGCCGGATGGAAGGACGAGTATGGATTAGTCGATCAAGATACTGTCGTGCTTCCAGAAGACGCGACGCAGGAGAATTTGCAGCTCAGTTGGGGCGCAACACTCATTGAAACAGTGAATGTTGAGTTGGCACCTGATCCGCGTCGTAATGCCTATCGCCATCCGCCGCGCGCGCAAATGCTCTATTCGACACTCGATATTAAATGGGGTGGGTCGCAGAAAGTTCGCATTGTTCTACCCAATGCCGGAGATATCGAGGGTTCCGGCATTGAGATTATTAAATTTGCAGATGGCTCAAGCCTTACTCTCAAAGAACTGTTTGGCTCCAGTCAGCTGGGTCCTGCCCCGAATACTTATTACAATGGTCTCTTGGTCGATAATGCGGCCAGTGCCAAATCTATGAGAAATGGCCAAGCGCTCCCACTGGTGGGAAGTCACGGTAATGACACTCTAAGCGGCGCAGGTGAAATCAGAGGTATGCAGGGACATGATGCGCTGATGGGGAGTGTCGACGATGATGTACTGCTAGGCGGTCCCGGTAATGACACGTTGTCTGGTGGTGCTGGCAACGATCTCTACAAATACGATGGTCTTGGAAGAGACTTGATTAATAACACCGGGGGTGGGATCGATGGAATCGATTTTTCGGGTGTGGGTATACCTATTGAACAATTAAGGTTTCATCGCGATCAGGAAGATCTTGTCATAGTGGTCTGCTATGGCATGGGCCCCAAGGTTCGAGTGGCTAATCATTTTTCTGGAGGCGAAAGCGCGATTGGGTTCATAAGGGTTAGCGGCGAAGGAGAAATGGTTAAAGACTACCCCGCAGCGCAAATTGCCGAACGACTGCATCCTCTTCCGCCACTGCGTGATGTGGAGGATATTCTTGTAAAAGAAAATGAAGAGTCGCAACTCGCGTTGGCCGAGATAATCAAGTTCTACGAACTGAATTAACTGTAATAACGTCAGTTTGAGGGTGCCCGCGATCGAAGACAAAGGTGACCATCGCGGGCAATCAGTACTTCAATACTGCGTCAGATCCGCCAACGGATGTCGGCCCTCCCAAACCTTGTGAAAGTGCGCCTCGACCACTGCATCCGGCACGTGATTGACGTCCGGCCAATGCCAGTGCGGCTTCTGATCCTTGTCGATCAACCGTGCGCGGACCCCTTCACTGAACTCAGGATGCCGGCAGCAATTGAGGCTCAGGGTGTATTCCATCTGAAAGACTTCGGCGAGTGACATATAACGGGCGCGGATGATCTGTTCCCAGACCAGATGAGCGGTCACCGGCGAGCCTTCGCTCAGGGTCTTGGCAGCGCGGGCGAGTAACGGGTCGCTGCTGTCACGTTGCAGGCTGATGGCTTTCCACGCACAGGTGACGTCGCTGACGTCGAGCAGATCGTCGATTTGCTGACGACGCGGCAACCACTGCGCCTCTGGCAATTGGCCAACGGCTTCCTGCTGCAACGCTTTGAGCAGGCTGTTGAGTTGCATGTCGGTCTGTTCCTGCCAGTTCAATTGCAGCAGGCCTTCGATCAGTTCCGGTTGTTGTTCGTCGAGCATAAAACGGTCGGCCAAGCCCAGATCAATCGCATCGCGCCCGTTCAGGTGCGCGCCGGTCAGGCCGAGAAACAAGCCGAGCTTGCCCGGCAGCCTTGAGAGAAACCAACTGGCACCCACATCCGGATACAGACCAATGGTGATTTCCGGCATCGCCAAGCGGCTGCTCGGGGTGACGATCCGCGTGCTGGCGCCTTGCAACAAGCCCATGCCGCCGCCCAGCACGTAGCCGTGGCCCCAGCAGATCAGCGGTTTTGGATAAGTGTGCAGGCTGTAATCCAGGCGATATTCCGCGCTGAAGAACTGCGCGGCCAGCGGCGGCACTTCGCCGGGATGGGCGCGACAGGCTTCCACCAGGCTGCGCACTTCGCCGCCGGCGCAGAAGGCCTTGGCGCCGTTGCCGCGCAGCAGTACGCAGACGATTTGCGGATCCTTGGCCCAAACGTTCAGTTTGTCGCTCAAGGCGTTGATCATTGGCAGGGACAACGCGTTCAGCGATTTTTCAGCATCCAGGCTGGCGATACCGATGCGGGCGCCGTCGGTGCCGGTGAGTTCTTCGAAGTGCAGATTCATCGTGACCTCGATCGGGAATTGGAGCGTTCAGTATGATCGCTGTGGGGGAAAGTGCCGGATCTGCGTCAGATCAATTGACAAGCGTGGTCGGCTTTCCTAGGGTTCGCCCCATTGTTTTTGCCGGGTATGACCATGACTGCTGACGACCGTATCAAACTCGAACCGAGCTGGAAGGAGGCACTGCGTGCCGAATTCGACCAGCCTTACATGGCAGAGTTGCGTAACTTCCTGCAGCAGGAGCGGGCGGCCGGCAAGGAAATCTATCCGCCGGGGCCGCTGATTTTCAACGCGCTGAATTCGACGCCGCTGGATAAAGTCAAAGTGGTGATCCTCGGCCAGGACCCGTATCACGGCCCGGGCCAGGCCCATGGCCTGTGCTTCTCGGTGCAACCGGGTGTGCCGGCACCGCCGTCGCTGGTCAACATCTATAAAGAGTTGAAGCGCGACCTGAACATCGACATCCCCACCCATGGCTACTTGCAGAGCTGGGCCGATCAAGGCGTGTTGATGCTTAACACCACCATGACGGTGGAGCGTGCCACCGCCAACGCGCACAAGGACAAGGGCTGGCAGTTTTTCACTGATCGAATCATTGAGCTGGTCAGCGAGCAGCAGCCGCACCTAGTGTTCATGCTGTGGGGCGCCCATGCGCAGAGCAAGCAAAAGCTGATTGATGCGACCAAGCATCTGGTGCTGACGTCAGTGCATCCGTCACCGTTGTCGGCGTATCGTGGCTTTTTGGGTTGCGGGCACTTCAGTCGCACCAACAAGTTTCTGGAGCAGAACGGCGAGACGCCGATTGAGTGGCGGTTGCCGCCGGTTTGATGGGGCAACCCGGTCTTTCTGAATTATTCGGAATTGCGATTCCAGTATTTGAACAACGGCTCAGCCAGAAACAGCACAAACAACAACCGCATCACCTGCATCGCCGTCACCAGCGGCACCGACAGTTGCAGGGTCTGCGCCGTCAGACTCATTTCAGCGATACCGCCAGGCATCATGCCCAGGGTCAGCGAGCGTAGATCCAGATGGGTCAGTGTGCTCAAGCCCAGCGCCGCCAATGTGGCGATCAACATGGTCAACACCGTGCCGATCAACGTGCGGCCCATGAACGATGGCGCCCGCCGGAAGAATTGCCGGTTGAAGTGGCAGCCCAAACCGCTGCCGATCAGCCACTGGCCAATCTGACTGCCGCCATCGGGCAGACCGATGTGCAAGTCCCAGCCAATGCTGATCGACGCGCTCACCAGCAATGGCCCGAACAGCCAGGGATTGGGTTGACGCAGTCGCTCCCAGACCCAGGCGAGCAGGGCTCCCGCCGGAAACAGAAGCGCCAGCCAGCGCCAGTCGACGCTGCCTGCGTGAGAAACAGGCGTGCCATCGCCGAGCAAATACTTGAACGCCGCCGGCACACACAACACCACCACCAACACCCGCAAACTCTGCCCCGCCGCGACATGGCTGAGCATCGCGCCGTTGCGCGCGCCGAGGTTGACCATCTCACCCGAGCCGCCGGGCATGCTGGAAAAAAACGCGGTAGCTCGATCTTCGCCGGTACGGCGCATCAACCACACACCGACCACCGCCGACACACTGGTGACCAGCGCCCCGAAGAAGATCAAACCGAAATGACTCAGCACCTGTTCCATCACCACCGGGGTGAAGTGCAGGCCGATGCCGATTCCCACAATCCACTGGCCGCATTTACGCCCGCCAGGGATTTCGCTCAATTGCCAAGGAGTGAAGCAGCGCACGAGGATGATCGCCAGCAACGAGCCGACCATCCACGGCAGTGGCCAGCCGATCTGGCTGGCGATATAACCGCCAAGCAGACCGACCAGCGGCGTTCCCCACCCGGTCTTGAGCGACCGATCAGACACCGGCAATGGCGCGACGGGCAGCGGAACGTTTGCGCCAGATACGGATGATCGGCATCAAGAGCATGATCCCCGTCAACACCCAGCAACCGAGGGTGATCGGGCTCGACCAGAGGATTTCCAGTGCACCGTTGGAGATCGACAGGGCGCGGCGCAGGTTCTGCTCCATCAGTTCGCCGAGGATGAAGCCCAGCAGCAGCGGCGACAACGGGAAGTCCAGCTTGCGCAGGATGTAACCGAAGATACCAATGCCGATCATCAGGAACAGATCGAACGTGGTGGCATGCACCGCGTAAACGCCGATCCCGGTGATGATGGCGATGACCGGCACCAGTGCCCAGTTCGGCACGGCGAGGATGCGGGTGAACACGCGGATCATCGGGATGTTGAGAACCACCAGCATGACGTTGGCGATGAACAACGAGGCGATCAGACCCCAGACGATGTCCGGTTGTTGCTGGAATAGCAGTGGGCCCGGCGTGATGTTGTACAGCGATAGCGCACCGATCATCACCGCGGTGGTACCTGAACCTGGAACACCGAGGGTCAGCATCGGCACCAAGGCACCGCAAGCCGCGCCACCGATGGCGGTTTCCGGGGCTGCGAGGCCACGGGCATCGCCCTCACCAAATTTGCCTGTGGCGCCGGCAAGACGCTTCTCGGTCATGTAGGCCACGGCGCTGGCAAGCGTCGCACCGGCCCCCGGCAACACGCCCATGATGAAACCCAGCACGCCGCAACGCAGGTTCACCGTGAACACCGACGCCGCTTCCTTGAAGTTGAACATCATGCGCCCGGTGGCTTTTACCGCTTCCTGGCCGTGGTGGGTTTTTTCCAGCAGCAGGAGGATTTCGCTGATGGAGAACAGGCCCAGCACCAGCACGACGAACTGAATGCCGTCAGTCAGGTGAATGTTGTCACCGGTGAAGCGATACACGCCGCTGTTGGCGTCGATGCCGACGGTCGACAGGAACAGACCGATCAGCGCCGCAATAAAGGTTTTCAGCGGTCGATCACCGGCCATGCCGCCGAGACAGACAATCGCGAAGACCATCAACACGAAGTATTCCGCCGGACCAAAGGCAATCGCCCATTTCGCCAGCAGCGGGGCGAACAGCACCATGCCGCAAGTGGCGATGAGCGCGCCGATGAACGAACTCCACGCCGACAGCGACAACGCCACGCCAGCCAGACCCTTGCGGGCCATCGGGTAGCCGTCGAGGGTGGTCATTACGGTGGAGGCTTCGCCAGGAATGTTCAGCAGGATCGAACTGATTCGCCCGCCGTATTCGCAGCCCAGATAAACCGCCGCCAGCAGAATCAACGCCGATTCCGGCGGCAGGCCGAGGGCGAATGCGATCGGGATCAGCAGGGCCACGCCGTTGATCGGGCCCAGACCCGGCAGCAGGCCGACGACAGTACCGATCAAGGTGCCGCAGAGCGCGGTGACCAGGTTGTAGGGGGTCAGCGCGACGCCAAAGCCCTGACCCAAATAGCCAAGAGTATCCATATCAGTTCTCCAGAACGTCGAGCAGGCCGAGGGGCAGCGGAACGTCCATCACACGGTCGAACAGCAGGTAAAGACCGACGGCCATCAGGCTGATGATCACGATGCTTGGCAACCAGCGGCCGCCGTACAGGCGCGCCATCGGTATGCCCGTCAGGATGCTGGCGATGATGAAACCAAGGGGTTCGAAGGTGCCGGCGAACACCAGCAGCAGAATCACGCAAATACCGATCTTGGTCAGGGTTTCACGATCCAGCGGCGGCTCGTCATCTTTGCTTTTGATCGGTGCTGGACGAAACACCATGTACAGCAAGGCCAGGCCCATCAGACCGAGCATCAACAGAGGAAAGGCGCGAGGGCCAACCGGTTCGTAGGAAAAGGCTGCCTGATACGGCCAGGCCATCAGTGCCAGGCCGACGCAGGCCAGCAACAGCACCGAGGCGAAAATGCGTTGAATAAGCATGGGGAACTCCTGTGCTGCAGCCCCGGGCGAACGGGGCCACAGCCGCTAGACAGAGACGATCACTGAATCAGGCCGAACTCTTTGGCCAGCACTTTGTAGTCCGCGACCTGCTTCTTCACGTAGGTGTCCAGTTCCGGACCGGTCATGGCGAACGGGAACAGTTCACGCTGATCGCGCAGCTTGGCGAAGTCTTCGGAGGCCAGCAGTTTGTCGAATGCCGCTTTCCACCAGGCGTAGTCTTCATCGCTGACTTTTGGCCCGAGGTAGAAACCGCGTACCACCGGCCAGACGATGTCATAGCCTTGCTCTTTGGCCGTCGGGATGTCTTTCATTTCCGGCTGATCCAGACGCTTGTCGGCAAACACCGCCAGCAGACGCATGTCACCGCTCTGGATGTGCGGCATGGAGTCGGAGATGTCGGTGCTGCCGACCTGAATGTGCCCGCCAAGCAGGGCCGTGGCGATTTCGCCGCCGCCTTCGAGGGCGACGTAACGCAGGTCACGCGGGTTGATCCCGGCAGCCTTGGCGATCAGCGCTGTTTGCATCCAGTCCTGGCTGCCGACGGTGCCACCGGAACCGATGACCACTTTGCTCGGATCTTTCTTCAGCGCCTGAACGAGATCGTCGAGAGTCTTGTAGGGCGAATCGCTTTTCACGGCGATGGCGCCGTAGCTTGTACCGACGGCTGCCAGCCAGCGCACGTTGCTTTCATCGAAACGACCGAACTTGCCCTGAGCCAGGTTCAGCAGCGAACCGCTCGACCACGCCACCAGGGTGCCGGCGTCGGCGGGACGTTGAGCGACCACCGCGTTGTAGGCGACCGCGCCGACACCGCCGGGCATGTAGGTCACGCGCATCGGTTTGCTCAGCAGCTTCTCGTTGACCAGCGCACTTTGCGCCAGTTTGCAGGTCAGGTCGAAACCACCGCCAGGCGAAGCCGGGGCGATACATTCCGGACGTTTCGGTTCGGCCAAGAGCTGGCCGGCAAACAGGATGCAACTGGCGGCGAGAGCCACTTTACGCAGTGATAAGTTCATTTCAGTCTCCACGGACATTGTTGTTATTCGAGGTGTTGCTTACCCAAGGGCGGTTACCAAAGAGCAACGCTATAGCTCACCAGCAGACGCACTTCGTCCGCATCGCGAGCAGAATAGTTGGAACGGTAGGTTGCATTACGCAGGCGCACGGCAACGTCTTTCAGGGCGCCGCTTTGCACCACATATTTGATTTCGGTGTTGCGCTCCCACTCTTTGCCTTCATCACCGTTCTTGAGTTTGATGTTGTCGCCGCTCAAGTAGCGGGTCATGAAGCTCAGGCCAGGGATGCCGAGTTTGCCGAAGTCATAGTCGTAACGTGCTTGCCAGGAGCGCTCTTCGGCGCCGGCGAAATCGTTGATCTGCACGAAGTTGACCAGGTACGGGTCACTGCCATCGACATAGGGGAATGCACTGTCGCCGGACATGTGCTGATAACCGGCGGTGAACTTGTGGCCGCTCAAGGCATAGCTGACCAGACCGTTGAGCGAGCGGTTGTCGATCTCGCCGCCACGGGCTGCGCCTTGGTCATCACTGAGGGCAAAACGCAGGTCGGTCGCAAAAGTCCCCGGGCCCATCGACCGTGAGGCGACGAGGCCGAAAAAGTGCTGGTTGTAGACTTCGTCGAGTTGGGCGAAGTGGTAACTGCCAGTGATCTTGTCGGTGAACTTGTAGTCCACGCCGCCAAAATCGAAGTGCTTACCGGCGACGGCGCCAGCGAAGCGGCCGTTCTTGTTGTTGAGGGCGATGTCCTCGAAATCGGTGCTGTCGCGATCCTTGGCCTTCTCCAGACGGCCACCGGTGAAGGTCAGGTTCTTGAACTCTTTGGACGTCAGCAAGCCGCCTTCAAAGGTCTGCGGCAGGATGCGCCCGTCGTTCGCCTTGAGGATTGGCAGTTCGGGAATCAGGCTGCCGATTTTCAGTTCCGTGGCGGAGATCTTTACTTTGCCGGTCAGGCCGACTTTCGAGTATTCGTTCGCGGCGCGCCCATCGTCGTGGGTCGGCAGCAGGCCGCTGCCGGTGCGATCCGGACTCGAATCGAGTTTGACCCCGAGCATGCCCAGCGCATCGACACCGAACCCCACGGTGCCGTCGGTGTAACCCGATTGCAGATTGAGCATGAAACCCTGAGCCCATTCATCGCGTTTGGATTGCTGGGCGCTGGTGCCAGAGCGAAAGTCGCGGTTGAAATACATGTTGCGGGTTTCGAAGGTGGCGCTGCTGTCTTCGATGAAGTCGGCGTGGCTCAGCGGCGAAAAACCGGCGAGGGCGGCGGCACTGGCAAGGGCGGTATGGCTGAAACGGGAAGGACGAACAGGCGTGAGAGCCTTGGTCTGCAAGGACGGCATGCGGGGGTACTCCGTTTATTGTTCTTATTGGTCGAAAACGCTTCGTGGCGTTTTTCGTAACGCTGTGTGGCATCAGCGACGGCAGTCTGGACTGTCCGTGCATTGACTCTAACGGGCCAACCTTTCGCTAACCTTTCAAATGACTTTCACGGTTTTCGGGCTTCACAGCGGCAGAGGCGGCTGTAAACTCCGCGGCAAAGCGTGGCGTCGGCCACCCCTGAATGAGGTGAAAATCCATGCGTGTTCTGCTCGTCGAAGACCATCTGCAACTGGCCGAAAGTGTTGCTCAGGCGCTCAAGAGCACGGGTCTTACCGTGGATGTGTTGCACGATGGGGTGGCTGCCGACCTTGCGCTCGGCAGCGAGGAGTACGCGGTGGCGATCCTCGATGTCGGCCTGCCGCGCATGGACGGGTTTGAGGTGCTGGCGCGATTGCGCGCGCGCGGAAAGAATTTGCCGGTGTTGATGTTGACCGCACGCAGTGATGTGAAGGATCGCGTGCACGGCCTCAATCTTGGCGCTGACGACTACCTTGCCAAACCTTTCGAGTTGACCGAACTGGAAGCGCGGGTCAAGGCCCTGTTGCGCCGCACTGTGCTCGGCGGCGAGCGTCAGCAGCGTTGCGGTGTGCTGGCCTACGACCTCGACACCCGTCGTTTCACCCTCGGCGAGGAATTGCTGAGCCTGACGTCTCGCGAACAAGCGGTACTCGAAGCACTGATAGCAAGGCCGGGGAGGGTGATGAGCAAAGAGCAACTGGCGTCGCAGGTGTTTGGCCTTGATGAGGAGGCCAGCCCTGACGCGATCGAAATCTACGTGCATCGCTTGCGCAAGAAACTCGATGGCCAACCGGTGGCGATCGTAACCTTCCGTGGCCTCGGCTATCTGCTGGAAAGCCGCGATGCATAAGCCCAGCAGCTTGCGCTGGCGATTGCTGTGGAATCTGGCGATATTGCTGGTGGTGTTGATGCTTGCCAGTGGCTTGAGTGCTTACTGGAATGGCCGCGTCGCCGCCGACACTGCCTATGACCGAACCTTGCTGGCCTCGGCGCGAACCATCGCTGCCGGCTTGTCCCAGCGTGACGGCACCCTCAGTGCCGATGTGCCTTATGTGGCCCTCGATACGTTCGCCTACGACAGCGCCGGGCGGATCTATTACCAGGTCAACGACATTCATCAGAAGTTGATTTCCGGTTACGAAAACCTGCCAGGACCGCCGCCCGGCACGCCAAGAACCGACGATTATCCGGCGTTGGCGCGCTTCTACAACGCCACCTACCGGGGCCAGAACGTGCGCGTGGTCAGCCTGCTCAAAGCGGTGAGCGAGCCGAACATGAATGGCATGGCCGAAATCCGCGTCGCTGAAACCGATGAAGCTCGCGTCAGCATGGCACGCGGTCTGGCGGGCGATACGTTGCTGCGATTGGGCATGTTGGCGATTGGCGCGTTGCTGTTGGTCTGGTTCGCGGTCAGTGCAGCGTTGCGGCCATTGGAGCGGTTGCGCACGGCGGTGGAGGAGCGTCAGCCCGATGACTTGCGCCCGTTGCCATTGGTGGAAGTGCAGCACGAGTTTGGTCCGCTGGTACGCAGCCTCAACCATTTTACCGAGCGCCTGCGCGGCCAATTTGAACGTCAGGCGCAGTTCATCGCCGATGCGGCGCATGAATTGCGTACGCCATTGGCAGCGCTCAAGGCGCGGCTTGAGTTGGGTTTGCGATCAAGTGAACCCGAGACGTGGCGCAGCACTCTGGAATCCTGCGCGCAAAGCACCGATCGTCTGACCCATTTGGCTAATCAGTTGCTGTCGCTGGCCCGCGTCGAAAACGGCGCTCGGGCAATTGCCGAGGGCGGCGCGCAGTTGCTCGATCTGAGTCAATTGGCCCGTGAACTGGGCATGGCCATGGCGCCGCTGGCGCACGCGCGCGGTGTCGCCCTAGCGCTGGAGGCGGATGAGCCGGTGTGGTTGCGTGGCGAACCGACGCTGCTCAATGAGTTGCTGAGCAATCTGGTGGACAACGCATTGGCGCATACACCGTCGGGCGGCAATGTGATTCTGCGGGTCACGGCGCCGGCGGTGCTTGAGGTTGAAGATGACGGGCCGGGGATTCCGCTGGAGGAGCGTGATCGGGTGTTCGAGCGCTTCTATCGGCGTAATCAGCAGGTGGCGGGCTCGGGTTTGGGCTTGGCGATTGTCGGTGAGATTTGTCGGGCGCATCTGGCGCAGATCAGCCTGCACGATGGTGAGCAGGCGGGGTTGAAGGTGCGGGTGAGCTTTATCGCCGGGTGATTTGTATGGGGTGTGCAGGCCTCTTCGCGAGCAAGCTCGCACAGTGGGCGCGTAAACCTGTGGGCTTGCTCGCCAATGGCGTGGTTTCAGATCAGTAAAACATCGTCCGCGACTCTTCCAGGTCTGCGCACAACACTTTGTTCTCGGGATCGATCCCAAGCTTCCTGAACGCCGGGACAGTGAGCGGATCAATGCGTGCAAACGGATGATCGGTGTCCTTGTGGCAATACAGGCTCGCCACTTGCACCAGATCGACGTAATCGATTTCAGCCGAATCGCGTGTGAAATCCTGATAAAGCCCCGGCAATTTCACCAGTCGCTCGGGGAACTCCCAAACGCGCAGCAGTTTGTCACCGAGCAGCGGATGAATGTTGTCGATCACATGGTTGAGGCTGACCGGGTCCGACAGCAGTTCGTAGTGGTCTTCGGCGTAGGTCAGAATCGGCAGCACACCGATCTGATGCACCAACCCGCCCAATGCCGCCTGATCGGGCTTGAGCTGGGAGTAGCGGCGACACAGCGCATAACTGACCCCGGCGATTTCCAGGCTCTTGCGCCAGACGTCGCGCATTTTCTGTTCCACCACTTCGGAACTGGCGTGGAAAATCTGCTCCATCACCAGGCCGATCGCCAGATTGCTGCTGTAGTTGATGCCCAGTCGGGTGATGGCCGTGTGTAGGTCGGTGACTTCCTGCGCCGCGCGCAGCAGGGGGCTGTTGACCACTTTGATCAGGCGCGCCGAGAGCGCGGTGTCTCGGCCTATCACTTTGCTCAGGTCGCTGACGCTGATTTCCGGATCTTCAGCGGCCTTGCGAATTTGCAGGGCCACCTCCGGCAACGTGGGCAGAACCAGGTCATCGTTGTCGATGGCCTCAATCAAATCCTTTTGGACCTTATCCGCCAGTTCGCTCATTTAGACTCTCTAGGGTGTTGCACAAACGCTGCGATCAGCGCTGGATTTCGCGGTCGCGATCCAGTTCGTAGGGCAAATCGAGCAAGTGCAGTGTCTGGCCTTCAAGGCTGCCCAGATGCAGATTGCCCGCTTCGGCAGCTTCGGCCTGCAGCACCGCCAGTAGTTCAATGTTTTGTCCGGCGTGGGCGGCCAGTACGATTTCGCCGATCGAACTGTTGTGGCTCGGCGCGAACAGTTGCGTGCCGGGCTCCGGCAACTCACCCGCCTCCAGACTCACGCGATACAGGCGGCGCTTGAGTTTGCCCAGGTATTGCATGCGCGCGACGATTTCCTGGCCGGTGTAGCAACCCTTCTTGAAACTTACGCCGCCAACTGCTTGCAGGTTGAGCATCTGCGGGATGAACAGTTCGCGGGTGCTCGGCATGACCTGGCCGATACCGGCGCGGATCTGGCCCAGCAGCCAATGATTGAGTTCACCTTCAGGCAGGACCGCCGACAATTTGCTTTTGATCGCATCGGCTTGATCGGCCGGCACCCAAAGTTCGGCACGATCCGGCGAGACGCGAATCGCGACCAGACCTTCACTGCGCACGACGCTGTCGGTTTCCGCCGGCAAGTCCAGACCGAGGCTGGTCAAGGCGCTGTCACCATGCGACAGGCCGAAACGCACCCAAGCGGCGCTTTCATCAGTCAGTTTGGATTTGGAGAACACGGCGTATTTTTTCAGATCCGCCAGTTGCGGCTCCAGCAGCTCACTGGCCATGGCCAGCACCACGCCGTCACCTTCGAGCAGAATGCGGAAACTGGACTGCATCCGGCCTTTTTGTGTGCAGCGCGCACCCAGACTGGCCTTGGTGTCACTCAGGTAGTTGATGTTGCAGGTCAATTGGCCTTGCAGGAATTTTCCGGCATCCGCGCCGCGAACCGCGAGAACGCCTTCATGAGACAGGGTGCAGAAAAAAGCAGAATCGGCCATGGGTCTTCGCAGGGTAAAAAAGTCTGGGGCACATCATAAGGGGGCGTTGTTGAAATGGGTAGTTCATAAAGGATCGATGGTGCCCGACCAAAGCCGACTGTGCGAGCCGCGTGGGGGCTGTATACTTGCCGCCAAATTTGAGGAGGGCCCCATGGTCGAACAAGTTGAACTCAATCGCCTCTTTTGGCACAGCCGTCGCGGCATGCTTGAACTTGACGTGCTGCTGGTGCCGTTCGTGAAAGAGGTTTACGCAGACCTGAATCAGGTGGATCGCGATTTGTACGTGCGACTGCTGACGTGTGAGGATCAGGACATGTTCGGTTGGTTCATGGAGCGCAGCGAGTCCGAAGATCCGGAATTGCAACGCATGGTTCGCATGATCCTGGATCGTGTTCAGCCCAAGTAATACGTTCGAATGCCGCTGGCATGCCTCACGGCAGTTGCTGGCGGCGTATCTATTGGCCCAGGCATTCGCTTTGGGCTCGTTGTGCCTACTGTCTATTCCTCTCTGGGCGAGTCTGGTCGGTGCTTTCGGCTGCCTGGTTCACGGTTTCTGGGTATTGCCGCGGCAGATCCTGCTGAGTCATCCAAAAGCATTTTGTGGATTGCGTCGAGATGCCGATGGCTGGCAATTGTGGAATCAGGTCGAAGGCTGGCAAGCCGTGCAGTTGCGCCCCGACAGTCTGGCGCTGCCGTTGATCGTGGTGCTGCGCTTTCGTTTGCGCGGGGAGTGGCAGGTCAGGTCGATCTGTGTGCCTCGGGACTCGCAGACGGCGGATCTGCACCGACGTCTGCGAGTACGACTCAAGTTCAGCCGACGTAGGTGGGCGGCACCAGAATAGTGTCGAGCGCTTCGGGCAGCAGGTCAGGATAGTCGAGGGTGTAATGCAGGCCGCGACTTTCCTTGCGCTCCATGGCTGAGCAAATCATCAGCTCAGCAACCTGGGCGAGATTTCGCAGCTCAATCAGATCGCGACTGACTTTATAGTTGCTGTAGAACTCGTCGATCTCGTCCAGCAACAGGCGCACACGGTGCTGGGCCCGTTGCAGGCGCTTGTTGGTGCGCACGATACCGACGTAGTCCCACATGAAACGGCGCAGTTCATCCCAGTTGTGCGCAATGATTACGTCTTCGTCGGAATCAGTGACCTGGCTGGCGTCCCACGCGGGCAGGGCGCTTGGCGCTGTCACATCATCGAGTTGCGCCAGAATGTCTGCCGCCGCCGAGCGGGCGTAGACGAAACATTCCAGCAGCGAGTTGCTGGCCATGCGATTGGCGCCATGCAGGCCGGTGAAACTGGTTTCACCGATGGCATACAAACCCGGTACATCGGTGCGA
Organism: Pseudomonas sp. EA_65y_Pfl2_P74; assembly: GCF_963970575.1. Classification (NCBI taxonomy): domain Bacteria; kingdom Pseudomonadati; phylum Pseudomonadota; class Gammaproteobacteria; order Pseudomonadales; family Pseudomonadaceae; genus Pseudomonas; species Pseudomonas sp. EA_65y_Pfl2_P74. The sequence continues at coordinate 49,951 of NZ_CAXAOQ010000011.1, forward strand.
CCGTTTTGGTCGACCATGACTCCGCCGCAGGTGTAGTGCGCGGCGGGTACGACCGGGATCGGTTGTTGAGTGATGTCGATGCCGAAACCGAGACAGCGTTCATAAACCGTCGGGAAGTGACTTTTTATAAAGGCTTCAGGCTTGTGGCTGATGTCGAGATAGACACAATCCACACCCAGACGCTTCATTTCATGGTCGATGGCGCGTGCGACGATGTCTCGCGGTGCGAGTTCGGCGCGCTTGTCGAGGCGGTGCATGAAGCGATCGCCATTGGGCAGCTTCAAATGCGCGCCTTCGCCGCGCAACGCTTCAGTGATCAGGAAGCTTTTGGCTTGCGGGTGATACAGGCAGGTGGGGTGGAACTGATTGAATTCGAGATTTGCCACGCGGCAGCCCGAGCGCCAGGCCATGGCGATGCCATCACCACAGGCGCCGTCAGGGTTGCTGGTATAGAGGTAGACCTTGGCAGCCCCGCCGGAAGCCAGAATCACGAAACGCGCTCCATAGGTATCGACTTCACCTGTGGCGCGGTTCAACACGTAGGCGCCCAGACAGCGGTCGCCGTCCATGCCCAAGCGTCGTTCGGTAATCAGATCGACGGCAACCCGCTGCTCCAGCAGTTCGATGTTGGAGCGTTCTTTGGCTTGGGCCAGCAAGGTTTTGAATATCGCAGCGCCGGTGGCATCGGCCGCATGGATGATGCGCCGGTGACTATGGCCGCCTTCGCGGGTCAGGTGGAATTCAAAGCCGCCGTCTTCAGTGCCGGACTGTTCGTCGCGGGTGAACGGCACGCCTTGATCGATCAGCCACTGGATGGCTTCCCGGCTGTGCTCGACGGTGAAGCGCACGGCGTCTTCATGGCACAGACCGCCGCCGGCGTTCAGGGTGTCATCGACGTGGGATTCGACAGTGTCGGTGTCGTCCAGTACGGCGGCGACGCCACCCTGGGCCCAGAACGTCGAACCGTTGGCGAGATCGCCCTTGCTCAATACGGCAATGCGCAAATGGCCTGGAAGGGTCAGCGCAAGACTCAAACCGGCAGCACCGCTGCCAATGACCAGAACATCGTGTTGAAACTGTTGGCTCATTTCAGGATTCCGCTCAAAGCGACCCGGATCGGGGGTGGCGCAAGACAGCTGGATTGGCGAGTCAAGACAACCACACAGCCCACTAGTATATAGAGGGGTGGGGCGGCACAATAGCCGGGCCTATATGGCATTGTGAAACTACTGTGACGGAAAAAACCGTGTGTTTCGTCGGAAGATTTTCCATGAGTTTTGGGAAAAGACGACTGTATCGACGATGAAACAGACTTTTCCTTCCCGGGGTTGCCCAATGTGGAGTGGGTGCGTCTATAAATAATTGGAACTTTTGCCAAAGGCCCAAGATCAATAGACGGTGCCAGAAACAAGGGACAGTGTCGGCTTACGTGCGGAATCTGCGGTTGGGTTCCTGCCGGCGAAACCGATGACAAGATTATTCGCGCAGCCGGTTTATCCCGCGCTGCGTTTTTCGTGCGTGCCAAAACAGAGCCCGCAGGAAACTTGCTTGGAGGGGGAGAACTTTTGCGAAAAGCCCGAGTCTATGGTTGCAAGTCTGGTCATTTAGTTATGCAAGTCTCCTCCGGGCTTATCGAGGAGTGTTCATGCTAACCCAGGAAGAGGATCAGCAACTGGTCGAACGCGTTCAACGTGGCGACAAGCGAGCTTTCGATCTGCTGGTGCTGAAATATCAGCACAAAATTCTCGGGTTGATCGTGCGTTTTGTGCACGACACCCATGAAGCCCAGGACGTGGCTCAGGAAGCCTTTATCAAGGCGTATCGAGCACTTGGAAACTTTCGCGGCGACAGTGCGTTTTATACGTGGCTGTACCGTATTGCCATTAACACGGCGAAGAATTACCTGGTTTCCCGCGGCCGCCGGCCGCCGGATAGCGATGTAAGTTCCGAAGATGCAGAGTTCTACGACGGCGATCATGGCCTCAAGGATCTCGAATCACCAGAACGTGCACTGCTGCGGGATGAGATCGAAGGCACCGTCCATCGAACCATTCAGCAACTGCCAGAGGATTTGCGTACGGCTTTAACTTTACGTGAATTCGATGGTCTGAGTTACGAGGACATTGCGAGCGTCATGCAGTGTCCGGTGGGTACCGTGCGCTCTCGGATTTTCCGCGCCCGGGAGGCCATCGATAAAGCCCTGCAGCCGTTGTTGCAGGAAAACTGAGACAGCGGCGACAGCCAAGAGAGGAACGCCATGAGTCGTGAAGCCCTGCAGGAATCGCTGTCCGCAGTGATGGATAACGAAGCGGACGAATTGGAATTGCGTCGAGTGCTCAATGCACTGGACGACGTTGAAACCCGTGAGACCTGGGCTCGTTACCAGATCGCTCGGGCAGCCATGCACAAGGATTTGCTGCTTCCACGTCTGGATATCGCTGCGGCAGTGTCTGCTGCACTGGAAGACGAAACGGCTCCGGCCAAAGTATCCCGTAGCCCATGGCGCAACCTCGGCCGTCTGGCTGTTGCAGCCTCGGTAACTGTTGCCGTTCTGGCCGGTGTTCGTCTTTACAACCAGGACGAAATTGCAGGTGTTGAACTGGCACAGCAATCGAACCAGCCAACCCTGGCCACTCCACAAGTAAAAGGCCCGGCTGTTCTGGCAGGCTATAGTGAGAGTTCGGAAGCCACTGGCCCTATGGCCAACGGCGTACTGCAAGGTCAGCCGGGCTGGCACGATCAGCGTCTGCCGGGTTACTTGCGCCAACACGCTCAACAGGCAGCTCTGAAAGGTACTGAAAGCGCACTGCCATATGCACGTGCAGCGAGCCTGGAAAACCGTTAAGGAGGATCATGCGCGCCATACCTCTACTCTCGCTTCTGCTCAGTGGCTGGTTCATTGTTCCAGCCCACGCCGACGAGGCCCAGGACTGGTTGACCCGTCTGGGCCAGGCCGAACAGCAGCAGAGCTTTAAAGGCACATTCGTTTACGAGCGTAACGGTAGTTTTTCTACCCATAACATCTGGCATCGCGTCCAGAATGGCCAGGTTCGCGAGCGTTTACTTCAGCTCGACGGTTCTGCACAGGAAGTCGTGCGCATTGATGGACATACTCAATGCGTCAGCGGCACCCTGATTGCCGGGCTGGGGGATACTCCCAACTCCGCCGCTCGTTCTCTCGATCCGCAAAAGCTTAAGAACTGGTATGACCTTGCCGTCATTGGCAAATCGCGCGTGGCCGGGCGAGACGCAGTGATCGTATCGCTCACGCCTCGTGACCAGCATCGTTACGGGTTTGAGTTGCATCTGGACAAGCAGACCGGGCTGGCGCTCAAGTCATTGTTGCTCAATGACAAAGGGCAGTTGCTCGAACGCTTCCAGTTCACCAGTCTCGATACCGCCGATGTACCCTCTGATAAAGACCTGCTGGCCGACGCCGACTGCAAGCCCGTCAAGCTCGACAGCGACAAGGCTTCTGCCGTGAAAACGGCTCAGGTCTGGCATTCAGTGTGGTTGCCCCCGGGCTTCGAACTGACCAGCAGCGCTTCGCACAAAGATTCGGAAACAAAGGCGCAGGTCACCAGCCTGATGTATGACGATGGCTTGGCGCGCTTCTCGGTTTTCCTTGAGCCATTGAATGGCGCTACCGTTACGGATACTCGCACCCAACTGGGCCCGACTGTCGCCGTATCCCGTCGGTTGACCACGCCGGAAGGCGAGATCATGGTCACCGTGGTGGGTGAGATTCCAATCGGCACTGCCGAACGAATTGCGCTTTCGATGCGTAATACCGATGCCCCAGCAACCAGCAAGCAGTGAGCTGATTTCAGTCATTACCCTTTCTTCGTTCAGACGGAGATGAAATGTTTGTTGAGCATTTTCATTTGCAAATCACCCGGAAATTTTTTATAGGTCAGAGCCTCACGGCTCTGGCCTTGTTTGTTTTTCCTGGAAGAAAAATACCGGTGTGTGGTTTCCGGTGTTCCTTGTTCCATATCGCTTAAACCTGCTCGTCGTAACGGGAGCTGTATGTCGATACCTAGCTTGAAGTCTTATCTCTCCATTTTCGCCACCGTGCTGTTGCTCGGTCAGGCCGTACCTGCTGCGCAAGCAGCCGATCTGCCTGACTTTACGCAACTGGTCGAACAAGCTTCGCCGGCAGTGGTGAACATCAGTACCACGCAGAAATTGCCGGATCGCAAAGTGAACCAGCAGATGCCCGATCTCGAAGGCCTGCCACCGATGCTGCGCGAGTTCTTCGAACGCGGGATGCCGCCTCAGCAGCGTTCGCCTGGCGGCGGACGCCAGCGTGAAGCGCAATCGCTGGGTTCGGGGTTCATCATCTCTCCGGATGGCTACATCCTGACCAACAACCACGTGATTGCCGATGCTGACGAAATTCTCGTACGCCTGGCTGATCGCAGCGAAATGAAAGCCAAGCTGGTCGGCACTGATCCGCGCTCCGACGTGGCTTTGCTGAAAATCGAAGGCAAGGATCTGCCGGTGCTCAAGCTTGGCAAGTCCCAGGATCTGAAAGCTGGCCAATGGGTGGTGGCAATCGGATCGCCTTTCGGCTTTGACCATACGGTGACCCAAGGCATCGTCAGCGCCGTGGGTCGTAGTCTGCCGAACGAGAACTACGTGCCGTTCATTCAGACCGACGTGCCGATCAACCCGGGCAATTCCGGTGGCCCACTGTTCAACCTGAACGGTGAAGTGGTCGGGATCAACTCGCAGATCTACACCCGTTCCGGCGGCTTCATGGGTGTGTCGTTCGCGATCCCTATCGATGTGGCAATGGATGTGTCGAACCAGTTGAAGAGCGGTGGCAAGGTCAGCCGTGGCTGGCTGGGCGTGGTCATTCAAGAAGTGAACAAGGATCTGGCCGAGTCGTTTGGTCTTGATAAACCGGCCGGTGCGCTGGTTGCACAGATCCAGGATGATGGTCCGGCGGCCAAGGGCGGTCTGCAAGTGGGCGACGTGATCCTGAGCATGAATGGTCAACCGATTGTCATGTCCGCTGACCTGCCGCATCTGGTTGGTGCACTGAAAGCGGGTGCCAAGGCCAATCTGGAAGTGATCCGTGACGGGAAGCGCAAGAATGTCGAACTGACAGTCGGTGCCATTCCTGACGAAGACAAAGAACTGGATGTTCTGCCGAAGTCCGGAACCGAAACGAGCAGCAACCGCCTCGGTGTGTCGGTGGGCGAGCTGACTGCTGAGCAGAAGAAGGCGTACGACCTCAAAGGGGGTGTGGTCATCAAGGAAGTGCAGGACGGTCCTGCGGCGTTGATCGGTCTGCAACCAGGTGATGTCATCACCCACCTGAACAACCAGGCCATCGGCTCCACCAAGGGGTTCGCCGAGATCGCCAAGGCGCTGCCGAAGAATCGCTCGGTGTCGATGCGTGTTCTGCGCCAAGGTCGCGCGAGCTTCATTACCTTCAAACTGGCTGAATAAGCAGGCTGACGGTTAAAAAAAACCGCCTCGAAAGAGGCGGTTTTTTTATACCTGAAGCTTTTATATCGATGGTATGACTCAGCCCATCATGTCCTTGACCATGCGTTCCTGCTCCAACAACTCGCGTTGGCGTGCGTCAATGCGCGCGGACAGCGGGAAGTTGCTGCCCGCCTTGCGTTTGGCAAAATCGAGCTGCTGGATCGCCTGACGGTAATCGCCGACCAGCGCGAAGTACTCGGCGCGTGCTTGGTGCAGGCCGATGATATTGCCTGACAAACCACGGGTTTCGGCAACCTGATACCAGACGTCCGGATCATTCGGGCGTGATTTGAGCAAGCCTTCCAGCGCCTTTTCGGCATCGGCGGCGCGATTCTGTTTGAGCAGCAGGTCGACACGAACCTGGTTCAGCGGATAGTTGCCCGGATACTGCGTGAGCATGCGGTCAACCCGCGACTGTGCATCGGGCAGGCGATTGTTGGTGATGTCCAGGTCGACCTGAGCAAGGTTGTAGATGATCTCGTTTGGCGACTTGGCCAGCAATTGCTTGAGGTTCTCCCGGGCTTCATTCAACTGGCCACCCTTTATCTGCGCGATCGCCAGACCATAGCGCGCCACATCGTTTTTCGGGTTTTCGTCCAGTTGCGCGCGAAAGCGCTTGGCACCCAACCCCGGGGTTCCCTCGTAGATCAGTTGGACGCGGGCGCGAATCAACTGATAGCGCATGGAGTCTTCGATGCCGCCGGGCTTGGCCTGTTCGGCGCGGTTGCGGGTGTCGGCGATCCGCGATTCGGTAACCGGGTGAGTCAACAGGAATTCCGGTGGCTTGGCATCGAAACGATACTGGCGCATCAAGCGCTCGAACATGTTCGGCATCGAGCGCGGATCGTACCCGGCCTTCTCCAGATTGAGGATGCCGATACGGTCGGCTTCCTGTTCGTTCTGGCGGGAGAAGGTCCGTTGCGACTGAATCGCAGCAGCCTGAGTGCCCGCGATGGTTGCAATACCAGCGTCACCGCCACCGGCCGCGGCAATCACGATCCCGGCCAGCAGCGCGGCCATCATTGGCACTTGCATCCGCTGTGACGCCTCGACACCGCGGGCGAAGTGGCGTTGTGACAAGTGAGCCAGTTCGTGCGCCAGTACCGACGCGTATTCGCCCTCGGTCTGCGCATTGAGGAACAGTCCACCGTTGACCCCGACCACGCCGCCCGGTGCCGCAAAAGCGTTGAGCTGCGGGCTGTTGATCAGGATGAATTCAAGGCGCCGGTCAGTAACCTGGCTAGTCTCCACCAGCTTGTAAACGCTCGATTCGACGTAGTCCTTGAGCTGTGGATCGTTGAGTTGTGAAACCTGACTGCGCAACATGGCCAGCCAGGCGCGACCGAGCTGGTATTCCTGTTGTGGCGAGACAATGGCAGAGCTGGCGTCGCCGAGTGACGGCAGATCGTCGGCAAAGCCCGGTGAGGCGAGCAGGCAAGCGAGCGTCAGCAGGGTAGGGCGCAGAAAAGTCATGCACAAAGCCTTAGAAGACAAAGACCTTACTGTAGCCGGACACCAGGCCTGCGACCAGATATTCTAGGCCGCTCGACTGACCTGATCCGGAGTGAAGCAATGACTGACGCTGTAGCCCATGATGTGGAACTGGACGCCAGCGGCCTGAATTGTCCGTTGCCGTTGCTCAAGGCAAAAATGGAACTGAACAAGTTGTCCAGCGGTGCGGTGCTCAAGGTGATCGCCACGGATGCGGGCTCGCAGCGCGATTTCCGCACCTTTGCCAAATTGGCCGGTCATACGCTGCTGCGTGAAGAAGACGAATCGGGCGTCTATCGTTACTGGTTGAAAAAGGCCTGAACCTGACAGCGTAAAAGACCTAAGGATTATTGATGTTCAAAGTGTTACGCGACTGGATTCAGCGCTACTTCTCCGACGAAGAGGCTGTGGTGTTGGCGGTGCTGCTGGTGCTGGCCTTTACTGCGGTGCTCACCCTCGGCGGCATGCTTGCGCCTGTATTGGCGGGGATGGTGCTGGCGTATCTGATGCAGGGCCTGGTGGTCACGCTGGAGCGTCTGCGCATGCCGGGCGGTGCTGCGGTGGCGTTGGTGTTTGCGCTGTTCATGGGCGTCTTGATGCTCTTCATCGTCGTGGTGTTGCCGCTGCTGTGGCATCAGTTGATCACGCTGTTCAACGAGCTGCCGGGCATGCTTGCCAAATGGCAATCGCTGCTTTTGTTGCTGCCGGAGCGCTATCCGCATCTGGTGTCCGACGAGCAAGTGTTGCAGGCCATCGAAGTGGCGCGCGGCGAGATTGGCAAATTCGGCCAGTTGGCGCTGACGTTCTCGCTGTCGAGTTTGCCACTGTTGGTGAACATCATGATCTACCTGGTCTTGGTGCCGATCCTGGTGTTCTTCTTTCTCAAGGATCGGGCAATGATCGGCGAGTGGGTACGCGGCTATCTGCCCCGCGAACGGGCGCTGATCACCCGTGTCACGCAGGAGATGAACCGCCAGATCGCCAATTACATTCGCGGCAAAGTCATCGAGATTGTGATTTGCGGCGGCGTGACCTACATCGCTTTTGTCGCGCTGGGCCTCAACTATGCGGCGCTGCTGGCCTTGCTGGTCGGGGTTTCGGTGGTGGTGCCGTATGTCGGAGCGGTGGTGGTGACGGTGCCCGTGCTGCTGATTGCGTTGTTCCAGTGGGGCTGGAGCGATCAGTTCATCTATTTGATGGCTGCTTACGGGATCATCCAGACACTGGACGGCAATGTGCTGGTGCCGTTGCTGTTTTCCGAGGCGGTCAATCTGCACCCGGTGGCAATCATTTGCGCGGTGCTTTTGTTTGGCGGGTTGTGGGGGTTTTGGGGCGTGTTCTTTGCGATTCCCCTGGCGACGCTGTTCAAGGCAGTGCTGGATGCGTGGCCGCGCAAGGAGCCGGCGGTGGCGCCATTGCTTTAGTGGCTGATCCGTATTGTTCGGTGCGGCTTGAGGCCCATTCGCGAGCAAGCCCGCTCCCACATAGGAACCGTGGCGTTCACAGATCCAGTGTGGGAGCGGGCTTGCTTGCGAAGGCGTCAGTGAAAACGACGCAACAACATCAGGCCTTGTTCAGATCCTGAGCCGCCGCCAGCACCGCATCCACATGCCCCGGTACTTTCACGCCGCGCCATTCCTGACGCAGTACACCGTCCTTGTCAATGAGGAACGTGCTGCGATCAACGCCCAGGTATTCCTTACCGTACAGCTTCTTCAGCTTGATCACGTCGAACAGTTGGCAGACGGCTTCGTCCTTGTCGCTGATCAGCTCGAACGGAAATTCCTGCTTGCACTTGAAGTTCTCGTGGGACTTCAGGCTGTCGCGGGAAATGCCGAAGATTTCCGTGTTGGCAGCCTTGAATGCCGCGTACTGATCTCGAAAGCCCTGGCCTTCGGTGGTGCAGCCCGGGGTGCTGTCCTTCGGATAGAAGTAGATCACCACTTGCTTGCCCTTCAGGGCAGAGAGGCTGACGGTTTGCCCGCTGGTGGCAGGTGCTTCGAAATCCGCTACCGGTTGGTCGATGACAACGGCCATGAAAGCTTCCTTACATTGGGTTTTGTGGGCGCCAAGGCTCGATCAGCGCGTCGAGGTTCATCGCGTCGGCGAAATCCAGGAACTGGTCACGCAGCCAACTGATCTGGGTGCCGGCCGGCAGGGTTACGGTGAATGTCGCGTTGAGCATGGTGCCGCCCGTCTGTGGCGCCTGATACGTGTCGCACGTCAGGTTTTCCAGTTCGACGTTGTGATCCATGAAGAACTGGCACAACTCATTGATGATGTCCGGGCGATACGCCGAGCTGACGTAAGCCACATACGGCAGTGCCTGCGGGCGATTTTCCAGCGCCGCGCTACGCACCACGTTGACGGTGAAAGCGTGCTTCTTGGCGAGGCCCGACAGGCTGCCTTCCAGACGCGCGAGGGCGTCCCAACTGCCAGAGATCTCAAGGATCAGCGCGCTGCACTCGCCGTGGCGGGTCAGGCGTGAAGTAACCACGGCGCAGCGATTTTCATGGCTGGCGCGGCACAGGACGTTAGTCAGCTCCATGGGGTTGGCGCCGAGGGCACTGATGACAAGGAATTGTTCGCGAACTGTGGGGGTGGACATGCAGCATTCCTAAAGCGATGAGCGGTCGGTAGGTTTACGGTCGTTGGCCGTCGGGAATTGCCTGTGTGCCCATTCAGGCTGTCCGTTCAAAAAGCCCCGGCAAAGCACTCGCGGCTCGCTCCACTATAGCGGGAGCGCGTCGATGCGACGCAGGAACGGGGTTTGGGAGGCCGAAAAGGGAGGCTGTAACCCGGCGTACAAGCTGATCTGTACCGATCAAAGTCTGAAGGGTAGCGAAAAGCGGCGCCAAGGGGAATGGCGGCAGCGCAGTACTTCGCTTGTGCAAGCATCTTGGCGCCAGTACCATTACCGCTCTCTTTTTCCGGCAGGAGCGGTTTCATGATTGCGGGCAGTATGGTGGCACTGGTCACTCCCATGGATGCACAAGGGCGTCTGGACTGGGACAGCCTCAGCAAACTCGTGGACTTCCACCTCAAGAACGGCACCCATGCCATTGTCGCGGTCGGTACTACCGGCGAGTCGGCAACCCTTGATGTAGAAGAACACATCGCCGTGATCAAAGCCGTGGTCAAACAGGTTGCCGGCCGCATTCCGGTCATCGCCGGTACCGGCGCCAACTCGACCCGTGAAGCCGTCGAACTGACCCGCAACGCCAAAGCCGCCGGCGCCGATGCCTGCCTGCTTGTAGTCCCGTACTACAACAAGCCGACTCAGGAAGGTCTGTACCAGCACTTCAAGCACATCGCTGAAGCGGTCGACATCCCGCAGATTCTCTACAACGTGCCTGGCCGCACGTCTTGCGACATGCAGGCCGAGACCGTGATTCGCCTGTCCACCGTGCCTAACATCATCGGCATCAAGGAAGCCACCGGCGACCTGACGCGTGCCAAAGCGATCATTGATGGCGTGAGCAAGGACTTCATCGTGCTGTCGGGCGATGATCCGACCGCGGTCGAGCTGATCCTGCTGGGTGGCAAAGGCAATATCTCTGTTACCGCCAATGTCGCTCCACGCGAAATGGCGGATCTGTGCGAGGCCGCGCTCAAAGGCGACGCCGATACCGCACGGGCCATCAACGAAAAACTGATGCCTCTGCACAAAGACCTGTTCATCGAAGCCAACCCGATTCCGGTGAAGTGGGCTTTGGTTGAAATGGGCCTGATGCACGAAGGCATCCGCCTGCCGCTGACGTGGCTGAGCGCACCTTGTCATGAAACGCTTCGCACGGCCCTGCGCCAGTGCAGCGTCCTGGTTTAATTGAGGAAGTACAACGCATGAAGCGAATGGCCGGACTTTCCGCACTTGCCTTGATTATCTCCAGCACCAGCGGCTGCGGATGGGTCTGGGGGCCGGAAGGTTATTTCCGCGACCGTGGTAGCGATTACCTGCAAGCGCAACAGACTGCACCGATGCAACTGCCATCGGATGTCAGCACCTCCAAACGTCTGGATCCGCTGCTGCCGATCCCGCGAAACGTCGCTGACGATACCGCCAAGGGTGAGTACGTTGTTCCGCGTCCTCAGCCGTTGTCAGCCATCGCCGATGCCAGCGATTACTCGCTGCAGAAAAGCGGCGATTCGCGTTGGGTCATGGGGCAGCATCCACCGGCCGAAGTCTGGCCAGTGGCCGTGCAGTTCTTCGAGGACAACGGTTTCCGTCTGGATGAACAGCGCCCGCAAACGGGCGAATTCACCACCACCTGGCAGCACTCCGATGAACTGTCCGCTGCCATGGCCAAGCGCCTGAGCGCAGCGGGCGTCGGCGCCGACAGCGAAACCCGCGTCCGTGTGCGTGTCGAGCCGGGTGTGCAGCGCAATACCAGTGAAATCTATGTGGTCAGTGCCGAGCGGCCTGCCGGCAGTACTGCAGACGTAGCCTTCACCAATCGTTCGGTCAACACTGGCCTGGACGCAGCGCTGGTCGACGACATGCTCGCGAGCATGAGCCGTACTGCCGAAAAGGGCGGTTCGGTGTCGATGCTCGCTTCGCGTGATTTCGATACGCCAAGCCGCGTCAGCCTCAGCGAAGATGGCAGCGGTAACCCGGTGTTGAACGTCGGTACCGATCTGAACCGTGCATGGGCCAGCGTTGGCCGTGCGCTGGAGCAGGGCGAATGGCGTGTTGAAGACATCAACCGCAGCCTGGGCCTGTACTACATTAACCTGGCCGAAAAAGCCGAGAAGAAAGACGACAAGCCTGGTTTCTTCAGCAGCCTGTTTGGCAGTGCGCCGAGCAAGGAAGAAATTGAAGCCCGTGCCGAGCGTTATCAGGTTCGCCTGAGCAAGGTTGGCGAGAACATCCAGGTCACCGTCGAGAAAAACATCAACACCGTCGCACCGGCTGACGTAGCGCGCAAAGTGTTGAGCGTGATTCAGGACAATCTGGGCTGATCACATGCGTTTTGCCGTTCTCGGCAGCGGTAGCCAAGGGAACGGCACGCTGATCGCCAGTGCTGATACGTATGTGCTGGTGGATTGTGGTTTTTCCCTGCGGGAAACCGAAAAACGCCTGTTGCGCCTGGGTGTGAACCCGGCGCAACTGAGCGCGATACTCGTAACCCACGAACATGCCGACCACGTGCATGGCGTGGGTTTGCTGTCTCGGCGCTACAATCTACCGGTCTACCTCAGTCGCGGCACACTGCGCGGGATGCGCAAACCGATTGAACCCGCAGGCTTTCTGGCCGGCGGCGAGCAACTGCAGATCGGTGCACTGAACATCGGGGTCATTGCCGTGGCCCATGATGCGCAGGAACCGACCCAGTATGTCTTCAGTGATTACGAGCAGCGGCGCTTCGGCCTGCTGACCGACCTGGGTTCCTACTGCGAGCGGGTGCTTGACGGTTATCGGGATCTCGATGCGTTGATGATCGAGTCCAATCATTGTCGCGATATGCTGGCTCGTGGTCACTACCCGTACTTTCTCAAGCAACGGGTGGGCGGCGAGCTGGGACATTTGAACAACCACCAGGCGGCATTCCTGGTGTCCGAGTTGGGCTGGCAGGGTTTGCAACACCTGGTTCTGGCCCATCTGAGCAGCAAGAACAATTTGCCGCAGCTGGCCCGGCAATGTTTTGTCGACACCCTCGGGTGCGACCCGGACTGGCTGCAACTGGCCGATCAAGATTCAGGGCTCGACTGGCGCCACATCGCCTAGCCCACCTACTTAGCAAGCGGAGCCCATCATGGAAAAACGTGAAGAACTCTACCGCGGCAAAGCCAAATCGGTTTACAAGACCGACGACGCTGACCGCTTGATCCTGCTGTTTCGCAACGACACCTCGGCGTTCGACGGCAAGCGTATCGAGCAGCTCGACCGCAAAGGCATGGTGAACAACAAGTTCAACGCCTTCATCATGCAAAAGCTCGAAGCGGCCGGCGTACCGACCCAATTCGACAAACTGCTGGGCGACAACGAATGCCTGGTGAAAAAGCTCGACATGATCCCGGTCGAGTGCGTCGTGCGTAACTACGCCGCCGGTAGCCTGGTCAAGCGCTTGGGCGTCGAAGAGGGCCTGAAGCTCAACCCTTACACCTTCGAACTGTTCCTGAAGGACGACGCCAAGGGCGACCCGTTCATCAACGAATCCCATGTTGTCGCATTCGGCTGGGGCACCGCCGAGCAACTGGTTCGCATGAAAGAACTGTCGCTCAAGGTCAACGAAGTGCTGACCAAGCTGTTTGACGACGCCGGCCTGCTGCTGGTCGACTTCAAGCTTGAATTCGGCGTGTTCAGCGACGGCTCCATCGTCCTGGGTGACGAGTTCAGCCCGGACGGCTGCCGTCTGTGGGACAAGGACACCAAGAAGAAGATGGACAAAGACCGCTTCCGCCAAGGCCTCGGTGACGTCATCGAAGCCTACGAAGAAGTCGCCAATCGTCTGGGCGTACCGCTTTAATCGACGCAAGCATCTGATAGCACGGAAAAAATTTCGCTTGGGGGGTTCGCAACCAGCGAAAGTGTTGTTATGATGCGCGCCGTTGGAGAGATGCCAGAGTGGCCGAATGGGACGGATTCGAAATCCGTTGTACCTTCACCGGTACCTAGGGTTCGAATCCCTATCTCTCCGCCATTATTGAACAAGACGAAGCCCCCGTAATCATTGATGATTACGGGGGCTTTTTCGTTTCAGGTCGATTGTTTAGGGCATATTTAGGGCATTTATTCTGTCTCACGGACCTGCCTAGGCCGTTCTATGCTGTACTAATTTCCCCATCTGAGATTTCTCCCTCTCAGTTTCGTCTAGCATGATGGCGGGCTGGCATCGTTGTGCCGGACTCGGACGTTTTTCACTGGACTGAAATCCGGAGAAAGGAAATGCCAACCGTAATCGAAAAACTGACCATCGCAATGCTCTGCGATCTTCATAAGAAGCTTGGGGTTGAAAGCCGGTACGACTTAGACTTGGTAACTCAAGCAGTCGGCGAAGATGATTTGTGGATTTTGAGGTGGGCATATAACGATTTCAATGAAATCGATAATCCTGAAGAAGTAGTTTTTGTAGGTGATGTTTTCGACATGTTCTCTTTTATTGGGAGGGGATATGCTGCGCTCTCACAAGATGACAAGACGAGGGTAGATCAATCGAGTGACCACGTAGCCGCCTGGCTTACCTTCTCTGGATATGATGGTAACAACGAAAGCCGGTACCGGGGCATCGCTCACACTTTGGTGAATCGTTTGAATCGCTTCACTGAGTTCAAAGATGTTGCGAACAACAACTCTCATTGCCCTATGGTTAACACCTATGCGCGTATGTATGCCGCATTTGAGCTGATTCGAAAAAACGTGATCATGCGTGAAATGACGGCAGATGAAATCATTCAAGTAGTCAGCGAGGCCGTTCATCCAGACAATCGCTAACCGCCGTCTTCCCTGCTTGGGGAGGTATTCCTCCCCAGGTATTAGTTTTCGCGAAACCCCAGCATTTTCGACACGATACCGGCTATGCTCTTGGTGTCCTTAGGTATCCATCTACCGTAATGCTTTCTCACCATTGTTGTGTCGGCGTGCCCTAGCTGTCTGGCCACCCATTCGACGGGCACATAGCTCGATAGCATCTGGCTGGCGAACGTGTGGCGGCACTGGTTGGCGCCTCGATGGCGCACTTCTGCCTTTTTCAGATGAGCTGTGAACCAATTGCTCAGGGTTTTGCCGCTCCACAACGACCCGCTGGTAGAGCTGCGGAAAAGAAACCTGACTTTCATCTTCTTTGACGTGATGTTGTCGCGCTGGATAACGGTGATCTCTTCGACTGGTGATTCCCTGGCCGCAGCAACGATGTCTCGCATCAGTTCCAGTGCAGGGTCTATCAGCTAGGCGAGCCGTTGCGTTACGCGTAACGGTGCATTCTTCTCTGACCCGCCTTGTGCTGGCTTTTTTTTGGGCAAAATCCATGACCCCGATGTTTCGAATCGTCGCCGATGGTGCCGACGTCACGGCCAAGATCAACGATCGGCTGTTGTTGCTGCGCACCTCGGACAAGCCCGGCATGGAGTCCGACGAGTTTGAGTTGCGTATTGATGACCGGGATGGACAAGTGCAGTTGCCTCGGCGGGGCAGTTCGATCGAGGTCTATTTAGGCTATGCCGAAACCGCTTTAGCCCGCATGGGACGTTACACGGTGGACACCGTCGAAGTGTCGGGGCCGCCGGATACGATCGTGATCAAAGGCAAGGCCAGCGACATGCGTGGCAGCGGCAAGATCATCCGTAGCGGAAGCTGGAAGGACGTGCCGCTGTGGAAGATCGTGGCCGACATTGCCGCGCGCAATGGCTGGCAGCCGGTGTGCCCGGTGTCGACCAAAGTGGCGCGAGTGGATCAACTCAACGAGTCCGATTTTAATTTCATCACCCGGCTGGCCAAGCAATACGACTGCACGGCCAAGGTGGCCGATGGCAAGCTGTTGGTGATGCCACGTCAAGGCGGACAGTCCGCAAGCGGCAAAGCGTTCGGCGCGGTCACGCTGACACGCAGCGACCTCAGCCGCTGGCAATTCAGTCTCGGCGATCGCAGCTCGCACAAGGCGGTTGCGACCAAGCACCAAGACAAGAAAGACGGAAAGCTGGCCATCGTCACCATCGACAACGACGACGCGCCGGATGGCCTGCCGGCGGTGCATACCGACCGGCATATTTACCCGAATAAGACCGCTGCCCAAGCGGCCGCGAAAGCGCGTCTGGCGGCGTTCAACCGCTCGACCGCCGACGTGCGTTTTGAGATGCCTGGGCGCACGGACATTTTCGCCGAGCGGCCCATTCTCGCCCAGGGCTTCAAGGTCGGGCTTGATGGCGAGTACCTGGCGGATTCGGTCGAGCAAGTGTTCACCCAGTCTGGCTGGTCCACCACGGTCGAATGCAATGCCGGCAAAGCCGGTAAATCCAAGGGCAAGAAAAAGAAAGGGCCGAAACCACCCCTCAAGGTTGTGAACATCGAGAAACAGTAGCCGCATCCCATCGCCGCCTGAGAGCGGTTTTTTTACGTCTGGAGTTTGTATGTCCATCACTGAACAACAGCTGCAAAGCATCATGCCCAACGCCCGCCGCCAAGCGGGCGTTTTTGTATCCGCCCTAAACACAGCCATGGCGCATCGGCAGATCAACACGCCGAAACGCCAAGCCGCGTTTCTGGCGCAAGTCGGTCACGAGTCGGGTCAGCTGCAGTACGTCCGGGAGCTGGGCGGCGATCAGTACCTGAGCAAATACGACACCGGCAACCTGGCTGCGAAACTGGGCAACACCCCGGCAGCGGATGGTGATGGCCAGCGCTATCGCGGTCGCGGTCTGATCCAGGTCACCGGTCACGACAACTACCTGCGCTGCAGCTTGGCGCTGTTCGGTGACGAGCGATTGCTGCGCACGCCTGAACTGCTGGAGCTGCCGCAGTGGGCCGCCGAGTCGGCAGCATGGTTCTGGTCAGTGAATGGGCTGAACGCGCTGGCCGATCAAAACGAATTCAACACGATCACCCGCAGAATCAACGGCGGTCTCAATGGCCTGCAGGATCGGTTGGAGTTGTGGGGGCGGGCGAGGGCAGTGCTATGCGTCTCGGCGAACTGATCCCGGCGCCGTATCGGCTGCTGGCAAAAGGCGTACTGCTGGTCATCTTGGTCGGTGGTTCTGTGGCCATTACCTGGCAAGTACAGGATTGGCGCTACGGCAAACAGCTCGCAGAGCAGGCCCGCCTCCACGCCGAAACCCTCAATCAACAGGCCCTAGACTCGGCCGCACAGCAGCGTGCCGAACAAGACAAACGTCTCGCGCTCGAGCAGCGCCTGGCTACCAGTGAACAAACCCATTACCGAGCCTTGAGCGATGTCCAACGTGATCAAGGTCGCCTGCGCGACCGCCTTGCCACTGCTGATCTGCGCTTGTCAGTCCTACTCGACGCCACCTCCGGCGCCGGCAACAGATCGGTGTCAGCCACCACCGCCACCGGCGGCGTGGATCATGGCCCCACAAGAGCCGAACTTGACCCAGCGCATGCTCAACGAATTATCGGCGTCACCGATGACGGCGACCGGGGGCTGATTGCCCTCGCGGCGTGTCAGGCATACGCCAAAGAAGTCTCAACACTGAAGTGAAAAAGAGCGGCTGATCCGGATGCATCAACATCCGGTCCAGCCGCCGTCCCTATCCAGTTCGAAGATCGGCTGCTGTCGATTTAACAGAAATTTCGGTTACGCAAAATCCGGGACACCTGCAGAACATGGGAGTTACACCACGTCCTGGCCCAACAGCGCCATCGTGTATTCGCGCCACTGAATCGAGGGCACGCGATAAAATTCGCCGCACTTATTTGACAGGCCACAATAAGTATCTAGAGTTCGTCTGTGAAGAACTGGAAGGAATCCAGTCTGCCCGAGCTAGAATCAGGAGTTGCATGATGTACAAGATCACGGATGAGCCGCAGTTGAACCGCGCAAAAGCCTACCAGAACAATCCCGCCCACTCGTATATCGACTTTCGCCAGACAGCCTCCGCGGCTATCTGCAAGTTGGCGCCCCTCTTCTATTGCGTACGCCACTAGCGACGTACTGCATTCGCTCGTCCCGAATAAAAATTAGACGTTAAAAACTTGGTGTGCCATTACCCCAACAAGCTATCCGGGGTGGAGCATCACGCTCTACAGAACTGCCACTCGAATCTCTGGCGTGTTTGTGTAGTTGAAAAGCAAAAGGTCCCTGCACTTATGAAACATGTTCTTGTGATTCGTTATTCGCAAAGCGGTCAGTTGAGCGAAGTGGTCGAAAGTCTAATTTCGCCTCTACGTTCGACACAGGAGGTTAAGGTACATGAAGTGGTGCTCAAGCCCCGGGTTGCCTATCCGTTTCCTTGGCCTGTGGGCAAATTTTTCGACGTGTTTCCCGAGACCGTGCAACTCAGCCCGCCGGCCATCGAACCGGTGTATACGAATCACACTCAGCCCTTCGACTTGGTGATCCTAGCGTATCAGGTCTGGTATCTGTCGCCATCACCGCTGATCACCGCATTTCTCAAGAGCGCGGAAGGCAAGCGTCTGCTGGCCGGGCGCCCGGTGGTCACGGTGATCGCCTGCCGCAACATGTGGCTGATGGCCCAGGAGGCGGTCAAGCGTCTACTGGATGAGGCCGGCGCGCAGTTGCGCGACAACGTGGTGCTAACCGACCGGGCCAATACCTTCGCCACACTGATTACCACACCGCGCTGGATGTTCACCGGCAACCGCGAGTCATTCCTCGGCCTGCCCAAGGCCGGGATTAGCGCCCAGGATGTCCAAGGCGCTGCACGTTTCGGGCGGGCATTGAATGCCGCCCTGTATGCCAATAAAGAGAAAGCCGAAGGGCCGATGCTGGCTGGACTGGGGGCGGCGACCGTCAATCCTGGGCTGATACTCAGCGAGCGAGCGGCTTATAGAGGCTTCAAGTTCTGGTCGGGAATAATTTGCCGTTTCGGCAAGTATGGACAATGGCTACGGCGACTCTTGCTGTGCTTATTCATCGTCTATCTATTGTTGGTCATCATGACCGTCCTGCCTATTTCACTTGTGTTACGCCGCTTGCTTCATCCATTTATCCGGACGCGCCTCAATGAGTTGCAGCGTTATTACGAACAGCCGTCCGGTTCGCAACTAAATTTTGAATCTAAAGAGTGAAATAATCATGAGTAATTCGTTTGTCTATATTACGAAAACATCCACGTATATGCCGGGAGAGGCGGTCGATAACGATACGATGGAGAACATTCTCGGGTATGTGGGCGGGCGACCTTCACGGTCTCGGCAGGTGGTGTTGCGTAATAACGGAATCAAGCAACGCTATTATGTGCTGGATCCGGAAACTGGTGTTCCCCGTTTCACTAACGCGCAAATAACCGCCGAGGCGATCAAGGGCCTGGTGGGCGACGATTTTGCCCTGGACTCCATGGAATGCCTGTCCACCGGCACCACCTTGCCGGACCAACTGATGCCCAACCATGGCGTGATGGTGCATGGCGAGCTGGGCAACAAACCTTGTGAGGTGGTGTCCACCGCCGGCATCTGCCTGGCTGGCCTCACCGCGCTGAAATATGCCTACCTGTCGGTGCTTGCGGGAGCCAGCCGCAAGGCAGTGGCCACAGCTTCGGAGGTGGTTTCGCCGGTGCTGCATGCGCGCAATTTCGATGCGGAAAACGAGGCGCTGGTGGCGCAGATGGCGGCCCGCCCAGAAATCGCCTTCGATAAAGACTTCCTGCGCTGGATGCTATCCGACGGGGCCGGGGCCTTCCTGCTCGAGAACCAACCACGGGCCGGCAGCCTGTCGTTACGTATCGACTGGATAGACATCTTTTCCTACGCCAACGAATTACCAACCTGCATGTACGCGGGTGCGGAAAAGGCCGAGGACGACAGCTTGACCGGCTGGATGCGGCTGCCCTCTGAGCAATGGGCATCGCGCTCGATTTTCGCAATCAAGCAGGACGTGCGGCTGCTGAACGAGAACGTGGTGAAGTACACCCTCGGCAAGCCGCTCAAGGAGGTGATGATCAAGTACAACCTGTCGCCCGAGGCCATCGACTGGTTCCTGCCGCACATGTCATCGGAATACTTCCGCAAACCGATTGTCGAGTGCATGGAAAACACCGAATTGGCGATTCCCCAAGAGCGCTGGTTCACCAACCTGTCTCATCGTGGCAACACCGGCTCGGCGTCGATCTACATCATGATCCACGAGCTGCTTGAGTCCGGACGCCTGCACAAAGGGCAGCGCGTGCTGTGTTTCGTCCCGGAAAGCGGGCGCTTCTCCGGTGGTTTCATGCATCTGACGGCGGTCTGATACGCCTCGCCATGGCGCAAGAGCCCAGTGGTCGGCACGGGCCGGCCACTGTTTCGTGGTACGCATCCAACCGCAAGGGAATGAACATGGAAACGTTCGAACAACATGTGAAAAAAGTGGTGGCGACCGAGCTGGACGTCAACCAAGCAGACCTCACAAATTATGCCCACGCCTCACAATGCCCTGTCCGCGCAACTGCCTCATTCTGAGCGCGAAGCCTTACACAAGGCCATATCGCCGAACTACTTGAAAGATCGCGGCCTGCGGGAAGGCAGCTATGGCGAAATCGTCAACGAGCGCGGTCGGACAGTGTTCGAGGTGGGCTTTACCCGTGCGATTCGCAAAGGCTGGCTGGTGATCGCCCATCTCAAGGCAGGCACTGCGCGACAACTAGGACTGGCCCCATCCTCTGTAATTCCAGAAATCGGGAGCTGACGTGGAACAGTGCGTTGCCCTGAGCCGTAGATGAATGGGGCGAATCCGATGGTTTTTTCTTCTGGGGTTTCGGTCATTTTGCGTCTCCGTACATAGAGACGTGTGATGAGAGAAGGCTTGTATCGCGGTGCAGGCGAAGCGGGCTTAACAGGTTACTTGTTTGTATCGTTCAACTCCCTCGATTCCGGAGCTGCCGCATTCTGCCCGCGAGTTACTTCACCGAACATGGAAAGGCCTCACAGGATCAAACCTGTGGGGCCTTTTCATTTTTGCAGGAGCTACCGCTCCCCGCACTCAGCCACTCACGACAGCGAGTGCCCTAGCTCCTGTTTGATCAGCTCATAAACTTCCTTGTGCGTTGAGTTATGCAGCGTGTTGTCCTGGCATGCCGAAGCCAGGAAGGTTTTGACTTCTTCTTTGGCGTGCGGGTAGAGGCTGGCGACGTAGTCGGCCTCATGTTCTTGGGTGCAGTTGAAGTACTTGTCGTCTTTCGCTTTGTCTCTAGCCATTGTGCGGCTCCTTTTGGGTTCAAATGATGTGGAGAAACAGGGCCGGATGGCCCCATACGTCACTGAGCGTAGGGACGTAAAGACGGCCCGCCAGTCGTTCGAACAAAAAAGGAAAAGGTTGTAGGACGCAGTCGCTCATTCACTCTCGCGGTTAAATCTCCTTCACCGGCGTCTCCCCCGTTGCTCCTTTGATCAACTCGATCACATGCAAACAATCGGCCTTGTTCACATAAGACTCACCACTGGCGATGGTCTCGTGATTGCCTGCGCGCAGCCTCCAGCGCCATTGCCCTTTGCCGGTGCTCGGGGTGCCTTTGGATTGTCTGTAAATCTCGAAATACATTCAGTTCGCTCCATGCGATTTATTTGTGCGACAGCCTTTTTGACGCATGGTCGCAAGCCTAGCGCAGACGGGTTTTTTGGCTATCGGACATTTGTTTCCAATCGTTCGCGGATGTTTCTGAAGGGGGCATGTTTAGTACGTTGAGAATGGTCGCTTGGCGAAGAGCTGCAATGTGTATTTGAACGACGTTCCCGTCCACGACATACGGGACTGAACGGTGACGCACAGGTCATGGGCTGAGGGTGAAAACACAGAAGGTCCAGTGAGGTCGGCAAAGGTTGATGGACGCCGAGCCCCAGGCCTTTCTACACTGCCCGTATTCCGGGGAGCGGGGGCAGTGAATGAATCGCAATGAACTACGCAAGGCAGACATCAACCTGATGGTGGTCTTCGAAACCTTGATGCTCGAGCGCAACGTGACCCGGGCGGCGGAGAAGCTGTTTCTCGGTCAGCCGACCATCAGTTCGGCGCTCAACCGTTTGCGCACGATGCTCAACGATCCGTTGTTCATTCGTGTCGGGCACCGCATGGAGCCGACAGCCCGCGCTGAAGATATCTTTCGTCACCTCAAACCGGCGCTGGATTCGTTGTCAGTGGCATTGAGCCTGACCCGTGATTTCGATCCTGCGGTCAGTACCATGACGTTCCGAATCGGCCTGTCTGATGACGTCGAGTTCGGCCTGTTGCCGCCGGCGTTGCGTGCTTTGCGTCAGGAAGCACCGAACGTGGTGTTCGTGGTGCAACACGTCGACTATTGGCGAATCCCCGATCTGCTGGCCGCCGGCGATATCACGGTCGGTATCAGTCAGACCCGTGGCCTGCCGGCCAACGCCAAACGCAAACTGCTGCGGCACATTCAACCGAGCATCCTGCGTGCCGACGCCTGCGATACGCCGCTGACCCTCGATGAATATTGCGCACGTCCCCACGTCCTGGTGTCCCACACCGCCAACGTCAGTGGTTTCGCCGACGAGTGGCTGGCAGAGCTTGGCCGTACCCGTCAGGTGGTGCTGTCGGTGCCGCAATACAGCGCGCTGCCGGCACTGTTGGCCGGCACGGACCTTATTGCCAGCCTGCCGGATTACGCCGCCGCCGCCATGGCCACCTCCGGGTTGCTGTTCAAGGAACCGTTCCCGTTCAAGACGCCGACACTCGACCTGTCGATGGTCTGGCTCAGCCACGTCGACAGCGACCCGGCAGAGCGCTGGTTGCGTTCGCGGCTCGAAGCCTTGATGAGCGAGCGCCCCCCGACACCGCTCTAAAACGCGCGACACGACCCTGACGGGCGTTGTTCAACTTGCCGGGAGGAAGTCTGCCTGCTTTGCTGTGACGTATGAATCCGGCGGAGAACTGTGCCATGAGCATCACCCGTACGTTGCTGCGTGGGCGCGGCAGTCTCGACAGTGGCAAGGTTGGCATGGTCGAGCTGTTTTTCGATCTGGTGTTCGTGTTCGCCGTAACCCAGTTGTCGCATTCCCTGCTCGCCCATTTGTCGATTCTCGGCGCGGTGCAGGTAGCGTTGTTGATGGTCGCGGTGTGGTGGGTGTGGATCTTCACGTCCTGGATCACCAATTGGCTCGACCCGGAAAAACTGCCGATCCGCCTCGGGTTGTTTGGCCTGATGATTGCCGGTTTGTTGCTCTCATCGGCCATTCCCAAGGCATTCACCGAACGCGGTTTGATGTTCGCCGCAGCGTTTGTGTTCATGCAGGTCGGGCGCACGCTGTTTGCCATTTGGGCGGTGCGCGGCGAATCGCTGAGCATGACCCGCAACTTTCAGCGCATCCTCGTCTGGCTGATGCTGTCCGGGGTTTTCTGGATGGCCGGGGCGTTTGTCGAGGCAGAGCAACGCCTGTGGTGCTGGTCGGCGGCTTTGTTGATCGAGCTGATTTCGCCGTCGCTATATTTCTGGGTGCCGGGCCTTGGGCGTTCGTCGCTGAGCGACTGGAACGTCGAAGGCAATCACATGGCCGAGCGCTGTGGCTTGTTTGTGATCATTGCCCTGGGTGAGTCGTTGCTGGTGACCGGTGCGACGTTTGCCGAATTACCGCTGAGTGCGGGCGGATTGCTCGCCTTTCTCGTCTCTGTGCTGGGCAGTATCGCCATGTGGTGGGTGTATTTCGACAGCGGCGCCGAACGCGCGCACCATCGCATCGCTCATTCCACTGATCCTGGGCGCCAGGCGCGGATCGCTTACACCTATCTGCATGTGCTGATCGTTGCCGGGGTGATCGTCAGTGCCGTGGCCGATGAGCTGGTGCTGGTGCACCCGGATCACGCCAGCGACGCCGGTATCCTCGCGATCATTGCCGGACCGTGGTTGTTTCTGCTCGGCAATGCGCTGTTCAAATGGGTCATGGCCGACCGGTTGCTGCCCCCTTTGTCGCATCTGGCCGGGCTGGTTCTGCTGATGCTGTCCTTCCCATTGGCGTTGAATCACTGGTTTTCAGCGTTGCAACTGGGCGCGCTGACCACGACGATCGTGATCGTGGTCGCTGCCTGGGAAACCTTGGCGCTACGTCAGACATCGTCACCCGTGGTGTCAGAAAAAGCCTCAAGGGAGTAGGGCGCAGCTGTGTTATATGTACGGCCTTTCTGCCGCCCGACTGGAGTACCCCGATGCCACACCTGCACATGGAATACACCGCCAACCTGCCGCAACTGAACGCTGACGTCGCTTTGATCCGGCTCAACAACACCTTGGTGGGTTCCGGTCAGTTCGCGGCGGAGTTCGATATCAAGAGCCGTGCGGTGAAAGTGGAAACCTTCAAGGTTGGCACCGCCATGGGCGAGCGTGCTTTCGTGCATGTGAAGCTGGCCCTGCTCAGCGGCCGTTCGCCGGAGATCAAGAAAC
This sequence comes from Pseudomonas sp. EA_65y_Pfl2_P74, assembly GCF_963970575.1. Classification (NCBI taxonomy): domain Bacteria; kingdom Pseudomonadati; phylum Pseudomonadota; class Gammaproteobacteria; order Pseudomonadales; family Pseudomonadaceae; genus Pseudomonas; species Pseudomonas sp. EA_65y_Pfl2_P74. The sequence goes on from NZ_CAXAOQ010000011.1 coordinate 73,942, forward strand.
AGCTTTCGCAAAGCCTGCTGACGGTGTTGCAAGAACTTTGCGAATGGCCTGCCGACATTGAGGTGCAGTTGTGCGTTGAACTGCTCGATATCGACCGTGATTCCTACAGTAAAACCGCTATTGGCATGTAAGCGTCAGGCCGCTTCCAGCTCACTGCACACCTGGATTATCTGCTCGCGGAGCCAGACGTTGGCGCTGTCCTGATCGACGTTCTGGCTCCACTGCATGTCGAGCGTGAACCCCGGCAAGCCGTTGGGCGCCTCGCAGTGGTTAAACACGGCTTCGTTGGTCAGTAAACGCTGAATACGCCGGGGCAGAGTGAGGATGAAGTCGGTGCCGGTGATCAATTTCAACGCAGCACTGTAGCTGTTCGAGCGCGCCACAATCTGGCGTTTCTGTGCCTGTCGCGCGAGCCAGCCGTCGACCATGTTGGTGGTGGAGGTCCAGGGTGTGGGGAACACATGCCGGCGTTCGGTGAAGGCCTGCAAGCTCAGGCGCGGTTCCAGTGGTGTGGCGCGCTTGTCGAAGACGCAGACCAAATCATCTTCCAGCAGCATCCGAGACTTCAGGTCAGCGTGGTTGCGGTGGAAGTTGGGGCCGAAGCTGATCACAAGATCGAGGCTGCCGTCGCGCAGCTCATACGCTGGCACATCGGTTTCAAACTTGTGCATGTTGACCATCACCGGCAAATCATTGAAGTCGAAGCGTTTCAATAAACGCGGCAGGATCAGTTGTTCGAAGTATTCCGGGGCACAGATGTTGAAGGTGACCGCTTGCTGGGTTGGATCGAACACCGGGGCGCCGGCGTGGCACAGATTGATGCTCTCGAGAATCTTCTGTACATGGCCGTACATGGTGCAGGCCTTGTAGGTCGGACGCATGCCGGTGCGTGTGTTGATGAACAGTTCGTCTTCGAAACTGGTGCGCAGTTTTTTCAGGCAATAACTGACGGTGGACTGGCTGACAAACAGTGTTTCCGATACATCGGTGACGCTGTTCTGCTCATACACGGCGATAAACACCATGAGATCCTGCATGTCGAGCTTTCGAAGCAAGTTACTGTTCAGCATCCGTTCTATCTCGCTGTGCTCCTTGCGCTGAATCCGCGCAAACGTGTGCGAACGATCCTAGCGGAACGATGGTGCCAGGAGAAAGCCCTGTAGGATATTTCGCGGACAGTTGTGGGACAGAAAGTTTTAGCAACACGACGTCGCCCGACAAAGCGCTAAAACATGGCCAGAAGCCTTCAGTTACTGCGGGTTTGCGGTCAGCGGACATGTCGTTGGTAATGCCGGGGATCGAAACGCAACACCATCAGCAGCATGACGACCATCATGGCCGTCAGCGTCCCCCAGGCCCATTCGAAGCTGCCCAGTTGATCGCGGACCATCCCGGCCAGTAATGGTGAGAGGCCGGCAATCAGATAACCAATGCCTTGCACGAAGGCGGTGAGGCCGCCGGCGCGCTTCGGGTTGTCGAGGTGGTCGAGGGCGACGATCAGGCTCATCGGAAACAACCCGCCGATGCCCAGGCCCAACAGGCACGGCCACAGCAGGCTGAGGTGTTGCGGGCTGAGGATCAGCCCGCAGAAGCCGGCGATGATCAGGCCGAGCAGTGCCATCAGTACCCCGCGCCGATCACGGCTGCGATTGGCGATAGCCGGGACTATGAGTCCGGAAATGACCTCCATGGCGGTCAGAAAACCTAACAACAGCCCTGCGTTTTGTTCGCTCCAGCCTTTTTCCACGTAGTACGGCGCCAGCCAAGCGAGCACACAGGTGTAGGACGCTGTTCCCAGACCGAAGAAGATTGCGAGTAACCAGGCGCGAGCATTGGAGAAAAACGCTTCTTTCCTCGCCGCCCCCGTCAGGGTGTTTGGCAGTGACCTGCGTTGCGACCACCAGAACACGAACGCCAGCAGCGCCAGCGCCGCCCAAATGGCCAAGCCCAGGCGCCAGCTACCGGTTTGTACCCTCACCAGTGGCGCGAATGAGGCCGCAATCGCCGCGCCGCCCATGATCGAGGTGACATACAAGCCCATGCACAGCGCCACGTTGTCGGCGAAGCGCGATTTGATCAGCGCCGGCATCAACGCCTGAATCAACGCGATGCCGATGCCCGCCAACATGGCGCTGACAATCAGTTCGCCAGCCGAGTCGATAAACAGCCGTGACAGCGTCGCCAGAGCAATGATCAGCAGCGACAACAGCACCGTACGCTGTTCACCCAGGCGCTGACTGATACCGATGCCGAAAAACATCGCCAAGCCCATGGCCGTCACCGGCAACATGGTCAGCAACGATGCAAGGCTGAAACTCAACGGGATGTCGCCGCGAATCGCCGAAAGCAGTGGCCCGACGGCTGCCATCGATGGTCGCAGATTGAGAGCGACCAGAATGATCGCGAGCATTAGCCCGACGGCGGGGCGGGAGGTGGTGCGGATGTGTTCCATCGTCAGGCCTTTGATATCAGGGCTGAGGATTAGGCGCGTGGCCACTCGGTGCGGGCAAACCAGAAAATCCGCTGCAGTATTTAAATATTCGATAACCGCGAATCCCCCTCCGTGGGCGCGGGCATGCTCGCTTGCACAGGGATGGGGGGCAGGCCAAAAACTGAAGCAAGCCTGAAACACTCTCAAATACTTTTCGGATTTCGACTTATTACCAAGCCCTAACTAATCGTTGGCGACTTTTTCACGAAAAATTGATGGATGCCTGTCTACAGTTTTGCAGGCCTTGGTTAATGAATTTTTCACAACTAACCGGGGCTCTTCTTTTCAGGAATAACCCACCACTATGTTGAAGTTGAATTCCGTGCGCCCGGAGTGGGTGACGTTGATTGCCAGTGCCTTTCTGTTGATCGGTTTCAATTTTGTGCTCTGGCAGCACCTGGTCGAGATCACTGCCGCAGATGGCAACGGCGTTGCCATGCGCGTGGCTTTTGGCGTGATGATCCTTGCCGCGTTCAACATCGTGCTGACCTTTCTTGCCTTTCGTCCGCTGCTCAAGCCGATTCTGACACTGATGTTCTTGATCAGTGCCGGTGTGGCTTATTTCATGAGTCAGTATGGCGTCATGATTGATGCGGGTATGCTTCGTAACTTCGCCGAAACCAATGCCACGGAAGTTCGTGATCTGCTGTCGTTGAAGTTGTTTGCTTACTTGTTGTTTCTTGGTGTGTTGCCTTCCTGGTTGTTGTGGAAAGTGCCGGTCAACTATCGTCGCTGGCATCGCGAGTTGTTCAGCAAAGTTGTTGTCAGTTTCGTATCGGCTGCCGTGATCGGTGGGGTTGCACTGGCCAACTATCAGGGGTTGTCCTCGCTGTTTCGCAATCATCATGAATTGCACTTGATGCTGGTGCCGAGCAACTACATTGGCGCGACGGCCGGTTACCTGCGTGAACAGGTGGCGTCGGCGCATCAGCCGTTCGTCAAGATCGGCGAGGACGCCCAACGCAATCCGGACTTGAAAGTACAGCCACGCAAATCCCTGACCGTGCTGGTCGTGGGGGAAAGTGCCCGGGCGCAGAACTTCGGCATCCTGGGTTATAACCGTGACACCACGCCAAAACTGGACAAGGAAGCCGGGCTGATCGCGTTCACCGACGTACATTCCTGCGGCACTGAAACGGCGGTCTCGGTGCCGTGCATGTTTTCCAACATGGACCGCAAGGATTACGACGCCAGCAAGGCCAAGAACGAAGAGGGCCTGCTCGACGTGCTCAAGCGTGCCGGTATCGATGTGATCTGGCGCGATAACCAGTCTGGCTGCAAAGGCACTTGCGATCGGGTCACGCTGCAGGATGTCAGTAACCTCAAAGACCCGGCGCTGTGCGCCAACAGCGAATGCCGTGATGAAATCCTGCTGCAAGGTCTGCAAGGCTTTATCGACCATCTGGACAAGGACACTGTGCTTGTCTTGCACCAGATGGGCAGTCATGGCCCGGAATACTTCAAGCGCTATCCGAAGGAATACGAACACTTCACACCCGTCTGTGAAAGTAACGCGCTGAACAATTGCAGCCGAGAAAGTATCGTCAATGGTTACGACAACACGCTGGTTTACACCGACCATGTGTTGTCGAGCCTGATCGATGTACTGCGCGCCAATCAGGACAAGGTTGATACCGCCATGTTGTACCTGTCGGATCACGGCGAGTCATTGGGCGAATACAATTTGTTCCTGCACGGTACGCCTTACATGCTGGCGCCGGAGCAACAGAAACATGTGGCGATGCTGGCGTGGTTCTCTGACAGTTATCAGAAGGCTTATTCGGTCGATACTCACTGCCTGCAAATGAACCGAGACAAACCGTTGAGTCAGGACAACCTGTTTCACTCGATGCTCGGCTTGCTTGAAGTACGCAGCAAGGTTTATCAGCCGGGCCTGGACATGTTTGCCGGTTGCCGTGGCGCAGGGATTGATGGCGTGTTGGCCAAGGACTGAGCAGTTTCGGGCCCGTTGTCCTGATACGACGGGCCTGCCTGTTTGCCCTATCAGACTATTCTTGCTGTTTGGCAGGACATTTCGTTACAGCTCTTGTCCTTCGCAGGCGCGTAAATCGCCAGTGGCGATATATACTGCGCGCCATTCTTCAAGGGAGAGCCGTGTGGCCATCGATATTCACTGGATTCGCGACAACGAAAGCCTCGCGCAATTTTGCGCCGAGTGGCAGCAACTGCCTTTCGTGGCCCTCGACACCGAATTCATGCGGGTCGACACCTTCTACCCGATTGCCGGCCTGTTGCAGGTGGGTGACGGCAAGCGCGCCTACCTGATTGACCCGTTGACCATCAACGCCTGGCAACCGCTGGCCGCGTTACTGGAAAATCCGGCGGTACTCAAGGTTCTGCACGCGTGCAGCGAAGACCTCGAAGTCCTGTTGCGCCTGACCGGCAGCATGCCGGCGCCGCTGTTCGATACCCAACTGGCCGCGGCTTACTTGAACCTCGGTTTCTCGATGGGCTACTCGCGGCTCGTGCAGGCCGTGCTCGGCATCGAACTGCCCAAAGGCGAAACCCGCTCCGATTGGTTGCAGCGACCGTTGTCCGAGACACAAATCAGCTATGCCGCCGAAGATGCCGTGCATCTGGCGGAGGTATTCGTACAGCTGCGTCCGAAACTGTCTGACGACAAATTCAACTGGGTTCTGGAGGACGGCGCCGAGCTGGTTGCCAACCTGCGTCGGGAAACCGACCCATACGAGGTGTATCGCGAGGCCAAACTGGCGTGGAAACTGTCCCGCGCACAACTGGCCGTGCTGCGTGAACTGTGTGCCTGGCGCGAGCGCGAAGCCCGCGCCCGAGACCTGCCGCGCAACCGCGTTGTGCGTGAGCATTCGCTGTGGCCGCTGGCCCGTACGCAACCGGACTCTTTGAGTGCGCTGGGCAAGATCGAAGACATGCACCCGCGTACCGTGCGTCAGGACGGCGAATTTCTACTTGATCTGATCAAGCGCTCTGGCAGTGTGGGCCCCGATCAATGGCCGCCTGCGGTGCCGGAACCGTTGCCGATCGAAGCGGCTACGTTGATCAAGCAATTGCGCGCGCTCGGTCAGGCCGAAGCCGAACGGCTGAACATCGCGCCAGAACTGATGCTGCGCAAGAAAACCCTCGAAGCACTGCTCAAGAGCGGTTTCCCCGAGGGTCCTTACCAATTACCTGAGTCGCTGCGTGGCTGGCGCCGCGAACTCATGGGTCAGAAGCTGCTCGACAGCCTGGCCACCGCCGGAGAACAGCCTTGAAACGTATTTGTTCCATTTACCAAAGCTCCAAGCGCAGCGGCATGTACCTTTATGTGCTCAAAAGCGATGCACTTGAACAAGTGCCCGAAGCGCTGATGCTGGCCTTCGGCAAAGCCAGACATGCTTTCGATCTGGTGCTGTCGCCCGAGCGAAAACTGGCCAGTGAAGACATCGTTGTGGTCCTGGAAAACCTCGAAAAGCAGGGCTATCACCTGCAAATGCCGCCGGCTGAGGATGAGTACATCGAACATTTGCCTGAAGAGTTGCTGCGACGCAACGACCCGATCTGATTGGCGGGGCCCTGTTCTGGGCCTCTGGTAACCCTGGAACTGTTTTTACCGCGATGACCGCCCGAAATACGGCGGTTGTCTGCACGGTTTGCGAAAGGTTTGAAGATGCGCGTTCTGATTGCTGAACACGACCACGCGATATACGCCCGGCTGCTGCGTCAGGCAGCGCCGGAGCTCGAAGTACTGACCAGCGGCGACTCCGCTGAACTGGCTCGTCAGGCCACCGATTGTCCGGTTTGGCTGGGGCAGCCGGATCTGCTGGCGACCCTGTTGCGTCAGGGCCATCAACCCCAATGGCTGCAATCGACCTGGGCCGGTATCACGCCACTGCTGGCTGATGGCTTGCGCCGTGATTACCGCCTGACCCGCGCGGTGGGGATTTTTGGTCAGGTGATGGCCGAATACGTACTGACTTACATGCTCGGCCACGAACGCGAAGTGTTGGCACGTCTGGTCAGCCAGGTCGAGCGCAAGTGGGACAACCGCACGGGCCAGAGTCTGGTCGGACGCAAGGTGCTGATCGTCGGCACCGGCGACATCGGCCTGAGCGTGGCGCAGTTCCTGCGGCCGTTTGGCGTCGAGTTGTACGGTATTGCCAGCAGCGCCCGAGAGCAGGCACCGTTTGTCGAAGTGGGCTCGATGGCCGATTTGCCACGTCTGGTGGGCGAAGTGGATTACGTGGTCAACCTGTTGCCCAACACCGAACACACCCACGATGTCTACGACGCGGCGCTGTTCAAGCAATTCAAATCGACCGGGTTGTTCATCAATGCCGGGCGCGGTGTCGCGGTGGTCGATGCGGATCTGGTGGAGGCCCTGAAGGACGGGCATCTGGCGGGCGCGGTGATCGACGTCTGCCGGCAGGAGCCGTTGCCGCAACGTCATCCATTCTGGACGGCGTGGGGCTTGTTGCTGACCGGCCACAGCTCGGCGCCGACGTCACCTGCGTTGATGGTGCAGTTGTTTGTCGACAACCTGCGGGCGTATCAGGCCGGTGAGGCGTTGCGCGGGGAAGTGGATTTCAGCCGCGGTTATTGAGTTTTCCCGATCCAATAGTGGGAGCGGGCTTGCTCGCGAAAGCGGTGTGTCAGTCATCAGAAACGTTGACTGACACACCCTCTTCGTGAGCTGGCCTGCTCCAACTGTTTTTTTGTGGTGTGGCTTAGAGGGTGAAGTCGCCTTCAGCCGCCAGTTCGCTCAGCGGACGACGGGGGCTAGGCTCCTCGCGTGCTTGCAGGTAATCGGCCAGGGTCGCCTTGTCCCCCAGCTTGCCCACCGCCACGGCGGCGTGCAGTGCGTAACCTTCTGGAATGTTCAGCTCCTGGCGGGTCAGTTCCTGATCAAAACCGGCCATGCCATGGGTGTGCCAACCGCTGATGCTCGCTTGCAGCGCCAGATGGCCCCACGCCGAGCCCGTATCGAAGGTGCTCCACAGCGCAGGGGTTTCTTCAGTGGCGCCCGGTACGGCGAAGGTGGTTTTGGACATGACGATCACCAGCGCCGAGGCATGTTGCGCCCAACTGCGGTTGAATTCGTTGAGCAGGCCCAGATACCGCTCCCAGTTCGGCGTATCGCGACGCGCATAGAGAAAACGCCATGGCTGCGAGTTGTAGGCCGACGGCGCCCAGCGTGCGGCTTCGAAAAAGCTCAGCAGGGTTTCTTCCGGGATCGCTTCGCCGGTAAAGGCGCGGGGCGACCAGCGATCGGTGAATTGCGGGTGAATGGCGTAATCGGCAACGCGAGGGTTGGCACTCATCAAGAAATTCCTGGACACGTTTTTAAAAGAAGCGAGGCAAAACCCTACTGGGCGGCGCTTGGGCTGACAAGCGCGTTTTACCGACAGTCGCCAGCGCTTGGCCCGCAAGCCCGCTGGCACTAGACTGGCGGCCTTTTCACCACCTGATGTTGATGCTTGAGCCATGGCCGCCAAAGTCGAACCGTTCTGGAAACGCAAAACCCTCGATCAACTGGATCACGAGGAATGGGAATCGCTGTGCGACGGCTGTGGCCTGTGCTGCCTGCAAAAGCTTGAGGATGAGGAAGACAACAGCGTCTATTACACGCGCATCGCCTGCAAACTGCTGGATCTGAAAACCTGCCAGTGCAGCGATTATCCGAATCGCATCAAGTTTGTCCCGGACTGCATCCAGCTCACGCCGGGGCAGGCCGAAGCGTTCAAATGGTTGCCGCCGACCTGCGGATATCGGCTGGTCAGCGAGGGCAAGGATCTGCCGTTATGGCATCACCTGGTGTGCGGTGATCGCGAGGCAGTGCACCACGAGCGGATTTCCCAATCCGGGCGCATGCTCGCCGAAGGCAGCGTGCCGGAAGACGACTGGGAAGATCACCTGATTTTCCGGGCCGGCTAAGCGCCCACGGATTCAAGTTTCAACAAGGAGTGTGTATGGCTGTGGGATTGCGGCGGGCGTTGATCGCCGGGCTGCTGGCGCTGAGTGCGCCGGTGTGGGCGGCGAAGAAAGTCGACCTGGATTATCACGTGCGCTTGTTGCCCAAAAGCGATCAGGCTGAAGTGCGTTTGACCCTGGCCAAGGGCGCCGTTGTGCGCAGCCTCGATTTTGACCTCGGCGATGGCAGCCATTACAGCGACTTCAAGGCCGATGGCCAATGGCAACTGACGCCGGGCAAGCAGGCGCGCGGTGTCTGGCGTCCGGCGAGCGAAAAGGCCAGCCTGACCTATCGCGTGCGCATCAGCCACGGTCACAGGAACGGCAGCTTCGACACGCGCATGACGTCAACGTGGGCATTGATGCGCGGTGACGATTTGGTGCCGACGGCCAAGCTGGATCAACAGGACGGCACCGAACTGGTTTCGCGACTTCAATTTGAGTTGCCCGACGGCTGGAAAAGCATCGAAACCGCGTGGCCACGCATCGGCAAAAACAAATTCCGCATCGACAATCCCTCACGCTTGTTCGACCGCCCGACCGGTTGGATGCTGGCCGGCCACCTCGGCAGCCGTCGCACCCGGTTAGGTGAAACCGAAGTCACCGTGGCCTCGCCGCAAGGGCAGGGGGTGCGCCGCATGGACGTGCTGACGTTGTTGACGTTTGTCTGGCCGCAGGTGCAGGCGCTGTATCCGCGTCATCCGGCCAAGCTGTTGATCGTCGGCGCCAGCGACCCGATGTGGCGCGGCAGCCTGGGCGCGCACGAGTCGATCTATCTCAACACGCGTTTGCCGTTGGTCAGCGAGAGTGGCAGCAGCGCGCTGGTGCGTGAGTTGGCTCAGGTGTTCGCTCGGATCAATGACGAGCAGCGCAGCGACTGGATCAGCGAAGGGTTTGCCGAGTTTTACGCGATCGAACTGGTGCGCCGTGCTGGCGGCATGAGCGATGAGCGCTATCAGAGTTTGCAGGCGAAATTGGCCAGGGATGGCGCAAAGGTCACGACGCTGCGCGGCGAACAGATCAGCCCGGCGCAGGTTTCAAGGGCAGTGGTGATGTTGCAGGAGCTCGATGGCGAGATTCGCTTGAAGACGCGCAACAAGCGTTCGCTGGATGAAGTGTTGCGGGGCGCGATGCATCTGGGGACGGTGAGTACCCAGGAGTTTGTGCAACTGGCCGAGCGTGTTCTGGGCGAGTCTTCCAAAGTTCTTGATACCGCGTTGCTTCAGTAATACCGCCTTCACGAGCAAGCCCGCTCGCACATTGGTTTTGTGTTCGACGCAGATCAAATGTGGGCGCGGGCTTGCTCGCGAGGAGGCCATCAGCCTCACAACAAATTAAGGATTCAAACCCCGGCTTTCGGCGATTTCACCGACTCATTGCCAGTCACCGTCGCCGTGCTGGTCGCGGCCTCGGCATTGGCCTTCAGCTTGCTCAATTCGTCCCCGGCACGCTCGATCCTGGCCCGCACGTTATTGATGTCCTGACGGCTTTTCTCGTACAGGCTTTTCACCGAACTGTGCCCGGTAATCCCCCGAGCCATGGCCACACCGCCGATCGCTACTTGAATCAAACCGAAAACGCCGCCACGGCGCAGGCCTTTGCCGACCATGATCACGCCGCCGGCCAGCGAGCCGATACGCTCCCAGCCTTCGACGTTCTGTTCGGAACGGCTCTGAAACGGGGTGGATTCGATACGTTCGACGCGTTTGAGCTCGGTCATGATCTTTCTCCAGGCATTGGGTAGTGGATAAACAAGCTGACTGCGCGGGCGGACAGCTTGTTCCATCGGATAGGCGACGTTTTAGCGGAATTTGGGCCCGGAGCGGGTGTTCAGGCCCTTGGCCATGCGGTCGTAGAGCACGACGTTGACCGTGGCAGCGAGGTTCATGCAACCGGTGGTCGGGATGTACACGACGTCTTCGCACCAGTCGCGGATCTCTTTATCCAGCGAGCCGTCTTCAGGGCCGAAGATGTAAAGCGCGCGATCCGGATGGGTGTATTCCGGCAGCGGGCGAGCGCCGTCGACCAGTTCCACGGCGACGGGCACGCAGTTGAGCGGCAGGATTTTTTTCAGATCATCGATGCCGATCAACGGGATGTCGTAGTGCACGCGTTTGGTGTCGGTGACGAAGTCGGCGGCGCGATCATAACGCTTGCCGGTGTAGAACACGGTCGACACGCCATAACAGCCCGCGGCGCGCATCACCGAACCGACGTTCTCCGGTGATTTGGGGTTGTACAAACCAATGCAGCTGTAACGTTTGTCTGCCACGAGCGGGGAGCCTTCGGGAAAAAGAGGGCGATTATACGGGGATTGGGTGGTTGTGGTCAGGTCATGGATTGGCGGTACCTGGGCGGGCGCCTTCGCGAGCAAACGCGCTCCCGCATTGGATCGACGTCGTACACAAAACCAATGTGGGAGCGGGCTTGCTCGCGAAGAGGCCATTCAGGCCAATGAAGATCTTTAGTCTTCTTTTTTCATCAACCCGGCCAGGGCGGCAAACGGGTTATGCGTCGCTTTGGCAATCTTCGGCGTGCTCAGCGAGCCTTCGCTGAAATATTGCTGGTCGGTGTAACGCGAGTGTTCGTTGTCGTGGCAGTACAGGCACAGCAACTCCCAGTTCGAACCGTCCTGCGGGTTGTTGTCGTGGTTGTGGTCGCGATGATGCACGGTCAGTTCGCTCAGACGCTTGCCGGAAAACTCACGGGTGCAGCGACCGCAGACGTGCGGGTACATTTTCAGGGCCTTGTCGCGGTAGCCCATTTCCTTGTCGCGCTGGTTGTCGGCGAGGATGCGATCCAGCTTCGACGTGTTGGTTGGAGTGGACGAACTCATGGGTTCACCTTTGTAGAAAGACGGATGACGGTTATGTTCGCAGTTTAGCTCAGCCCTTGAGCTTCTCGGCAATCCAGATCGTATGGCGGGTGCCCTTGTTGCCGTGGGCGAAGACCTGCACTTCTTCGGCCTTGAAACCGGCCTTCTTCAATTTGTCGGAAAACTGCCGGTCGGCGCTGGCCGACCACACCGCCAGCACGCCTTTGGGGCGCAGGGCCTTGGCGCACGCATTGAGCCCGGCGGCGGAGTACAGCCAACTGTTGGCCTTCTGCGTCAAGCCTTCGGGGCCGTTGTCGACGTCTAGCATGATCGCGTCGAAGCCATTGGGTTCGCTTTGCAGCACCTTGGCGACATCGTCCTGACGGATCACTGTGCGCGGGTCGAGCAGGGGACGGCCGGATTTTTCACCGAGCGGCCCACGATTCCATTCGACCACGCCCGGTACCAGTTCAGCGACCACCACTTCAGCGCTCTTGCCCAAGTGCTTGAGCGCCGAGGCGAGGGTGAAACCCATGCCCAGCCCGCCGATCAGCACCCGCGAATCCGGTCGGCCGGCGACCTTGCAGCAAGGGATCTCGGCCAGCGCATCTTCTGAACCGTGCATGCGCGTGTTCATCAATTGCCCGCCATCGCCGCCCTGAATCTTGATGACGAAATCCTCGCCATATTCGAACAGGCACAGGGCACCGCCGTTTTCAGGGATCGGCGTGGTGTCGAGCAGAACGAAACGTTTCATGGAAATCTCTACAAGGGGGAAGGCAAGCAGGCCCGTTGGGAGTAGCCTGAGCGCAGACTAAGGCCAACGGAGCCCTTGATGAAGCGCACCATTCTAACGGTCATTGCCCTGGCCGCGCTCTCGATTAGTGCCGTGCAGGCGCAGCAGACCATTGCGGTTAGCCCAATGGCACAACCGGGTTCGCCCGGCACCGCAACGCCAACACCCTATCCGCAGATCACGCCGATCAACATCCCCAAGTCTGGCGCCGGCAGTGGCAGCCCGCCGCTGGTGCCGATCGAAATGCCAAGTCCGCCGAGCAAGGATCAAGCGGTGCCGGGCATTGAACCGACCGGCACCAAAGCCAAATCTCCCGGCGGTTAGACCTGTTGCGCCGCCAGTTGACCGTCGGCCATGCGCAGGCGTTTGGAGAGGGAGACAGCGAGGGCGCGGATGATCTTGGCGGCGATTTTCGGCGCATCGTTGAGCATTTTCTCCAGCGAGTCTTTGCCCAGGTTGAGCAACTGACAGTTGCTCGCCGCGATGCAGGTCGCCGAGCGCCGTTCGCCGTCGAGCACAGCCATTTCGCCGAATGCCCGGCCGCTGCGCAGGGTGGCCATGGTGATGGTCTGGCCGTCGGGGCCGGTTTTCTGCACGGCCACCTGGCCGGTGTGGAGGATGCACATGAAGCTGCCAGCATCGCCCTCGCGGAAGATGGCTTCGCCCTCGGCCACCGTGCTGATGCTGAAGTAGCCGGAGGCGGCGGCGAAGTCTGCCAGTTGCAACTGATCGAACAGACCGCAGTCCATCAGCCAGTCGCGGATTTCGTTGTTCAGTAAAGTCGGTTCTGACATGTCTTGGCGATCTTTTTGTTTTCACATGGGCTCGGCGTTACACGAACCCTGTGGGGGCGGGCCAGCCCCCACAGGGTTTTGTGTGTTATCGACAGCCGGGGTCTGTAGTTAAGACCCAAGTGACCGACGGAGTTCCTCAGGCCAGCCCCAAAACCTTGAAGACAAATGCATATTCGAGTGCTACGTCACGTAATCCCTGGTAACGCCCGCTCATGCCACCGTGCCCGGCGCCCAACTCTGTCTTTAGCAGCAGCGGGTTGTTGTCGGTTTTGGTCGCGCGCAGCTTCGCCACCCACTTGGCCGCTTCCCAGTACTGCACGCGGCTGTCGTTGTAGCCGGCGATCACCAGCGTCGCCGGGTAGTCCTGCGCGGCGACGTTTTCGTACGGTGCGTAAGCCTTGATGCGTTCATAGACGTCCGGCTCTTCGGGGTTGCCCCACTCGTCGTATTCGGTGACGGTCAGCGGCAGATCCGGGTCGAGCATGGTATTGAGCACGTCGACGAACGGTACCTCGGCAATTGCCACGCCGAACAGATCCGGACGCTGGTTGAGCACGGCGCCAATCAACAGGCCACCGGCGCTGCCACCGCTGATCGCCAGTTTTTGCGCCGTGGTGATGCCGTTGAGAATCAGGAACTCGGCGCAAGCAATGAAATCACTGAAAGTGTTGTGTTTGTGTTCTTGCTTACCGGCGCGATACCAGGCTTCGCCCAGCTCACCGCCGCCGCGCACATGGGCGATGGCGAAGGCCATGCCGCGATCGAGCAGGCTCAGGCGTGCATGGGAAAACCACGGGTCGAGGCTTGAACCGTATGCGCCGTAACCGTACAGGTACAGCGGCACCGGTTTGCCTACCATTTCGCGTTTCATCACCAGACTGATCGGCACTTGCGTACCGTCCGGCGCGTTCGCCCACAAACGCTGACTGACGTAGGCGTCGGCGTCGAAATGGCCGAGCACCGGGGTTTCTTTCAGCACGGTTTGCTCGCCGGTCGCGAGGATCAGTTGGCGCACTTGGGCCGGACGGTTCAACGCCTCGTAACGCAGGCGAATCCGGTCACTTTCAAACTCCAGGCTGTTTTGCACATAGAGGCTGTAGGCCGCGTCCGGCAATTGCACGCGATAAGGCGCCAGCCCCTGTGGGTGAACTTCGATGATCGGCAAGCCGCCTTCGCGCAGGCTCAGGGTCATGGCTTGGGTGTTGAGGCTCACGTCGTCGAGCATCACGCTGTCGCTGTGAGGGATCAGGTTCTGCCAGTCGGCCTCCGTTGGTGCGACGCCGGTGTCCGGCGCCTGATACAAGGCGTAGTTGATGCCGTCGCGGTTGGTGCGGATAAACCATGTCCGCTCGCCATCGAGCAGGCCGTGATCGACATCGTATTCGTGATCCTCGACCCGTGGCGCCAGGCAAGTGAAGGGCAGATGCGGCTGATTGGCGTCCAGCGCCCAGACTTCGCTGGTGGTCTTGCTGCCCAGCGACAGCAGCAATTGCTGTTCGGAGCTGGAGCGATAGCAATGCAGGAAGAAACGTCCGTCTGCTTCGTTGAACACCTCTTCGGCAGCGGTGCCGTCGAGGCGGTAACGGAACAATTTGTGTGGGCGGTGAGTGTCGTCCAGCACGCCGAAGAACAAGGTCAGGCTGTCGTTGGCCCAGGTCATGCTGCCGTCGCAATCCTCGAAGGCCAGTTCGCTGACCTTGTCGTTGGCCAACTCCTTGACGAACAGCGTGTAAACCTCCTCGCCCGAGGCGTCGACGCTGTAGGCCAGACGCTGGTGATCGGGGCTGATGCTGAACGCGCCAAGCGAAAAGAACCCGCCATTGGCAAGCACGTTCGGGTCGAGCAGCAGTTGCTCGCGGCTTTCGTCTAGGGTCAGGCTGTCGTCGGCAGGACGCGGGCAGCGGTAGTGCCGGGCGTATTCGTCACCGGCGGTGGTGCGTGTGTAATACAGATACGGCCCCCATGGCGAGGGCAGGGACAGGTCGGTTTCGAGGATCCGGCCCTTGATCTCTTCGAACAGGGTTTCGCGCAGTGGCGCCTGATCGGCGGTTTGCGTCTCTTGCCAGGCGTTTTCGGCCTTGAGGTAGTCGAGCACCGCGTCGGTGTCGCGCTCCTGCAGCCAGGCATACGGGTCGGCGCCGGCGGCCTTGTGGGCAATCGGGGCACTGATGGCGTTGGCGGATTCGGGCATGAATGGCTCTCGGACAATGTACGGAATGAGGTTTTGCGCAGCGCATGAAGCCAATGCAGAACCTGTGGGAGCGGGCTTGCTCGCGAAGGCGTTCTGCCAGATCACACCTGTTTGACTGACCCGCCGCTTTCGCGAGCAAGCTCGCTCCCACAATGTTTGCGGCTGGCCGTCTGGCATTGGGACAAGCCTGAAGCGCGAAAAGTCGTTACTATAAGCGCCTCTTTGCCTGCCTTGCCATGGACACCATGACCGAGAACGACTATCTGATCGCCTGGGGCCTCTACGCCTTTGCCGCTGTAGGCTGCCTGTTGGTATGGATGCGCCTGACCCGCTGGATGTGGCGCTGGCTGCGCGAGCCGCTGCGTGTCTTGATGGCGGTGCTGTTGTTCAGTCCGACCATCATTGACCCGGTGAAGGAAAAGGTCGCTCCGGCCATTGCCATCACCACGCTGGATCTGGCATTCAAGGTCGGCAACAACGCCTGGCGGGCGATTTCCGACCTGTTCATGTACGGCATGATCGCCTTTGGCATTTACCTGGTTTTCGTGCTGATCCGCTTTCCGGTCGAGCGTGCTTCACGCGCTCGCCGCGAACAGGCTGAAGCCACCAAAGCCGCCAACGCTGCGGCCCGCGCGGATGACCGCGACGATGATCAACCGTTCGGCGGTGCCGGTGATGATCGCTACGGCCGTGCGCCAGTGCCGAGCAATCCGCAGCGCATGCGGGTCGAGCCGCGTCTGTAACCCGAGAGCCCGCACATGTGTGAATTACTGGGCATGAGTGCCAACGTGCCGACCGATATCGTGTTCAGCTTCACCGGGCTGATGCAGCGCGGCGGTCGCACGGGCCCGCACCGTGACGGTTGGGGCATCGCGTTCTATGAAGGCCGTGGCTTGCGTCTGTTCCAGGACCCGGCCGCCAGTTGCGAGTCGGAAGTGGCCAATCTGGTGCAGCGTTATCCGATCAAGAGCGAAGTGGTCATCGGCCATATTCGTCAGGCCAATGTCGGCAAGGTCTGCCTGTCCAATACCCATCCGTTCGTCCGTGAACTGTGGGGACGCAACTGGTGCTTTGCGCACAACGGTCAACTCGCCGATTTCACCCCGATCAACAGTTTCTACCGCCCGGTCGGCGATACCGACAGCGAAGCGGCATTCTGTGATTTGCTCAACCGCGTGCGTGCAGCGTTTCCGGAACCGGTCGATATAGAAGTGCTGTTGCCCGACCTGGTCGCCGCGTGCGCCGACTACCGCAGCAAAGGCGTGTTCAACTGCCTGCTCAGCGATGGTGACTGGCTGTTCTGCTATTGCTCGACCAAACTGGCACAGATCACCCGGCGCGCACCGTTCGGCCCGGCGCGATTGAAGGATGTCGATGTGATCGTCGATTTCCAGGCCGAAACCACGCCCAACGACGTGGTCACGGTGATTGCCACCGAGCCTTTGACCGAAAATGAAAACTGGACCCGCTACGAACCGGGCCAATGGAGCCTGTGGCGACGCGGCGAATGCGTAAGCCAGGGCACTACCGAATAAGGATTGCACCCCATGTTGCTCAGTTATCTACGGCTGGTGTTGTTTGCGGCGGGCCTGTTGATTGGTGTCCAGGTGCCTGGGTTCATCAACGATTACGCGAAACGGGTCGAGGCGCATCTGATCGAGGCGCAGACCGGCCTGCGCGGTTTCCAGGGCACGGCCGAGCAATTCTTCAAGGGCGACTTGCAGGCGCTGGTCGCTCATTACCGCGCCAGTGACGACCCGGTGTTTCGCAGCGATGCCGACAGCCTGAGCACGTTGCTCAATCGTCAACTGGCGCTGGATAAACAGTTCCAGGCGATGCAGGGGCCTTGGTACATCCGCTTCCTGCAAGTGGTGCTGGCTGCCGATCCGGATATTCGCAAGGAAACCTGGAACGGCTACAGCTATCAGATTCTGCTGACCCCGCAAGCGATGATCTGGGGCATGAGCGGGGCGTTGCTGTTGTCGTTCGGCATTGAATGCCTGTTCCGTCTGATCGACTGGGTGGTGCTCGGTGGCAAGCGCCTGCGCCAGAGCCGGCCTATCGAAGACCGCGATGTGCGCGGGTTGTAAGGGTTCAGTCGCTGTGGCGAGGGGATAAATCCCCTCGCTGCTCAGTCAGTCAATGTGATGTAGCGCTCGCCCATCTCGCGCGCATACCCTGCCAGCACCTGCTGACACAACGACACAATCTCCTCGACCCAATCCACGCCCACCCGCCACGACACCACCACCTGCAAGTTCGATGGCCGTTGGTCGATGGCGAGCAAGGTCAATTCCCCCCGCATCAATTCTTCGGCCACCAACACCGGCGGCAGCGCGCCAATGCCGAATCCATCGCGCAACAAACGCGTGATCGCCGACACCGAATTCACACAGTTCAAGCGTGGCGTCAGCACGCCGTTGGCCTGCATCAACGCCAGAACGTCCTGATGTGGCCGGGAGTTTTTCGAGTAGGTGATGATCCGTTCCTGGGCCAGATCCGCAAGGCTTGAGAAGTCGCGGTTGTAGATCGAATGGCTCGCCACGATCCAGCCCAGCGGATGGCTGGCCAGCTCCAGACTGCGCACGCTTTCATGACGCACCAGGTCGGTTTGCAGGATCAGATCGAGAAAGCCTTTTTGCAGCTGATCGCAGAGGTTGAGCGACGTATCGGCCACCAGCTCGATTTCCACCCGTGGATACAGGTCGGTCATGTGCGCCACCAGGGGGCTGAGCCATGTGTGGATGACCGTGTCCATCACGCCAATGCGCACCCGGCCGACCTGGCTCGAACGGGTTTCGATCGATTGCTTGAGCGCGCTCATGGTGTCGAGCATCTGCTCGGCATATTCGAGCACTTTCAGGCCTTCGGGCGTCAGGCTGACCCCGCGTGAATCGCGCAGAAACAGCTTCGCCCCCAACTCGTTTTCAAGCACCGCAATGCGGCTGGAAATCGACGCCTGAGTGGTGAAAAGCTTGTCGGCGGTCAGGCGAAAACTCTTCAGTCGGGCGACCCAGACAAAGGTCTCGAGAAACTTCAGATTCATGGGCAAGGCTCGGGTGACAAATTTTTCTTATGCCTAAGGCGGGTTTTTATTCGTTGGACGCAGCAGGGCCATGGGACGAAAAATCGGCGCATCCGGTTCCCACGATAGGCGTCGTCGGGGCTTCGAACAAGACCAATAAAAAACCTGCGGAGATTGGCCATGAGTGCTCCCGATACCCTTCCCGACACACTCGATACACCCACGGCAACGGCGCGTCCGGGCCCGTTCGACTGGTATCGCAACATCAACAAACAGGAGCGTCGCACGTTCTGGAGCTGCAAGATCGGCTACGGTCTGGACGGCATGGACACGCAGATGCTCAGCTTTGTCGTGCCGACGCTGATTGCGATGTGGGGCATCACCACCGGCGAAGCCGGGCTGATTCACACCAGCACGCTGATCGCCTCGGCCATCGGCGGTTGGGTCGCCGGGATTCTTTCCGACCGCATCGGGCGCGTGCGCACGTTGCAACTGACGGTGCTGTGGTTCGCCTTCTTTACCTTCCTCTGCGGCTTCGCTCAGAACTACGAGCAATTGCTCATTGCCCGCACCCTGATGGGTTTTGGATTCGGTGGCGAGTGGACCGCCGGTGCCGTGTTGATCGGCGAGGTGATCCGCGCCAAGGATCGCGGCAAAGCAGTGGGCATGGTGCAATCCGGTTGGGCATTGGGGTGGGGGCTGACGGCGATTCTGTATGCGCTGCTGTTTTCGATACTGCCACCGGAAGACGCCTGGCGGGCGCTGTTCATCCTCGGCATCGTCCCGGCGATTTTTGTGATCTTCGTTCGGCGCTTGGTCAAGGATCCGGAGATCTATCGCCAGGCCAAGGCTGCACAAACCCCGGAAAACCCGGCGAAGTTCTACGAGATTTTCGCGCCAGGCATGCTGTTCACCACGATTCGCGCCTCACTGCTGACCACCGGTGCGCTGGGTGGGTACTACGCGATCACGTCCTGGTTGCCGACCTTTCTCAAAAATGAACGCGGTTTGAGCGTGCTCGGCACCGGTGGTTATCTGGCGATGGTGATCGTCGGCTCGTATGTCGGTTACGTGATCAGCGCCTATCTGACCGACCTGTTGGGCCGTAAAAAGAACTTCGTTCTGTTCGCCGTCGGCTCTTTCACCATCGTTCTGCTCTATACGCAGATGCCGGTGAGCAATGGTGTGATGCTGTGGCTGGGCTTCCCGCTGGGCTTCTTTGCCTCGGGGATTTTCAGCGGCATGGGCGCGTTTCTCACTGAGCTGTTTCCAACGCGGATTCGCGGTTCCGGCCAGGGCTTTTGCTACAACATCGGCCGGGCGCTGGCGGCATTGTTTCCATTGCTGATCGGTCTGCTCAGCCAGAAAGTGCCATTGAGCATGGGCATCGGTGCCTTCGCTGCAGTGTCCTACGGCGTGGTGATTCTTGCTGCATTGAGCTTGCCGGAGACTCGCGGCAAGCAACTCGATGCGCAGTAACTGATAACCTGCGGGGACAGCCCAATCGGCAAATGTCCTACGGATAAAAAGACAAGAAGCTACAGGAGTGTTCACCGTGAGCCGCCTGCTATTGAATTGCGACATTGGCGAGAGTTTCGGCAACTGGACCATGGGTCTGGACGCCGAGGTCATGCCCTTCATCGACTGCGCCAACGTGGCCTGCGGCTTTCATGCCGGCGACCCGAGCATCATGCGCAAAACCGTTAGCCTGGCGCTGAGCCACGGCGTGCAGGTCGGTGCGCACCCGGCCTATCAGGATCTGGTCGGGTTCGGCCGGCGCTCCATGGTGTATTCCGTTCAGGAACTGCAAGACATCCTGCATTACCAGATCGGCGCCCTCGACGGCATTTGCAAGGCGCAGGGCGGTCGGGTCAGTTACGTCAAACCGCACGGCGCGATGTACAACGACATGATGGCCAACCCGGCACAGTTGCGCGCAGTGATTCAGGCGGTTGCCGCTTACGACCCGACGTTGCCATTGATGTTGATGGCCTCCCGTGACAACTCGGCAGCGCAGCAGCTCGGGGACGAATACGGCGTGACCCTGTGGTTCGAAGCCTTCGCCGACCGCGCCTACGACAGCGCCGGCAAACTGGTCTCGCGGCAATTGCCGGGTGCGGTGCATCACGCTGCGCACACAATCATTGAACAAGCCCTGACCATTGCCAGCGGGGGCCCCCTCACTGCGAGCGACGGTAGCGCGTTGTACCTGCACGCCAACACCCTGTGTGTGCATGGCGATAACGCCAGCTCGGTGGCTGCCGTGCAACGCATCCGCGAGGCCTTGAACCAGCAGAGCGCGTCATGAACCCAAGGATTGAAGTCGTGGCGCTGGATTGTCTGATGCTGCGTCTGTTCGATGACATCGCCGAGGCCAACATGCCGTGGATGCTCGCCGCCAGTGAGCGCTTGCGTGCGGGCTTCGGCCCGCAACTGATCGATCTGGTGCCGTCCTACACCACACTGATGGTGCATTACGATCTGTTGGCCCTGAGTCCTAATCAGGCTCGGGCATTGATTGCCGAGGCGTTGATCGACCTCTCGCCGAATGTGCGAACCGACGGCCAGAGCCATGTGCTGCCGGTCTGGTACGACTTGAGCGTCGGGCCGGAACTGAGCTTGCTCGCTGAGCGAAGCGGGCTGGCGGTGGAGGAGGTGATCCGTCGTCACAGTGCCCGGGAATACCAGGTGTTCGCCCTTGGGTTTGCACCGGGGTTTGCCTTCATGGGCCTGGTCGAAGACATTCTGGCCGCACCACGCCTGAACACCCCGCGCAAGAAAGTCGCCGCCGGCAGCGTCGGCATCGCCGAGCGCCAGACGGCCGCGTATCCGGTGGTGTCCCCCGGCGGCTGGAACCTGATCGGCCGCACCCCGGCGACACTGTTCGACCGTCATCGCGACGGGTACAGCCTGATGCAGCCCGGTGACACCGTGCGTTTCGAAGCGGTGAGCCGTGCCGAGTTCATCCGTCTGGGTGGTGATGACACCCCGCAGGAGGCACTGGCATGAGCCAACTGACGATTGAAGCCAGTACGCCGTTATGTCTGTTGCAGGACGCTGGGCGTTTTGGTGTGCGACATCTGGGCGTCACTCAGGGCGGCGCGACGGACTGGCGCTCGATGAACTGGGCCAATTGGCTGCTGGGCAATGATCTGGACATGCCGGTGATCGAAATTACCCTCGGCGGATTTACCGTGCAGGCAGCAGAAGATTGCCTGCTGGCGCTGGCGGGGGCTGATCTGGGCGCGAACATCGATGGCCAGTCGTTGGCGCCGTGGCGCAGTTTCAAATTGCACAAAGGACAGACGTTGCAGTTCACCCGGCCGCTGCTCGGGGCTCGGGCTTATCTGGCGGCCCCCGGTGGATTTGATGCGCCCAGGGTTCTTGGCAGCCATTGCACGGTTGTGCGCGAGGGACTTGGCGGTCTTGATGGCATGGGCCTGCCGTTGGCCAAAGGGGCGACGCTGAGCTATCAGGGGCAAACCTTTCTGGTTCGGGAGGTGCCACTGGAGCATCGACCGGATCTGCGGCTGAATGCGCCGCTTGATCTGGTGCTGGGTGCGCAGATCGGTCAATTCAGCGGGCAGAGTCTGTTTGATGTGTTCAACAGTGACTGGACACTGGACAGTCGCGCCGATCGCATGGGCATTCGTTTGCTGGGCACGGCGTTGCAGTATCAGGGCTTGCCGATGATTTCCGAGGGCATTCCTCTTGGCGCGGTGCAGGTGCCGCCCGACGGGCAGCCCATCGTGTTGCTCAATGATCGACAGACCATCGGTGGCTATCCCCGGTTGGGAGCGTTGACGCCCTTGGCGTTGGCGAGCCTGGCGCAGTGTCTGCCGGGGGCGAAGGTGAGATTGCGGCCTGTGATGCAAGAAAATGGCTGGAAAAAACACATCGACTATCTGAAGTCCTACTTGTGAAATTGGCTGTTTCAGACTGAGTTGCGAGATGCTTCCTTTCTTTCTAAGTACATTGCCCTACAGCACTTCCCTGGAGCGTGTGGAACTATTTAGCCTTATCTCAAACAAGGAAGTTACAGATGCGTTATATGAAAGTCGTTGCTCAAGAGGGGGCCGAAGGTGGCGTCAGTGTCGGAAGCCGTATTGTCGGTTTTTATGATCGCGCCGAAGTTGACGCTGTTTATGAGGTGAAGATAAATCGCTTTGGCAATGTGCAGAGGCTCAGTGCTGACAGCATCCATTGCGAAGAACTGGTGGGTCGAATCGAACGATTCATGTCGAGTGCCAGCCTCGATATAAAGCGTATGTTTGACTGGAACCATCGCGGCGATCAGAACGGCAAATCCATGGAGCTTGTTGCCGAGGGGCACGCCACGGACGGTATCGCAACAAAGGTGAAGTTCCGCTTTTTGACAGAAGACGGTCAAGTCAACAACGAAGTGTTCCTCAGTCCGCAAACCGATGCCGCGAGGGCGAGGAGTGCAGAGCTGGAAATTCGCGGGACCGAAGCCATTACGCCGGGCAAAAAAAGGCGCAGCAAGAAAAAACCGGGTGCTGTACTCCCAGAGGTACAAGACACTCGATTTATGAACAGGCTATGCAAAGCCTATATCGCGTTGAACTGGTAAAGAGTCTTCGCCAAATGCCCTGAAAGGCGACAGTGTTGAGGCTGTTGCCTTTCAGGGCATCGAGTATTTTTACTTGGACAGAAACCGCATGCCTTCTTCCAGGCCGCGCAACGTCAGCGGATACATCTGATCTTCGATCAAGTCGCGCACTATGTTGGTCGACGAGGTATAGCCCCACGTATCTTTCGGGTACGGGTTGATCCAGATGAGTTTCTTGTACTTCTCCATGAAGCGCTGCATCCACAGATAACCCGGCTCTTCGTTCCAGTGCTCGACGCTGCCGCCGGCCTGGGTGATTTCATAAGGCGCCATGGCCGCGTCGCCGATGAAGATCACTTTGTAGTCGGCGCCGTACTTGTGCAGCAGGTCCTGAGTGGCGAAACGCTCGGACGTGCGGCGCATGTTGTTTTTCCACACCGATTCATAAATGAAGTTGTGGAAATAGAAGTACTCAAGATGTTTGAACTCGGTCTTGCAGGCCGAGAACAGCTCCTCGCAGGTTTTCACATGGGCATCCATCGAGCCGCCGATGTCGAACAGCAGCAACAGTTTCACGGTGTTGCGCCGTTCCGGGCGCATCTGGATGTTCAGCAGGCCGGCGTCCTTGGCGGTGTGATCGATGGTGCCGTCGATGTCCAGCTCTTCCGCCGCACCCTGACGGGCGAATTTACGCAGGCGGCGCAGGGCGACCTTGATGTTGCGCGTGCCCAGCTCCACGGAATCGTCGAGGTTCTTGTACTCGCGCTGATCCCAGACCTTTACCGCTTTGCCCTGGCGTTTGCCGGCATCGCCAACGCGAATGCCTTCCGGGTTGAAGCCGCCGGAGCCAAACGGGCTGGTGCCGCCGGTGCCGATCCATTTGTTACCGCCGGCATGGCGCTCCTTCTGTTCTTCCAGGCGCTTTTTGAACTCTTCGATCAGCTTGTCCAGGCCGCCAAGTGACTGAATCTGCGCGCGCTCTTCGTCGCTCAGCGAACGTTCGAACTCCTTGCGCAGCCAATCTTCGGGAATCAGCGCCTGCAAGTGATCGTCGAGTTTTTCCAGGCCATTGAAGTAGGCGCCGAACGCACGGTCGAACTTGTCGAAATGCCGTTCGTCCTTCACCAGAATCGCCCGGGACAAGTAATAGAACTCGTCCATGTCGGCGAAGGTCACGCGCTGTTTCAGCGCGTTGATCAGATCGAGCAGTTCGCGCACCGATACCGGCACTTTGGCTGCACGCATTTCATTGAACAGGTTGAGCAGCATGGCATCAGCCTCTTAGCGGGTGCCGCGACGGCTCATGAACGCCAGACGCTCAAGCAATTGCACGTCCTGTTCGTTCTTCACCAACGCACCGGCCAGCGGCGGAATCGCTTTGGTCGGATCGCGTTCGCGCAGTACCGCTTCACCGATGTTGTCGGCCATCAACAACTTCAGCCAGTCGACCAGTTCCGAGGTCGACGGCTTCTTCTTCAGGCCCGGAACCTTGCGCACGTCGAAGAACACGTCCAGCGCTTCGCTGACCAGATCCTTCTTGATGTCCGGATAATGCACGTCGACGATTTTCTGCAGGGTGGTGCGGTCGGGGAAGGCGATGTAGTGGAAGAAGCAGCGGCGCAGGAAGGCGTCCGGCAGTTCTTTCTCGTTGTTGGAGGTAATGATGATGATCGGGCGTTTTTTGGCCTTGATGGTTTCGTCGATCTCGTAAACGTAGAACTCCATCTTGTCGAGTTCTTGCAGCAAGTCGTTGGGGAACTCGATGTCGGCCTTGTCGATTTCGTCGATCAACAGAATGACCCGCTCTTCGGACTCGAATGCCTCCCAGAGTTTGCCTTTCTTCAGGTAGTTGCGAACATCGTGGACTTTTTCGTTGCCCAGTTGCGAGTCGCGCAGACGGCTGACCGCGTCGTACTCGTAGAGGCCCTGATGGGCCTTGGTGGTGGACTTGATGTGCCAGGTGATCAACTTGGCGCCGAACGACTCGGCCAGTTGCTCGGCGAGCA
Organism: Pseudomonas sp. EA_65y_Pfl2_P74; assembly: GCF_963970575.1. Classification (NCBI taxonomy): domain Bacteria; kingdom Pseudomonadati; phylum Pseudomonadota; class Gammaproteobacteria; order Pseudomonadales; family Pseudomonadaceae; genus Pseudomonas; species Pseudomonas sp. EA_65y_Pfl2_P74. The sequence continues at coordinate 98,576 of NZ_CAXAOQ010000011.1, forward strand.
TGGTCTTGCCGGTGCCCGGTTCACCCTTGACCAGCAGCGGCCGCTCCAGGGTGATGGCGGCGTTGACCGCCAGCTTCAGGTCATCGGTGGCGACGTAGGCCTGGGTGCCTTCGAACTTCATCTGCTAATCCTCGAACGGTAACGCCGACCTGAACGGGCAGGGCGGGGGCGAAATAATCGGATGCCCGACTATAACGCGCCCCCCGGTCGACTGTGAACGCAGACGGGTTATTCAGTCTCTGAATGGAGCGTCACATGCTGACTGGGTTTTGGTCTCGGGCCAGACAAACACCCCTGTGGCGAGGGGATTCGTCCCCGATGGCTGCGAAGCTGCCCCAAACACACTAACCCGCATCCGGCTTGGGTCGCTCATACCGCGCGTTGAACGCCTGGATGAATCCATTGCGTAAAATCTGCAAGAACGCTTCGAACGCGTTGATATCTTGCTGATGGACGTTACCGCTGAGTTCGACTTTGGTGGCGAACTGATTCTTGCCCTGGTTTTTAAGCACGGTTTCAGTGCCGCCGACCAGTGCCTCCCAGACCGAACGAAAGATACTTTTGTTCTTGTTTTCCACGTCCTGCTGCCAGTTGAACACTTCGACATCGCGCAGCAGCGGCTTGATGTAACCGGTAAGTTTGGCGTTTTCGGCTTTGGCCTCAATCACCACATCACCATGGCCGGCGTTGAAGTCGAACTTGCCATAGGCCGAGGCAAAGTCGTTCATGCGCTTGAGTTCGATATCACGGGCGCGCAGGCGGAACTCAAAGTCTTCGAAGTTGCTCAGTGGATCGAAGGTCGCGGTGGTTTCCAGAGGCGCGTGGCCTAACAACAGCGCTTTGCCCTCGAAGCGTGCGTTGCGTTTACCTGCGGTGTCGACCACGTTTGTCAGGTTGTAGAGGCTGGCATCGACATTTGTCGCATTCATGTTCACCGGTGGTTTGGAATTGAAGTTGCGGAAATTGATCCGCCCGTCGCTGATCCGCACTTCGTTAAGCGTAATCGGCAGGAGTTTGCCCAGTTGCTCACGCCAGTCGGTGCCTTTACCGGTCTGGGAGTCCTGTTTATTGCCTCCATCGACGAAGTTCACTTCGGGTTTGATGAATTGCACCTCGGCCACCACGGCATGGTCGTACCACAGCGAGTGCCAACTCACGGAAAGATCGATCAGCGGTGCATTGACTAACGGGACTGGCACCTTGCCGTCGACCTTGACGATCTTCAGGCCGTTGATTTTGTAAGCGCCACGCCACAGTGCCAGATCCACATCGGTGATCTGGCCGCGATAGTCGCCCATGTCCGCCAGTTTGCCGTTCAGGTAGTCACGCACCAGGTAGGGCAGGGCGATGTGCAGTGCGATCAGCAGCACGACAATCGTGGCGAGAGTCCATAACGGCCAGCTATAACGACGCTTCATGGCGACATTTCCTAAACGATATAAAGCGATGGACTGTCATGCGCCGCAGACGTTCGACCCGACTGGACTGTGATGGGTAACAGGCATACCTTTGAGCGCTGAATTCAATGCTGCATAAGGACCCAGCCATGAGCCGTATTTACGCTGACAACGCCCATTCCATCGGCAACACGCCGCTGGTGCAGATCAATCGCATTGCGCCGCGTGGGGTGACCATCCTGGCCAAGATCGAGGGGCGCAACCCCGGTTATTCGGTCAAGTGCCGGATCGGTGCCAACATGATCTGGGACGCCGAAAGCAGCGGCAAACTCAAGCCGGGCATGACCGTCGTCGAGCCGACTTCGGGTAATACGGGCATTGGCCTGGCCTTCGTGGCGGCCGCTCGTGGTTACAAATTGATGCTGACCATGCCGGCATCGATGAGCATTGAGCGTCGCAAAGTCCTCAAGGCCCTTGGCGCCGAACTGGTGTTGACCGAGCCCGCCAAGGGCATGAAAGGCGCCATTGAAAAAGCGGCAGAAATTGTTGCCAGTGATTGCGGCAAATACTTCATGCCGGCGCAGTTCGATAACCCGGCCAACCCGGCTATCCACGAAAAAACCACGGGGCCGGAAATCTGGAATGACACCGACGGTGCGGTCGATGTGCTGGTGGCCGGGGTCGGTACCGGCGGAACCATCACCGGTGTTTCGCGGTATATCAAGAATACCCAACGCAAACCGATTCTATCGGTGGCCGTGGAGCCTATGGCATCGCCGGTGATCACCCAGGCGCTGGCCGGCGAAGAGATCAAGCCGAGCCCGCACAAGATTCAGGGTATCGGTGCCGGGTTCGTGCCGAAAAACCTCGATTTGACGATGGTTGACCGGGTCGAGCAAGTCACCGACGAAGCGTCGAAAGCCATGGCGCTGCGTCTGATGCAGGAAGAAGGCATCCTGTGCGGCATTTCCTGCGGTGCGGCGATGGCCGTGGCCGTGCGATTGGCCGAGACCCCCGAGATGCAGGGCAAGACCATCGTGGTGATTTTGCCGGACTCGGGTGAGCGTTATCTGTCGAGCATGCTGTTCAGTGATCTGTTCACTGAGCAGGAGAACCAGCAGTAAGCGGATTGATTCAGATCAGCCAGGATTCAAGGGCGTTATGTTATTGAAGGCTTTGTTGCGCAAGGCTTGACACTGAATCTTGGGTTGGATGGGTTTTTCCCTTGGCCAGTAGTGTTTATCATGGCCGGCTGCCATGCCGGGTACGTGGCATGGCGTAGCGTTGTCTTTTTCCTGGGAGTTGTTGATGACCTTTTCGTTTACCGCCAAGGCTTTGGTGTTGCTGCTGTTTGTGGGCAGTACGCTCTATGTGCATTTGCGCGGCAAGGCGCGTTTGCCGGTACTGCGTCAGTTCGTCAACCACTCGGCGCTGTTCGCCCCGTATAACGCCCTGATGTACCTGTTCTCCGGCGTGCCGTCCAAGCCCTATCTGGATCGCAGCAAATTCCCGGAACTGGATGTGCTGCGCGATAACTGGGAAACCATCCGCGACGAGGCCATGCACCTGTTTGACGAGGGCTACATTCGCGCTGCCGAGAAGAACAACGACGCCGGTTTTGGCTCGTTCTTCAAGAAGGGCTGGAAGCGTTTCTACCTCAAGTGGTACGACAAACCGCTGCCATCTGCCGAAACCCTGTGCCCGAAAACCGTGGCGCTGGTCAGTGCCATCCCCAACGTCAAAGGCGCCATGTTTGCGCTGCTGCCGGGCGGCAGCCATTTGAACCCGCACCGCGACCCGTTTGCCGGTTCTCTGCGTTATCACCTCGGCTTGTCGACACCGAACTCCGACGATTGCCGGATCTTTGTCGACGGTCAGGTCTATGCATGGCGTGACGGTGAAGACGTGATGTTCGACGAGACCTACGTGCACTGGGTCAAGAACGAAACCGACAAGACCCGCGTGATCCTGTTCTGCGACATCGAGCGACCGTTGAGCAATCGCCTGATGACCCGCATCAACCGCTTTATCAGTGGGTGGCTGGGCCGTGCGACTGCGCCGCAGAACCTCGACGACGAACGCGTTGGCGGCATCAACCAGGCTTACGCCTGGAGCAAGAACTTCAGCGACAGGTTCAGCGGTGTGGTCAAGCAGTGGAAGCGCCGCAATCCGAAAGCCTACCGCGTGATGCGCCCGATCCTGGCGGTGGTGGTGTTGACGTTACTCGGGTATTGGCTGTTTGGTTGAGGCCGAACCCGAAACGAAGAACCGCTCCTTGTGAGCGGTTTTTTTTATCTCGGAATACAGGCAAACAGGACAGTCGGCAAGGAGGCTTGGTTCGTCTTCGATACTCGTCGATATGGCTTGCGAGCCATGTCTGGCCGAAGCAATGCCCTTGAATCTGTCGCTACCGACACGCAGCCAAAATCATTGCAATCCATGTCCCGCGCTGGTTATAGTCGGCCATCGTGAGCCCAACGACTCACCCAGCCACCCTCAAACAAAGATCTGCCCAAATGCCTGCATCCCTCATCAACGCGGTAGTCGATTCAGCGCTCAACGCTGGCGTCGTGCCGTGCGGGAATCAGCAGACCAAGCAGATCAGTCATTACTCTCCACCTGTCAGTAGCACGCCGGTGTGCGCAGTCGTAGCACCGCCGGGCGTTGGCGTTTCGGGCTGATCAGCATTCTCTGCTGACCCTTGCGCCCGCCAGAAAACTACTGAATTTCAGCCTCGGCTGAGTTGGCTATTTGCCTGACTACAGGTGGTATTCATGTTTGTCCTTTCGAAAAAAACCGCGCTTGCGGCGATGTCCACGAGCCTGTTCGTGTTGTTGTGGAGCAGCGGCGCGATCTTCTCCAAATGGGGCCTGGCCCACGCTTCACCGTTTGCGTTCCTGCTGATTCGCTTTGCCATTGCTTTGGGCGGGTTGGTGCTGCTGATTCCGTTGCTCAAGCTGAAACGGCCCAAGGGCGGCAAGCCGATGCTGTTTGCGATTGCCACAGGCGTGGTGTTGCTGGGGGCTTATCAGATCTTCTATCTGCTGGCCTTGAACACCAAAGTAACCCCGGGCGTGATGGCAACCATCATGGGCGTGCAGCCGATTCTCACCGTTGTCTTGATGGAGCGGCAGCGCTCGGCAAGCCGGCTGTTCGGTCTGGCGCTGGGGTTGGCCGGTCTGATAATGGTGGTTTATCAGGGGATGGGTTTGGCCGGGATGTCCTGGGCGGGAATGCTGTTTGGCCTGCTGGCGCTGGCGAGCATGACCCTGGGTTCGATCATGCAGAAACGCATCACCGACAACCCCCTGGGCACATTGCCGGTGCAGTACCTGGCCGGGCTGTTGTTGTGTGGGGTTTTCGTGCCGTTCCAGCCGTTTCATTTTGAACACAGCGCAGGTTTTATCGTGCCGGTGTTGTGGATGGGCCTGGTGGTGTCGGTGCTGGCGACACTGTTGCTGTATCGCCTGATCGCCCGGGGCAATCTGGTGAATGTCACCAGTTTGTTCTACCTGGTACCGGCAGTGACGGCGGTGATGGATTATTTGATCTTCGGCAATCGCCTGGCCGCGCTGAGTGTGCTGGGGATGCTGTTGATCATCGTTGGCCTGGCGTTTGTGTTCCGTAAAACCGCATAAAACCTTGCGTAAAAAAAGGCCCGGGAGATGATGCCCGGGCCTTTTTGCATCTGCTGAATTACTGCGCGGCGGCTCGGGCAGATTTGACCACCGCCGGCTTTAGCACCAACCACAACGCCAGTGCAATCAACACCCCGCCATAGATGTGCGCCATCGACAGCGGCTCATCGAGAAACAACGCGCCCCACAACACGCCGAACGGCGGGATCATGAAGGTCACGGTCATCGACTTGACCGGGCCGATGGAACTCAGCAGACGGAAGTAAATGATGTAGGCAAATGCGGTGCAGCCCAGGCCCAGGCCCAGCAGCGACAGCCACACGCTCCAGCCGCCCCAATTTGCCGGTGGTGCGGTGATCACGCTGTAGCCGAACAGTGGCAGCAGGAACAGCGTCGCGCCGAGCATGCTGCCCAGGGCCGAGAGGCGACTGTCCAGTCCACCTGCCTGATCCAGCCAGCGTCGCGCGAGAAATCCTGCAAAACCGTAACACGTGGTCGCGAGCAGGCAGGCAATGGCGCCCATCAGCAATTGCAGGTCAAACGCCACGGGGCCGGCACGGGTCAGCACGCCGACGCCGAACAGTCCGAGGAATACCCCGCCAAGTTTGGCCACGGTGAGTTTTTCACTGAAGAACAGTCCGCCGATCAGCACGCCCATCAAGGGGGTGGTGGCGTTGAAAATCGCTGAATAGCCGGCCGGCAATACTTGGGCCGCGACCGAATACAGGGTGGCCGGGATGCCCGAGTTGATCACGCCCAGCAGCATCACGGTTTTCAGTTTGCCTTTGAAATCCCAGCGCACGCGCATCAACCCCAGGATCACCACCAGACCGACAGCGGCAATCGATACCCGCAAAAACCCGGTCGGCACCGTACCGACCACTGGCGCGATGATGCGCATGAACAGGAAGCTCGCGCCCCAGATAGCAGCGAGCGACAGCATGCGGAAAATATCGACGGGGCTCACGGTGACACTCCTTCCTTTATCGGGACGAGAGTGTTGCCGAGCGCCCTGACGATGGCAACCGCTATTGGGGCATTTAACTTTGGTCCGACCGGTTCAATGTTGACGCCGGCAACGAATAATTCCTGTCATGTGCAACCACGACGCGGTTTTGGCACAAATTGCACTTCACCTGCGGCCGGTTCCGTGGCTAAGCTCAGGCATTCCGAATGCACGCAGAGGTCTCATCTATGCCGCAGCAATGGCCAGCCCCCGACATCGCCCGCATGATCCTCGATGGCTTTGACGATTACCGCGAGCATTTCCGTCGGATCACTGACGGCGCCCGGGAGCGCTTCGAGCAGGCGCGCTGGCAGGAGATCCAGACGGCCTCGGCGGCGCGGATCAACCTCTACGAAGACAAGGTCGGCGAAACCATCGCCCGGCTGCGTGAACATTTCGACGACGAAGCACTGATGGACGTCAATGGCTGGCCACTGGTGAAAAGCGCCTACATCCGCGTCATCGATTTGCGCTTCGACGATGAGCTGTCCGAGACCTGGTACAACTCGATTTTCTGCGGGCTGTTCAGCCATGACCTGATCAGCGACGGCTGCATGTTCATCCACACCACCCGGCCGAGCCTGCGCCGAGCACGCGCCGCGCAAACCCGCACCTACAAGCCGCAAGGTCAGTTGTCCGGGATGCTGGCGAGTATCTTTGCCGACTACCGTTTCGGTGAGGATTACGCCGATTTGCCCGGTGACCTGCACCGCCTCGAAGCGCAATTGCGCGAGAACCTGCCGGACTGGGTCTGCAAGGATCCGGAACTGAGCGTCGAACTGTTTTCTTCGGTTCTGTATCGCAACAAGGGCGCGTATCTGGTCGGGCGCATCTACACCCGCGACGAGCAATGGCCGCTGGTGATTCCGCTGCTGCACCGCGAAGGGCGTGGGGTTCAGATCGATGCGCTGATCACCGATGAAGCCGATGTGTCGATCATCTTCTCCTTCACCCGTTCGTATTTCATGGTCGACGTACCGGTGCCGGCGGAGTTCATCGGCTTTCTGCGGCGCATTTTGCCGGGCAAGCACATCGCCGAGTTGTACACCTCGATCGGTTTCTACAAGCACGGCAAGTCCGAGTTCTATCGCGCGCTGATCAATCACCTGGCCAGCACCGACGATCAGTTCATCATGGCCCCGGGTGTGCGCGGCATGGTGATGAGCGTCTTCACGCTGCCGGGTTTCAACACCGTGTTCAAAATCATCAAGGACCGTTTCTCACCGTCGAAAAACGTCGACCGCGCCACGGTCATCGAGAAATACCGCTTGGTGAAAAGTGTCGACAGGGTTGGGCGCATGGCCGATACCCAGGAGTTTGCCGATTTTCGTTTTCCGCTGAGCAAGTTCGACCCCGCGTGCCTTGAAGAATTGCTGGAAGTGGCGCCGTCCACGGTGTCGGTGGAAGGCGATACTGTGCTGATCCGCCACTGCTGGACTGAACGGCGCATGACCCCGCTCAACCTGTACCTGGAGAACGCCAACGAAGCGCAGGTGCGTGAGGCACTGGAGGATTACGGCTTGGCGATCAAGCAATTGGCGGCGGCGAATATCTTTCCCGGCGACATGCTGCTCAAGAACTTCGGCGTCACCCGTCACGGGCGGGTGGTGTTCTATGACTACGACGAAATCTGCTTCCTGACCGAAGCCAACTTCCGCCACATCCCGACCCCGCGCACGCCAGAGGATGAAATGGCTTCAGAGCCGTGGTACTCGATCGGGCCGCTGGATGTGTTTCCCGAAGAGTTTCCGCCGTTCCTGTTCGCCGATGCCGGTCAACGCAAGTTGTTTGATCAGTTGCATGGCGAGTTGTACAACGCCGATTACTGGAAGAGCCTGCAGGAGGCGATTCGGGCAGGGAAGGTCATCGACGTCTTCCCGTACCGGCGCAAGGGCCTGGATAACGAATAACAGCAGCGACGAGCGGCAAGTGACAAGCTTCAGGCCAGCAGTTGATTCAACTTGCGGCGTGTAGCTTGCCGCTTGTAGCTGCTTTTCTGCGACAATCGCCACCCTGCGCCACTAGACGACTGAATTGCGTACCCGATGACCGAAGAATCGCCCTCCACCGACAAACTGCTGAAAAACCTCGACCACGCCATGCTCGCCGACCGCCACCGGCTGCGGCGGCAGTTGCTTGAGCTGCGCAAAAAGCCAGACGAGGCCAAGCTGGCCCAGTGGGTGGCGCGCATGCAGGCGTCCTGTGATCAAGTGCTGGCGCGCAAGGCCAGCCTGCCGGTGATTCGTTACGACGACAGCCTGCCGATTGCGGCCAAGCGTGACGAGATCAAAAAGGCGCTGGAAAAGCATCAGGTGCTGATCATCGCGGGCGAAACCGGCTCGGGCAAAACCACGCAGTTGCCAAAAATCTGTCTGGAAATCGGTCGCGGCCAACACGGTTTGATCGGCCACACCCAGCCACGGCGGATCGCTGCCCGCAGTGTTGCCAGTCGCGTCGCAGAAGAACTCGCGACGCCGCTCGGGTCGCTGGTGGGCTACCAGGTACGCTTCGAAGATCAGAGCGATTCCAACACCCTGATCAAACTGATGACCGACGGCATCCTGCTGGCGGAAACCCAGAACGACCGCTATCTGGAACGCTACGACACGATCATTGTCGACGAAGCTCACGAACGCAGCCTCAACATCGACTTCCTGCTCGGTTATCTGAAAACCCTGCTGCCGCGCCGTCCCGACCTGAAGGTCATCATCACCTCGGCCACCATAGACCTGGAGCGTTTCTCCAAGCATTTCGATGACGCACCAATTGTCGAGGTCTCCGGCCGCACCTTCCCGGTGGACACCTGGTATCGCCCATTGACCCTGGAGCAGGACGAGGAGGGCAACCGCGTTGAGGACGACCTGACCGTCGATCAGGCAATCCTCGCCACCCTCGACGAAATTGCCGCCTACGAGCGCAGCGAACGTCGCAGCCCAGGCGATGTGCTGGTGTTCCTGCCCGGTGAGCGCGAAATTCGCGATGCCGCCGACATGCTGCGCAAGGCCCAACTCAAACACACCGAGATTCTGCCGCTGTACGCGCGCCTGTCGCCGGCCGAGCAGCAGCGGATTTTCCAGTCGCACCCCGGCCGTCGCGTCGTGCTGGCGACCAACGTCGCTGAAACCTCGCTGACCGTGCCGGGCATCCGCTACGTGATCGACAGCGGCACTGCGCGCATCAGCCGCTACAGCTACCGCGCCAAGGTTCAGCGTTTGCCGATCGAAGCGATTTCCCAGGCCAGCGCCAACCAGCGTAAGGGCCGCTGCGGCCGGGTCGAGCCGGGCATTTGCATACGTTTGTACAGCGAAGAAGATTTCCTCGGTCGCCCGGAATTCACTGACCCGGAGATTCTGCGCACCAACCTCGCGGCGGTGATCTTGCAGATGCTGCATCTGCGCCTCGGCGAAATCACTGCGTTCCCGTTCATCGAGCCGCCGGACGGCAAGGCGATCAGCGACGGTTTCAACCTGCTGCAAGAACTCTCGGCGGTGGATCGCAACAGTCAGTTGACCCCGCTCGGCCGTCAGTTGGCGCGCCTGCCAGTCGACCCGCGCATGGGCCGCATGCTGCTTGAAGCGGCGAAACTGGGCAGCTTGCAGGAAGTGCTGATCGTCGCCAGTGCCATGTCGATTCAGGACCCGCGCGAGCGTCCGCCGGAGCGCCAGCAAGCGGCGGATCAGGCTCACGCGCAATGGAAGGATGTCGATTCCGACTTCGCCGGCCTGGTCAATCTGTGGCGTGGTTTTGAAGAACAGCGCCAGGCGCTGACCGCCAGCCCGTTGCGCAATTGGTGCCGCAAGAACTTCCTCAACTATTTACGTCTGCGCGAGTGGCGTGATTCCCATCGCCAGTTGAGCCTGATCTGCCGCGACATGCAGTTGAGCCTCAATAAAGAACCAGCCGATTACCCGAAACTGCACAAAGCGGTGCTCGTCGGTTTGCTCAGCCAGATCGGCCAGAAAACCGAGGACGGCGATTACCTCGGCGCCCGTCAGCGACGTTTCTGGATTCACCCGTCGTCGGGCATCGGCAAGAAGCGTCCGCAATGGCTGATGACCGCCGAACTGGTAGAGACCACCAAGCTCTATGCGCGCATGGTCGCCAAGATCGACGCCGACTGGATCGAGCCGCTGGCCGGGCATCTGATCAAGAAAAATCACTTCGAACCGCACTGGGAGAAGAAGCGCGGCCAGGTCGTGGCCTTCGAGCAGATCACCCTGTTCGGGCTGATTGTGGTCGGGCGCCGACCGGTTCATTACGGCCCGGTTGACCCCGTGGTTTCGCGTGAGCTGTTTATCCGCGAAGGTCTGGTGCGGGGCGAGATTCAGTCCAGAGCCAAGTGCCTGAGCGCCAACAAACAACTGCTCGAACAGCTCGATGAACTGGAAGCCAAGGCCCGTCGCCGCGACATTCTGGCCGACGAAGAAACCCTGTACGCCTTCTACGATGCGCGGCTGCCGGCGGAGATTCACCAGAGCGCGACGTTCGACAGTTGGTACCGGATCAACAGCCAGAAAGACCCGCAACTGCTGATCATGCGCGAAGAAGACGTGCTGGCCCGCGAGGCCAGTGAAGTCACCGCGCTGCATTACCCCGATACCTTGCACATCGGTGATCTGGAACTGACGCTCAGTTATCACTTCGAACCCAATCACCCCCGTGACGGCGTGACCCTGCGGGTGCCGGCGCCGTTGCTGCCGATGCTGCCGCCGGAGCGTCTGGAATGGCTGGTGCCGGGGCTGATCGAGGCCAAGTGCATCGCTCTGGTGCGCAATCTGCCCAAAGCGTTGCGCAAGAACTTCGTGCCGGTGCCGGACTTCATCAAGGCTGCGCTGCAACGCATGACCTTCGCCGAGGGCTCGCTGCCCCAGGCGTTGGGGCGCGAGTTGTTGCGCATGACCGGTGCGCGGGTCAGCGATGAGGCGTGGGCGGAAGCGGCGCAGCAGGTCGAAGGGCATCTGCGCATGAACCTGGAAATCGTCGACGGCCAAGGCAAATTCCTTGGCGAAGGACGGGATCTGGCCGAACTGACTGCGCGTTTCGCCGAAGCCAGTCAGGCCGCACTGGCCGTGCCGCAGAGTGCCAAGAGTCAGCAGCCGGTGGAGGCGAAAGTCTTCGCGCCGGTGGCAGCAAAAACTCAGCAGAAAATTGCCGGGCTGTCGATGACGGTCTACCCAGCGCTGGTGGAAGAGGGCGGCACGGTCAAGGAAGGGCGGTTCTCGACCCCGGCCGAAGCCGAGTTCCAGCATCGTCGTGCGTTGCAGCGCTTGCTCATGCAGCAACTGGCCGAACCGGCCAAATTCCTGCGTGGCAAGTTGCCGGGGCAGACCGAACTGGGCTTGCTCTACCGTGAACTGGGCCGGGTCGATGCGCTGGTCGAAGACATTCTGCTGGCCAGTCTCGACAGTTGCATTCTCGACGGCGAAGACCCGTTGCCGCGTGACGGTGCAGGGTTGGCGGCGCTGGCCGAACGCAAGCGTGGCAGTTGGACCGAACACGCCGAGCGCGTGGCGCGGCTGACGCTGGAGATTCTGAAGATCTGGCATGGCCTGCAAAAGCGCTTCAAGGGCAAGATCGATCTGGCCCAAGCCGTGGCGTTGAATGACATCAAGCAACAGATCAGTCATCTGGTTTACCCGGGGTTCGTGCGGGAAACGCCGATGCAATGGCTCAAGGAGCTGCCGCGTTATCTGAAAGCCGTCGAGCAGCGTTTTGAAAAACTGGGCGCGCAACTGCAGAAGGATCGGGTCTGGAGCGGTGAACTGGCCGGTTTGTGGGCCCAATACCAGGCCCGCGCCGCCAAGCATGCCCAGGAAGGCAAACGCGATCCACAGCTTGAGTTGTATCGCTGGTGGCTGGAGGAATATCGGGTTTCGCTGTTCGCCCAGCAGTTGGGAACGAAAGTGCCGATTTCCGATAAGCGCCTGAATAAACAATGGACCCAGGTCGAACCCTAGATCTATCGACGTGCACAGTCCCCCTGTGGGAGCGGGCTTGCTCGTGAAGGCGTAGTGTCAGATAACTGATTCGGTGACTGACACACCGCCTTCGCGAGCAAGCCCCCCGCCTTGGGATTTGCGTTGTGCTTGAGAAAGGGGCCAAAACCTTGGGTTTATGGCAAACTTCGCGACCATAAATGCCTGTTTCGCGACCCAGAGCCTTCGGCGTGGTCACGCAACGGAATAAAACGATGCCAGGTTTGCGTCCCCCGGATGGGAATAGACCCTTTGTGTGTTGGTACGACGGTTCCAGCACTTTCTGCCTGAACAGATTAGAGAAACGACCATGCATAACGTCGTCATCAGCGGCACCGGCCTGTACACCCCGGCCAACAGCATCTCCAACGAAGAGCTGGTGCAGTCTTTCAATACCTACGTCGCGCAATTCAACGCGGACAACGCAGACGCCATCGCCAGCGGCGACATCCAGGCCCTGACGGAATCCAGCGCCGCCTTCATCGAAAAAGCCTCGGGCATCAAGAGCCGCTTTGTCATGGACAAAGAAGGCATTCTTGATCCGCAGCGCATGGCCCCGCGTCTGCCGGAGCGTTCCAACGAGGAATGGTCGGTACTTTGCCAAATGGCCATCGGTGCTGCCGAACAAGCCTTGCAACGCGCCGGCAAAACCGCCGCTGACATCGACGGCGTGATCGTCGCCTGCTCCAACTTGCAGCGTGCTTACCCGGCCATCGCCATCGAAGTCCAGGAAGCCCTGGGCATTCAGGGGTTCGGTTTCGACATGAACGTGGCCTGTTCCTCGGCCACCTTCGGCATTCAGGCAGCCGCCAACAGCGTGCAACTGGGCCAGGCCCGGGCGATCCTGATGGTCAACCCGGAAGTCTGCACCGGTCACCTGAACTTCCGTGACCGCGACAGCCACTTCATCTTCGGCGACGCCGCCACGGCCGTGATCATCGAGCGCGCCGATCTGGCTACGTCCAAATACCAGTTCGACGTGGTCAGCACCAAACTGCTGACCAAGTTCTCCAACAACATCCGCAACAACTTCGGCTTTCTCAACCGCGCAGCGCAAGAGGGCGTCGGTACTCGCGACAAGCTGTTCGTGCAGGAAGGCCGCAAGGTGTTCAAGGATGTTTGCCCGATGGTGGCTGAACTGGTCGGTGCGCATCTGGAAGAGAACCAGCTCAATGTCGGCGATGTGAAGCGTTTCTGGCTGCACCAGGCCAACCTCAGCATGAACCATCTGATCGTACGCAAACTGCTGGGCCGCGAGGCCACCGAAGAGGAAGCCCCGGTGATCCTCGACACTTACGCCAACACCAGCTCTGCCGGTTCCGTGATTGCTTTCCACAAGTATCAGGATGATCTGGCTGCCGGTTCGCTGGCGGTATTGAGTTCGTTCGGTGCGGGTTACTCGATCGGTAGCGTGATTCTGCGCAAGCGTTGAAAGTGGTTTAATTTCCGCTTAATCACGCTGACCTTTCCTACATCCGAGTCGGTTGAAACGCTGTAGTTTTCGGAAATGGCGGCAGGAGACGCTTCAGGCGAATCCTGCCGCTATCATTTTCGAAGTCGGAACAAGGGGATTGATGGATGGCGGTTGACGACACCCAACTGCTCGCGCGTTTGCTGGCAGGCGAGCAACAGGCTTTCAAGGAACTGGTCACGACTTATCAAAGCGCCATGCGCGCCGTCGCTTATGCGATTGTCGGCCAGCGTCACGTCGAAGAAGTGGTGCAGGATGCATGGCTGTCGGTAGTGCGCCATATCGGCAGTTTCGAAGGCCGCTCCAGTCTCAAGACCTGGTTGCTGACCATCACCGCCAACTCGGCCAAGAGTCGCTACAAGCAGAATCGCCGCGAAGTGTTGATGGATGACTTGCCGTCACCCCACGGCACCATTGATGATGACCGCTTTTCCCCCGGCGATGGCCACTGGCTGATCGCACCGTTCGCCTGGCACCAGGACACGCCTGAAGCGCTGCTCACCGAAAGCGAGTTGCGTGAGTGCCTCGAACACACACTGCTCAACCTGTCGGAACTGCAAAGCAGCGTTTTGTTGTTGCGCGAACGCCAAGGCCTTGAGCTCGAAGAGATCTGTAATCTTCTGGAGATATCGCTCTCCAATGTCCGTGTGCTGCTGCATCGTGCGCGGCTGAAAGTCTTCGCGACAGTGGAGCATTTTGAGGAGACCGGGGAATGCTGACCTGTAAGGAACAAGTGGCGCGCTCCAGCGATTATCTCGATGGCCAGCTGAGCTTTCGCGAAAAACTGATGGTGCGTCATCACCTGATGTTCTGCCCCAATTGCCGGCGCTTTATACGCCAGATGCGATTGATGCAGGCGACGCTGAAGGCGATGCCGGAGAAACCTGAAGAGGGGGTGGATGCGTTGGCCGAGCGGTTGGCGGCGCGGCTTCGGGAAGACAGCCCCTAGGGGGAGAAGCAGACTGACGCGCCTGCGGCACACGGATGATGGGGATCGCCGTAGCCGCGCCAGACTGTTGAAGCATCTCAAGCGCTGCACCCGGATGAGAAGCGCATCGCCTGAGATCTGTTGCTCTGTTGCTTAGAACTTCGCTTCTGCGTCCAGTTGCAGAATGTTGGTGTCGGCGTCGCGCTGAGTGCGGCTGGAGTAGTCAGCCTTGGTCAGGAAGTACGTGGCGCCGAGGGCGAAATTCTTGTCGATGTCGTAGCCGACTTTGAACTTGTGCCCACGCGAACCGGTGGTGCCGTTGGCGAAGTCGGAATCGGTGAAGGCGCCGACCACAGCATTGCGCTGCACGTCACGATAGTTGTAGTCGAGGTTCAGACCGAAGACTTTCGACTTGGCGCCGAGCAACCAGGCGGTGTCCTGATCGGTCACGGCATCGTTGTTCTTCACATACTGACCGTAGAACGACAGCGGCATTGGCAGACCGCCGATGTCGATCTGGCTGAAACCCTCGTACAGACGGAATTCGTTGTTGGCCGAGTTGCCATTGACGGCCAGTGCGCACGGTGTGGAAGAGCCCGTGCAACGGCTGTCCTGATCGTTCTGGTAGGCGTAGACGCTGCCGCCAACGGTCAGTTTCAGGTTGTCGGTGATGGCGATGCGGCTACCCAACTGGCCGGAGGTCAGGCGCAGGTCGTGACGGAATTGCACGCCTTCGCCGTCGACGTTGTCCTTGAGGTTGTAGTTGCCCAGGCTGCCGAACAGTTCGGCACTGCTGCCCAGTGGGTACTTGTAAGTGACGGCCAGACCTTCCGGGTTGATGTCGCCGTCCCAGATCACGTCGCCCATGCTCACCCACGGTTGCAGCATCTTGCCGCCGATCACATGCAGGTTCTTGATCGCATCAGGGTGGTAGTCGATGTAGCCCAGGTCCAGCCAGATCTGCTTCTTGTCGAAGTAGTTGTCCTGGTCCTGGTTGGTCGAACGAGCATCGTCGCCGCCGCCGGTGGCGATACGGATGCCGGTGTCCACTTGCGGGTTGATCTCGGTGTAGGCACCCAGACGTGCACGGATGCGCTGACGATCCTTTTCGCGGCCGCCGTTGTTGGCTTCGCCGTCGATCTTGACGGTCTCCTGGCGGATGCGCACGTCACCCTTGAACTGGGTCTTGGCAGCCCAGGCCAGTTTCTGGTCGAAGACGCTTTGTTCGTTGGTCTTCTTCGCGACAGCCGCGACTTGTTCATTGGTCTCTTGCTGCGCCTGCTGGGCGATTTGCTGAGCCTTCTGATCCTTGGCCAGTTCAGTTTGCAGTTCTACATACTGCGCCTGGGAAATCGAACCGTTAGCCTTGAGCATGTCGAGCAGTTTGGCGTCGACTGCAGCACTGGCCGGAACGCTCATGGCCAGTAACAGGCCACCGCACAGGGCCGCCGCAGTTTTCGTGGAAGCAAGACGCATAGCAATCTCCGAAGATGAGTGGGATGGCTGAACCATCCTGGGCACAACCGACGGTTGAAGGTCGGAAAACAGTGTCCGGGTAGAACCCGGCGCTCTAAAAACAGGCGCCAGTATCGCGATGGTTTATGACAGGGCAGTGGCACGGTGATGGCAGGTTGATGACGGTACGCGTTGGTCGTGAACCATTGATCTAGAGCGCTGTCGCCCGATGACGGGTGTGCAATGCGGCGCAATCGGCGATACTCGCCGAGCGCTGAAACCCCGAAGTGGAGAGCTCTTTGATGCCGTTGCACTGCCTGCAGAACCTGTCAGAAATCGCCCCGGCCACTTGGGATGAATTGGTGCCGGACAATCAGCCGTTTCTGCGTCATGCTTTTCTCAGTGCGCTGGAGGACAGCGGCA
The DNA here is from genome assembly GCF_963970575.1 of Pseudomonas sp. EA_65y_Pfl2_P74. NCBI lineage: Bacteria > Pseudomonadati > Pseudomonadota > Gammaproteobacteria > Pseudomonadales > Pseudomonadaceae > Pseudomonas > Pseudomonas sp. EA_65y_Pfl2_P74. The sequence goes on from NZ_CAXAOQ010000011.1 coordinate 114,869, forward strand.
GCGTCGGCCCTCACACCGGTTGGCAGCCGGAGCATTTACTGCACATCGAAGATGGTCGGCTGATCGCCGCCTTGCCGGGTTACCGCAAGTGGCACTCCTACGGCGAGTATGTGTTCGACCATGGCTGGGCAGATGCCTGCGCCCGAGCCGGAATCGATTACTACCCCAAACTGTTGACGGCTGTGCCGTTCAGTCCAGTCAGCGGCCCTCGGTTGCTGGCGGCCAAGGTCGAAGACGGTTTTGAGCTGCTCAAGAGCCTGCCGGGTTATCTGGAAATCGAAGGGCTGTCCGGCGCGCACATCAATTTCACCGATCCGTTCACCGACGCCGCCATGGCCGAGCAGCCGGGCTGGTTGCAGCGCATCGGCTGTCAGTATCACTGGCACAATCGAGGCTATCGCGACTTTCAGGATTTTCTCGACGTGCTCAGTTCGCGCAAGCGCAAACAGATGCGCAAGGAGCGCGAGCAGGTGGCGGGGCAGGGCTTCGAATTTGAATGGCTACAAGGGCGAGAGCTAAACGAATCGCAGTGGGATTTCGTCTACGCCTGCTATGCCAATACCTACGCCGTGCGTCGGCAGACACCGTATCTGACGCGAGAGTTTTTCAGTTTGCTGGCCGCGCGCATGCCCGAATCGATCCGCGTGGTGCTGGCCAGGCAGGGCTCACGGCCGGTGGCCATGGCCTTCAGTCTGGTTGGCGGTGACAGTTTTTACGGGCGCTATTGGGGATGCCTTGCCGAATTTGATCGGCTGCACTTTGAAACCTGTTTTTATCAGGGCATGGACTACGCGATTGCCCAGGGCTATCAGCGTTTCGATGCCGGTGCTCAGGGCGAGCACAAACTGATTCGTGGCTTCGAACCGGTGATCACTCACTCGTGGCATTACCTGCGGCATCCGGGTCTGAAAGCGGCGGTAAAAGACTTCCTGCAGCAGGAACGCGCCGGTGTCCTGGCCTACGCCGAAGAAGCGAGAGCAGCCTTGCCCTACCGCCAAACCTAAATCTCCAATGTGGGGCTTGCTCGCGAAGGCGGTGTGTCAGTACAGCAAATATTGCCTGACACCACGCCTTCGCGAGCAAGCCCGCTCCCACATTTGGTTTTGTGTTGGACTCAGGTTTTTTCGTTACCCAACCAGAGATAAATCACTTCACCGGCCACCGCACCTGACAGCGGCGCCACCCAGAACATCCACAACTGCGCGATGGCCCAGCCGCCGACCATCAGCGCCGGCCCGGTACTGCGCGCCGGGTTCACCGAGGTATTGGTCACCGGAATCGAGATCAGGTGGATCAACGTCAGCGCCAGACCTATGGCAATCGGTGCGAGGCCCGGCGGTGCACGTTTATCGGTGGCGCCCAGAATGATGATCACAAACATCGCAGTCATCACCCGTTCGGTGACAAACCCGGCCGCCATCGAATACTGACCGGGCGAATGCTCGCCGTAACCGTTGGAGGCGAGGCCGGCGGCAATGTCGAAACCCTCACTCCCACATTGCAATTGTATTGACCCAATGATCAATCGATCCCGACAAATCCGCCGGTCTGGTGCGCCCATAACCGCGAATACAGTCCGCCATGGGCCAGCAGTTCGGCGTGGGTGCCGCTCTCGGCGATCTTGCCGTTTTCCAGCACCACCAGGCGATCCATGCGCGCGATAGTCGAGAGGCGGTGAGCAATGGCGATCACTGTTTTGCCCTGCATCAGGGTTTCCAGGCTTTCCTGAATCGCCGCTTCGACTTCCGAGTCCAGGGCCGAGGTTGCTTCGTCCATGATCAGAATCGGCGCGTCCTTGAGCAGCACGCGGGCAATCGCGATGCGCTGACGTTGACCGCCCGACAGCTTCACCCCGCGCTCGCCGACATGCGCGTCGAAGCCGGTGCGGCCTTCAGCGTCCGACAGCAACGGAATGAACTCATCGGCACGGGCCTTGTGCGCGGCATCCCAAAGCTGTGCGTCAGTCGCGTCAGGCTTGCCATACAGCAAGTTGTCGCGGATTGAACGGTGCAGCAGCGACGTGTCTTGAGTGATCATACCGATCCGCTCACGCAGGCTTTCCTGGCTGACGTCGGCGATGTTCTGGTCGTCGATCAGGATGCGCCCGCCCTCGACGTCATAGAGGCGCAGCAGCAGGTTGACCAAGGTTGATTTACCGGCGCCGGACGGCCCGATCAGACCGATTTTTTCACCCGGTTTGATGGTCAGGTTGAGGTCGCCGATGATGCCTTTCTTCTTGCCGTAGTGAAAATCGACGTGCTCGAAACACACCTCGCCATTGGCCACGGCCAGCGGTTTGGCGTGTTCGTGATCGGTGACGCTGACCGGCTGCGAGATGGTCCGCAGACCGTCCTGGACCATGCCGATGTTTTCGAAGATGCCCGTGACCACCCACATGATCCAGCCGGACATGTTGACGATGCGGATCACCAGACCGGTGGCCAGGGCAATCGCGCCGACGGTGATCAGCGATTGCGTCCACAGCCACAGGGCCAGCGCGGTTGTGCCGACGATCAGCAAGCCGTTCATGGCGGTGATCGCCACGTCCATGCTGGTGACCACGCGGCCGGCCATTTGCGCTTTGACGGTTTGTTCTTCGATCGCTTCCCTGGCGTAGTGCTGTTCGAAATGAGTGTGAGCGAACAGCTTGAGCGTGGCGATATTGGTGTAGCCGTCGACGATTCGGCCCATCAGTTTCGAACGTGCGTCGGAGGCTTCCACCGAGCGGTCCTTGACCCGCGGCACGAAGTAACAGAGTGCGCCGATGTAGGCGACGATCCACGTCAGCAACGGGACCATCAGACGCCAGTCGGCTTCGGCGAACAGCACCAGCGCGCTGATCGCGTAGATCACCACATGCCACAGTGCATCCACCGCCTGCACTGCTGAATCACGCAGCGAGTTGCCGGTCTGCATGATGCGCTGGGCAATGCGCCCGGCGAAGTCGTTCTGGAAGAAGTTCAGGCTCTGCTTGAGCACGTAGCTGTGGTTCTGCCAGCGGATCATGCTGGTCATGCCGGGGCTTAACGTCTGGTGCACCAGCAGGTCGTGCAGGCCGAAGAAAATCGGTCTGAGCACAAGCGCAACCACCACCATCCACGTCAGTTCGAGGGCGTGATCGCTGAAGAAATTCGGATTTGGCGTACCTTGGGCCAGGTCGATGATGCGACTCAGGTAACTGAACAGCGCCACTTCGATCAGCGCGGCGAACAGGCCGACCACCAGCAGGGCGGCGAAACTCGGCCAGACCTGCTTCAGGTAATAGGTATAGAAGGGGAGCACACGGTCGGGCGGAGACGCCGTAGGGGCGTCGCGGAATATGTCGATCAGTTGTTCAAAACGGCGATAGAGCATCAGATAACCGCCCGGAGTACGGGCTCTCCTTTTATCAGTGTGAGCGGCGCGGGATCAGGCCGTCGCCGCTCGATATGCCCTGCTGTACTCAGTCGAGGCGTTTGGCCGACTTGATAATCACAGGGTCGACAGGCACGTTCTGCATGCCGCTTTTGGTGGTGGTTTGCGAGTTGACGATGATGTCGACGACGTCCATGCCCTTGACCACTTTGGCAAACACCGCATAACCGGCGTCACGGCCTGGATCGAGGAAGGCGTTGTCAGCGACGTTGATAAAGAACTGGCTGGTGGCCGAGTTCGGATTGGAAGTACGGGCCATCGACAAGGTGCCGCGAACGTTATGCAGGCCATTGCTGGCTTCGTTCTTGATCGGTTCCTTGGTGTCCTTTTGTTGCATCTGCTGGGTGAAACCACCGCCCTGAGCCATGAAACCCGGGATCACACGGTGGAAAATCGTGTTGTTGTAGAAGCCACTGTCGACGTACGCCAGAAAGTTCTTGGTACTGATCGGCGCTTTGACCGGGTCCAGTTCGATTTCGATCTGGCCATTGGTGGTGTCCAGCAGCACGTGCGGCGCTTTGGCCGGGGTAGCAGCCATCAGGTTGGCAGCAAACAGCACGGTGCCGGCGACGAGGGCGAGTTTTTTCAGCATGGGTCAGTGATCCTGAGATTGAGTATCGGCTGCGGCGAGAAACGCCAGCAGCGTTTGATTGAAGCGTTCGGGCTGATCGAGCGGGGTGGCATGGCGTGAATCAGCGATCACCACCAGCCGCGCATCGGGCAGCAGTTTTACATAGGTTTCTTTAAGTGCCACAGGTGTGTAATCACGGTCGGCACTGACGATGAGCGTTGGACAGGTCACCCGGGAAAGTCGTTCCTGAACCCCCCAGCCAACAATTGCATCGAAGCTGGCGAGATAAGCACGTTTGTCGTTTTTTGCCCAGCGTTGCGCCATTTTCTGCCGCAGATTCGCCTGTTCGGGTTTTGGGAACAGTTTGCTGCCCAGCGCCTTGCCGATGGTCGCCAGGCTCAGCACGCGCATCAGGCTCCAGCGTTTGAACCATTGCCAATAGTCGTCGAGGCTGCGCAGTTTGACTTCAGGGGCGCTGTTGACGATGGTCAGGCTCTTGAGCATCTGCGGCTGATCGACACCCAACTGGAAGCCGATCATGCCGCCCATCGACAGACCGACGTAGTGCACCGGACCAAGGTTCAAATACTCGATCAGCGCCACCATATCGGCGCTGAACCCCGCGATGCTGTAGCGCTCGCGGGGTTTGTCCGAGCGCCCGTGGCCACGGATATCCGGGACGATCACCCGGTAGTGCGCGGCCAGCGCAGGGATCTGCATTTCCCAATCCAGCGTGCTCGAGCCGAGCCCGTGAACCAGCAGCAACGGCGTGCCGTGGCCATATTCCTCGTAGTGCAGGTTGCAACCTTCGTGCGCAAAATAGGCCATCGCTGGACTCCGTGTCAGACTTGCTCAGGGGCGGCGAACGGTGCGTCCAGCGGCAAGGTGTCGAAGGTGCGCAACAGTTCGATGAGGATTTGTGTCGCCGGGCCCAGCGGTTTGTCCTTGTTCGAATACAGATAGAAACTCGGGTTGCGGCTGCCGCCCTGATCCAACGGTAGCAGCTTGAGCGATCCCTCTTTCAGTTCCCGTTCGATCATGTGTCGCGGTAACCAGGCAAAGCCCAGGCCGCTGCTGACGAATGTCGCGGCCGTGGCGAGACTGCCGACGGTCCAGCGCTGTTCGGCGCCGAGCCAGCCGACATCCCGTGGCTGTTGACGACCGGAGTCGCGGATGACCACTTGCATCTGGGTTTCCAGATCCTGGAAGCTCAGTTCACGATTGAGTCGATGCAGGCTGTGGTCTGGGTGAGCAACCGCAACAAACTCCACGTCGCTCAGCTCCGCGCCCAGGTAACCGGGAATGCTCAGGCCGGTGATGGCCAGATCGGCCACGCCTTCGAGCAGCACCTCCTCGACACCCGACAACACTTCCTCACGCAGACGCACGCGACAGCCACGGCTCTGTGGCATGAACGCAGTCAACGCACGCACGATACGTGCGCTTGGATAAGCCGCATCGACCACCAGCCGCACTTCCGCTTCCCAGCCTTGCTCCATGTGATGGGCGAGATCTTCCAGTTGACTGGCCTGTTTGACCAGTTGCCGCGAGCGGCGTAGCAACACGCCGCCGGCTTCGGTCAGTACCGCTTTACGACCGTCGATCCGCAGCAACGGCACACCGAGCTGATCCTGCATACGGGCAACGGTGTAACTCACCGACGACTGCGAACGGTGCAGAACCTCGGCGGCCTGGGCGAATCCGCCGTGGTCGACTACGGCCTGCAATGTTCGCCATTGATCCAGGGTCACGCGGGGCGCTTTCATCAATAGCTCCTCTTGTCCTAAGCTGACGGTCCCCATTGGAGACTGTCGAATGAAAAAATTCTGTTGTGTGGTGCTGGCACTGCTGCCGTTGACAGCCTTTGCGTATCCGATCGATGTGCAGAAAAATCTCAATGGCATGAAGATCGACTACCAGAGTTTCGCCACGGATAACGACATTGGCTCCATCCAGGTGGCCAACTACGGCGACGTCGACGCGAGCTGCAAAGTGGTGTTCCGCAACGGTCCCGAGGCGCCACGGACACGTAACATCGAAGTCGTGGCCGGCAAACATAAAAACGCCACGGCCAAGTTCACCCGCACCATTATCAAACTGCGCATCGATCTGACCTGTACCCCGAAATAACAGCAAATCTTCCTTGTGGGAGCGGGTTTGCTCGTGAGGGCGGTAGATCAGTCATCCATGCTCGTGCTGACACATCGCCTTCGCCAGCAAGCTCACTCTCAAAGGGTTGAGTTGCATCTAAACTAAATTTTCGATGCTTTGCAGCAATTATTTGCGCTTTTTCATCGATTCAGCTCTGTTTAACCTTCACTCCATCGACCTACAACATTCTCGGATGGAGGCTACACAGCATGTCCCGCGTTCTGATCATCGAAAGCAGCGCCCGCCAGCAAGACTCGGTGTCCCGTCAGTTGACCCAGACCTTCATCAATCAGTGGAAAACCGCGCACCCCGACGATCAGATCACTGTGCGTGATCTCGCCGTGAACCCGGTGCCGCACCTGGACATCAACCTGTTGGGTGGCTGGATGAAGCCTGCCGATCAGCGCAACGACAGCGAACAGTCTTCTCTGGATCGCTCCAACGAATTGACCGATGAACTGCTGGCTGCCGACGTGCTGGTCATGGCCGCGCCGATGTACAACTTTGCGATCCCGAGCACCCTCAAGGCCTGGCTTGACCATGTGCTGCGTGCCGGCGTCACCTTCAAGTACACCGACACCGGTCCGCAAGGCCTGCTGAGCGGCAAGCGTGCCTACGTGCTGACCGCTCGCGGCGGAATTTACGCCGGCGGCCCGGCGGATCATCAAGAACCTTACCTGCGTCAGGTGATGGGTTTTATCGGTATCCACGACGTGACCTTCATTCATGCCGAAGGCATGAACCTGGGTGGCGACTTTCAGGAGAAGGGCTTGAACCAGGCCAACGCCAAACTGGCTTCCGTCGCTTGATAGGTTAATCGCCAGATAATCACTGGATGTTCTAGTGCTCTGGCGCAACCCCTTCAAGGTTTTACGCGCATCGAACCTCCCTTTGCACTTATTGCTCCTGAGTGCTGTAGCCCGATTGAACGCTTTAGCGAGATCGGGCTTTTTTTTGTTCTTCACGCAATCCCGGTACGGTAATCGGTGAGCATAAAAAAAGCCCCGCCTGAATATTCAGGCGGGGCTTTTTATTGGCTTTTGGAATCAGACGAGGGGTTTAGGCTCGTGTTCTTTTTCCTGGGCCTCTTCGTGATGCTCGGCCGCGTCCTGAACGGAGCGAGGCGCTTCAGCAATGGCTGCTTCAACGACGACTTCTTCAGCAGCCGGGGCAGGAGCTGCCTCGACCACTTCAGCCGCAGGAGCAGCTACGGCAGCCAGTTCAGCTTCCTTCTGCAGACGTTCTTCTTCGCGCTTGCGACGACGCACTTCGCGTGGATCGTTTGGAGCGCGGCCGTTTGGCGTCAGCGCGCTGACTACAGGCGCTTCAACCGCTGGGGCTTGGGCAACCACTGGCGCTTCGACGACCGGCGCTGGAGCAGGTTCGGCAGCGGCAACCACTGGCTCGGACACCGTGGCTTGTGGCACTTCAGCTTCAGCAGCAGGCGCTGGCGCTTCGGCTACGGTTGGCTCTGCAACCCAGTTGAATGCAGTTTGCTCTTCGCGAACTTCACGCACGCTTTCGGTCACGTTTTCAGCGACGGTTTCGATAACCGGCTCTGCAACGACAACGGGCTCTTGGGCTACGAAAGCAGGTTCGGCAGCGATTTCAATCTGAGGCTGGGCTTCAACCTGGGCTTGAATTTCGCGAACCGGTGCCACTTCGACTTCCGGAGCCGCCGTCACTTCCACCGGAGTGGTTGCTTCAACCACCGGTGCTTCAACTGGAGCAGTTTCCAGTGTAGCGGCAGTGGCGCGTTCGGCTTGCTCGTTGGCTTGCGCTTCAGCCGGAGCGCTGATGACGCTGCTGGCGACGGCGGTGGTAACAGCCAGGCCAGCGGCCAGATCGGCAGCGCTTGGTGCTTCAGCGTTTTCGCCGGACTCGGATTCTTCCGATCCTTCGATCACGTTGCCGTTGGCATCACGCTGACGCTCGCGACGGTTGCTGCGACGACGCTGGCCGCGGGAGCGACGACGTGGACGATCGCCTTCGGCGTTCTCCGAACCATCTTCCGGCAGTTGCTCTTCATTGGTGATCACTTCGTCTTCAACGACGGCAGCAGCGGCCTGCTCTGCACGCGGTTGACGCTCTTCGCGCGGCGGGCGCGGTGCGCGCTCTTCGCGAGGCTGGCGGGCCGGACGCTCTTCTGCATTAACGGTGGCAGCGGCGGCTACTGGAGCGGCATCCAGTGGCTCGCGCAGTTCGCGTACACGTTCTTCACGCTCGCCACGAGGCTTGCGGTCTTCACGCGGCGCACGTGGGGCGCGTTCTTCACGAGGTGCGCGAGGTGCGCGTTCTTCGCGGGCGGCTGGCGCTTCAGTGCGAGCTTCGCGAGGTGCACGTTCTTCGCGCGGTGCACGTTCTTCGCGCGGCTTGCGCTCTTCATCGCGACGACCATTACGGTTGCGGCTCTGCTGGCGACCGTTGCGACGTTCTTCGTTGCGGGCTGGACGCTCGGTAGCTGGTTTTTCAACGACCACCGGCGCGGCGGGCTCTTCTTTGGTCGCGAACAGGCTGACCAGCGACTTCACCAGACCTTTGAACAGGCTTGGCTCTGGCGCGGCCACTGGAGCTGGTGCTGGTGCAGCAGGTGCGGCCACTTCGGTCGGAACCGGAGCGTTGGCGCGGGCTGGTGCGGTCTTGACCGCGGCTTCCTGGCGAACCAGGGTGCGGGTTGCGGCGGCTGGCTGGACTTCTTCGACGTCGGCAGCGGCAGCGGCGATTTCGTAGCTGGACTGGTTGGTCGCGGCTTCCGGGCTGTCATCACGCAAACGCTGAACTTCGAAGTGCGGCGTTTCGAGGTGGTCGTTTGGCAGGATGACGATACGGGCACGAGTGCGCAGTTCGATCTTGGTGATCGAGTTGCGTTTTTCGTTGAGCAGGAACGCAGCCACCGGGATCGGCACCTGGGCGCGAACTTCGGCAGTGCGGTCTTTCAGGGCTTCTTCTTCGATCAGGCGCAGGATCGCCAGCGACAGCGATTCAACGTCACGGATGATGCCGGTGCCGTTGCAACGCGGGCAGACGATGCCGCTGCTTTCGCCCAAGGATGGGCGCAGGCGCTGACGGGACATTTCCAGCAGGCCGAAGCGCGAGATACGGCCGATCTGCACGCGAGCGCGGTCGGCTTCCAGGCATTCGCGGACTTTCTCTTCCACGGCGCGCTGGTTCTTGGCAGGGGTCATGTCGATGAAGTCGATGACGATCAGGCCGCCGATGTCGCGCAGGCGCAACTGACGGGCGATTTCTTCAGCCGCTTCAAGGTTGGTCTGCAGAGCGGTTTCTTCGATGTCGCTGCCTTTGGTGGCGCGCGCCGAGTTGATGTCGATGGACACCAGCGCTTCGGTCGGATCGATAACGATGGAACCGCCGGAAGGCAGTTCGACGACGCGCTGGAAGGCGGTCTCGATCTGGCTTTCGATCTGGAAACGGTTGAACAGCGGAACGCTGTCTTCGTACAGCTTGATCTTGCTGGCGTACTGCGGCATTACCTGGCGGATGAAAGTCAGGGCTTCGTCCTGGGCTTCAACGCTGTCGATCAGCACTTCGCCGATGTCCTGGCGCAGGTAATCGCGGATCGCGCGGATGATCACGTTGCTTTCCTGGTAAATCAGGAATGGCGCGGAGCGATCCAGCGAGGCTTCTTTGATGGCGGTCCACAGTTGCAGCAGGTAGTCGAGGTCCCACTGCATTTCTTCGCTGCTGCGGCCAAGGCCTGCAGTGCGCACGATCAGACCCATGTCGGCCGGGGCAACCAGGCCGTTCAGTGCTTCACGCAGTTCGTTGCGCTCTTCGCCTTCGATGCGACGGGAGATACCGCCGGCACGCGGGTTGTTCGGCATCAGCACCAGGTAACGACCGGCCAGGCTGATGAAGGTGGTCAGGGCTGCGCCCTTGTTGCCACGTTCTTCTTTTTCAACCTGAACGATGACTTCCTGGCCTTCGCTCAGGACGTCCTTGATGTTGACGCGGCCTTCGGGGGCTTTCTTGAAGTATTCGCGGGAGATTTCTTTGAGGGGCAGGAAGCCGTGGCGCTCGGAGCCAAAATCGACAAAGGCAGCCTCAAGGCTTGGTTCGATGCGAGTGATGCGGCCTTTATAGATGTTGGCCTTCTTCTGCTCGCGTGCACCGGATTCGATGTCCAGGTCGTAGAGGCGTTGGCCATCTACCAGTGCAACACGCAACTCTTCGGGTTGAGTTGCGTTAATCAGCATTCTTTTCATGTAGTACCGTCGGTTTCCGGGCTGCCGGAAACGGCGTTCGGCACACACGACTTCTCACGGTCGGTGTCAGGTGCGTCGGGAGTGGTTGGCCATTCCCGTGTCCAGCGATGTGCGACCAATTGGGCCGATACCGCGACGTACGCGTCCTGCTTGCTGTGGCTACTTAAGCACTCAGTCAGGAGGAGGAATCAACCAGTGGCTGTGGACGAGATGAAGCGTCTTGATAAAGCCTATTGCTACACAGTCCAGCGGTTGTGCATCTCCACCCTACACGTATCCCTGATAATTCGGGTGCTGCCGCGCGCAGAATCCGCAGCGGGTTGGCATTTACCGTGAACTCCGAAAGGGGAGGTCACGCATCATGGCTAATTTAGGCGATGTTTCCGAAGCGTTCGCTCGGGGTCATTCGCAGCTGACTGCACTTTGTGAACTGGCCGTGAATATCTGCCTGCCAGACGAGTAAAAACTCTGCTCGGCGGTGTAATTCAGGCCTCATGTCACCTGCGCTTGTTACAACTGCAAACTCCACCGTTACGTAGCGAAAGCCCCGTAGGACGGCCTCGCGTCCTGGTGAATTGCGTTGGTCAGGGCCGGTTTTTGACCGTGGTTCCGCTGCCCAGGCCGCTTTTGGCGGCGTTCGCGACTATAGCAGCAATGATTAAGTGCTTCAATTCCATAAAAATTGTTATCATCCGCGGCATGACAACTACTGCCCCTTCGACTCCAGGCGTTCAATTGCTTGAAGTCTCGCCGGAGTATGCCGGCCAACGAATCGACAACTTTCTCCTCGCCCGGCTCAAAGGCGTGCCCAAGACCTTGATTTACCGCATTTTGCGTAAAGGCGAAGTGCGCGTGAACAAGGGACGGATCAAGCCTGAATACAAACTGCAGGCCGGCGATATCGTGCGCGTGCCGCCGGTTCGCGTGCCGGAGCGTGATGAACCGGTGCCTTTGGCCCAGGGACTGTTGCAGCGTCTGGAAGCATCGATCGTCTACGAAGACAAGGCGCTGATCGTGATCAACAAGCCCGCCGGCATTGCGGTTCATGGTGGCAGCGGTCTGAATTTCGGCGTGATCGAAGCCTTTCGTCAGTTGCGTCCCGATACAAAGGAGCTGGAACTGGTCCATCGTCTCGATCGTGACACTTCCGGCTTGCTGATGATTGCCAAGAAACGCAGCATGCTGCGTCACTTGCACGAAAAATTGCGTGGCGATGGTGTCGACAAGCGCTACATGGCGCTGGTTCGTGGTAATTGGGCGACCTCGATCAAGCAGGTCAGTGCGCCATTGCTCAAGAGCAACCTGCGTTCCGGTGAGCGCATGGTTGAAGTCAACGACGAGGGCAAAGAAGCCCTGACTGTGTTCAAGGTGCTGCGCCGCTTCGGCGATTTCGCCACCATGGTCGAGGCCAAGCCTGTTACCGGTCGTACCCACCAGATTCGCGTCCACACCCTGCACGCCGGGCATTGCATTGCTGGCGACAGCAAGTACGGTGATGACGATTTCACCAAGGAAATCCGCGATCTGGGCGGCAAGCGCCTTTTTCTGCACGCTTACATGCTGACCGTGCCGTTGCCTGACGGTGGCAAGCTGACCTTGCAGGCCCCGGTCGATGAAATGTGGGCCAAGACTGTGGAGCGCCTGAGTGCCGCACCCTGATTACAAACTGCTGATTTTCGATTGGGACGGTACGCTGGCCGATTCCATTGGCCGGATTGTCGAGGCGATGCATTCCGCGTCCGGGCGGTCCGGTTTCGAGTTGCGCGATGACTTTGCCGTCAAGGGCATCATTGGCCTGGGTTTGCCCGAGGCGATTCGCACGTTGTACCCCGAGATCAGCGATACCGAAATGGTTGCGTTCCGCGAGTATTACGCAGATCACTACATCGCTGCAGAAGCCGTGCCTTCGCCGTTGTTCGAGGGTGTCGTCGAGTCGATGGCATCCTTTCGCGAGCAGGGTTATCACCTGGCAATCGCGACCGGCAAGAATCGTCGCGGACTGGATCGGGTGCTCAAGGCTAATGGCTGGGAAGAGTATTTCGACATTACCCGTGCTGCCGATGAAACTGCGAGTAAACCGCACCCTCTGATGCTGGAGCAGATTCTTGCTCATTGCGGTGTGCGTGCGGAGCAGGCGCTGATGGTGGGGGACTCGTCCTTCGATCTATTAATGGCGCGTAACGCGGGGATGGAGTCGGTGGCGGTCAGTTATGGCGCGCAATCGATTGAATCACTGCAGCAGTTCGAGCCGCGTCTGTCGATCGATCGTTTTTCCGAATTGCATGCCTGGCTGGGGCAGCGGGCCTAATACGTTTTTGCTGGGGTGAATGGCATGACCGACGAATGGAAGGCACCGGCCAAGGCAAGTGCCGACGGCGGTGACGAGAAAAGCTGGAAGCTGTTGGAAAAGACTCTGCTCGCCGGTGTGCAGGAGCAACGTCGCTCGCGGCGTTGGGGGATTTTCTTCAAGCTTCTGACGTTTGTTTATCTGTTTGTTGCGTTGATCCTGTTCACGCCGCTGATGGATATGGAAAAGAGCGCCGCTCGCGGCACGAACTACACCGCGCTGATCGATGTTGCCGGCGTGATCGCCGATAAGGAATCGGCCAGTGCTGACAACATTGTCGGCGCCTTGCGCGCAGCGTTCGAAGACAAGAAAGTCAAGGGTGTCATCCTGCGTATCAACAGTCCTGGCGGTAGTCCGGTGCAGTCGGGGTATGTCTATGACGAGATCAAGCGTTTGCGCGGTCTGCACCCGGACACCAAGCTGTATGCGGTGATTTCCGATCTCGGTGCGTCCGGTGCCTATTACATTGCCAGTGCGGCGGATCAGATCTATGCCGATAAGGCGAGTCTGGTGGGTTCCATTGGTGTGACCGCTGCTGGATACGGTTTTGTTGGCACCATGGAGAAACTGGGTGTTGAGCGTCGCACCTACACCTCGGGCGAGCACAAGTCGTTCCTTGATCCGTTCCAGCCGCAGAAACCTGAAGAAACCGCGTTCTGGCAAAGTGTGCTGGATACCACGCACAAGCAGTTCATCAATAGCGTCAAGCAAGGGCGCGGCGATCGCCTGAAGGATAAAGAGCATCCGGAGCTGTTCTCCGGGCTGGTCTGGTCGGGTGAGCAGGCGCTGCCATTGGGCTTGATCGATGGCTTGGGTAGCGCCAGTTCGGTGGCGCGTGACGTGATCGGTGAGAAAGAACTGGTTGACTTCACTGTTCAGGAATCGCCGTTCGATCGCTTCTCGAAGAAGCTTGGTGCAAGCGTTGCTGAGCAGTTGGCGATGTGGATGGGGTTCCACGGTCCTTCGTTGCGCTGAGTTGTTTTAAAGATCAAAAGATCGCAGTCTGCGGCAGTTCCTGGGAGCTATCGAAGGCTGCGATCTTTTGCTTTAAGGGATCTGCATTCCCTCAGCCAGCAGCATGTCGATCAGGCGAATCAGTGGCAAGCCGATCAGGCTGGTGGCGTCCGGGCCTTCGGTGGACTGGAACAGGCTCACGCCCAGGCCTTCGGCCTTGAAGCTGCCGGCGCAGTCGTAGGGTTGCTCGATGCGCAGGTAACGCTCGATGCGCGCCAGATCGAGTTGCCGCATATGTACGGTGAACGGCACGCAGTCGACCTGGCATTGGCCGGTCTGGCTGTTGAGCAGGGCGAGGCCGGTGAGGAAGGTCACGCTGGCACCACTGGCAGCCATCAGTTGCTCGCAGGCTTTCTCGAAGGTGTGCGGCTTGCCGATGATCTGCTCGCCGAACACGGCGACTTGATCGGAGCCGATAATCAGATGAGCGGGGTGGTTGTGGGCCAATGCTCGGGCTTTTTGTTCGGCGAGGCGTTTGACCAGTTCGATCGCCGGCTCGCCGGGGCGGTGGCTTTCGTCGATATCCGGCGAAGTGCAGGTGAACGGCAAGTGCAGGCGGGCAAGTAATTCGCGGCGATAAGTCGAGCTTGAAGCGAGTAATAAAGGCAGCATTCGCGTCTCCTGAGGGAGGTGTGGATTCTAGCGCAGGCGTGCAAGTGACGGACAGGGCACAATTTCCTTTGACATGGGTGGGTGCATCCCTATAATGCTGCGCCTATGTTGAATGACCCGATTCCACCTCACGTTGACCCGCGCAAATTGGCTGACCGTGGCACCACCCTTCAAGGTGAACTGCTGCTGGCCGATTTGAAGAGACTCTGCGACCCGCTTTCCGACAATGTCGGTACGGTGCAGGCCAAATTCGTTTTTGAACGAGATGAACGTAAATCTGTGGTGATCCACAGCTTTATCGACACCGAAGTCAAAATGGTTTGCCAGCGTTGTCTTGAGCTGGTCACCCTGCCGATCCACAGCGAATGCAGTTACGCCGTGGTGAAGGAGGGTGCGAATACCCAGTCGTTACCGAAAGGTTATGACGTGCTGGAACTGGGCGAAGATCCATTGGATCTGCAGTCACTGATCGAGGAGGAGCTTCTGCTCGCCTTGCCCATTGTGCCTGCTCATCATCCGGAAGAATGCCAGCAGCCGGCGGGAGCAGATGAGCCCGAACCGAGCGAGGACGAGGTAACGCGGTCCAACCCGTTCAGTGTATTGGCGCAGTTAAAGCGTGACCCAAACGTTTAGGAGTTAATCAATTATGGCTGTTCAGCAGAACAAAAAATCCCGCTCTGCCCGTGACATGCGCCGTTCGCACGACGCTCTCGAGGCTAGCACCCTGTCTGTAGAAAAAACCACCGGTGAAGTTCACCTGCGTCACCACGTATCGCCAGAAGGCGTATACCGTGGCCGTAAAGTGATCGACAAGGGCGCTGACGAGTAATCACTTGTCCGCTCAAGTCATCGCGATTGACGCAATGGGCGGGGACTTCGGTCCCCGCAGCATTGTTCAGGCCAGCCTTGCTTGCCTTTCTGCTACGCCCTCGCTGTACCTGACCCTCGTCGGTCAACCCTCCCTTCTTGAAGAATTGATCAACGGCCAATCGGCTGCCGATCGCGCGCGCCTGACAATTGTTGCGGCGTCTGAAGTCATCACAATGGACGAGAAACCGACCCAAGCCTTGCGTGGCAAGCCGGATTCGTCGATGCGTGTCGCCTTGGAGTTGGTGCGTGATGGCAAGGCTCAGGCCTGTGTCAGTGCTGGCAATACAGGGGCGTTGATGGCGCTGTCGCGATTTGTCCTCAAAACGTTGCCTGGCATTGATCGGCCAGCCATGGTTGCGGCGATCCCGACACAGAAGGGGTATTGCCAGTTGCTTGATCTGGGCGCCAATGTCGATTGCAGTGCCGAGCATCTTTTGCAGTTCGCTGTGATGGGCTCGGTGGCGGCGCAGACACTGGGCATCGCCCGTCCGCGCGTGGCGTTGTTGAACATTGGCACCGAAGACATCAAGGGTAATCAGCAAGTCAAGCTGGCAGCCACCTTGTTGCAAGCGGCGCGAGGGATTAACTACATCGGGTTTGTCGAGGGCGATGGGTTTTATCGCGGCGAGGCGGACGTGGTGGTATGCGATGGCTTTGTCGGCAATATCCTGCTCAAGTCCAGCGAAGGGCTGGCGACGATGATCGCGGCGCGTATCGAGGAGCTGTTCAGGCGTAACCTCGCCACGCGCGCTGTCGGTGCCTTGGCGTTGCCATTGATGAAGCGCTTGCAGGCTGATCTGGCGCCGGCGCGACATAACGGCGCAAGCTTTCTGGGTTTGCAGGGCATTGTGGTGAAAAGTCACGGGTCGGCCGGGGTTCAAGGCTTTCAGAGTGCTATCGAGCGCGCGTTGATCGAGATTCAGGAGAACCTGCCGGAGCGTCTCCACGGTCGTCTGGAGGATTTGTTGTCTTAGGCGTTTTCGTCGGACAATGCTTAAATGTGACCGCCCGGTTCAAAGGGCCATCCAACTGTCAGTTTCTTGCGTCCCCAAGTGGGGCGTCATTATTCGACGACAAGATCATTAGGGGCTTGTTACATGTCTGCTTCCCTCGCATTCGTCTTTCCAGGACAGGGTTCGCAGTCCCTCGGCATGCTGGCCGAGTTGGGCGCGCAACATCCATTGATCCTCGAAACTTTCAAAGAAGCATCCGATGCTCTGGGCTATGACCTTTGGGCGCTGACCCAGCAAGGGCCGGAAGAGCTGCTCAATCAAACCGATAAAACCCAGCCGGCCATTCTGACTGCATCGATTGCCCTTTGGCGTCTGTGGCTGGCTGAAGGTGGCGTGCGTCCAGCTTTCGTTGCCGGTCATAGCCTGGGTGAATACAGTGCGCTGGTTGCTGCAGGTAGCCTGAAGCTGGCTGACGCGGTGAAGCTCGTTGAGCGCCGTGGTCAGTTGATGCAGGAGGCCGTACCGGCCGGGCAGGGTGGCATGGCTGCCATCCTTGGCCTGGAAGACGCCGACGTGCTCGCAGCCTGTGCTGAAGCGGCGCAAGGCGAAGTGGTCAGCGCCGTCAACTTCAACTCGCCGGGCCAGGTGGTTATTGCGGGTGCCAGGGCGGCTGTCGAGCGTGCCATTGAAGGCTGCAAGGCGCGTGGCGCCAAGCGTGCCATGCCCTTGCCGGTAAGCGTGCCGTCGCACTGCGAGCTGATGCGTCCGGCTGCCGAACGCTTTGCCGCAGCCATCGCCGCCATTGACTGGCAGGCGCCGCAGATCCCTGTGGTACAGAACGTCAGCGCGCAAGTGCCGGTCGATCTGGAAACCCTCAAGCGTGATCTGCTCGAACAACTCTACAAGCCAGTTCGCTGGGTCGAGTCGGTACAGACTCTGGCTGCGAAAGGCGCGACCAATCTGGTCGAATGCGGGCCGGGCAAGGTGCTTGCCGGTCTGAACAAACGTTGCGCCGAAGGCGTTGCGACTTCCAACCTCAATACCCCAGACGCTTTCGCTGCCGCTCGCGCAGCGCAAGCCTGAATCAGGAGAAGCTTGCATGAGTCTGCAAGGTAAAGTTGCACTGGTCACCGGTGCAAGCCGCGGTATCGGCCAGGCCATCGCACTGGAACTGGGTCGTCAGGGCGCTACCGTCATTGGTACCGCAACTTCTGCCAAGGGTGCCGAGGCTATCTCCGCTACTCTGAAAGAACATGGCATTCAGGGTACCGGTCTGGAACTCAACGTCACCAGTGACGAATCGGTCAGCAGTGTACTGGCGAGCATTCAGGAGCAGTTCGGTGCGCCGGCAATCCTGGTCAATAATGCCGGTATCACCCGCGATAACCTGATGATGCGCATGAAAGACGATGAATGGTACGACGTGATCGATACCAATCTGAACAGTCTGTATCGCCTGTCCAAGGGCGTTCTGCGTGGCATGACCAAGGCGCGTTGGGGACGAATTATCAGTATTGGCTCGGTGGTGGGTGCCATGGGCAACGCAGGCCAAGTAAACTATGCAGCCGCCAAGGCCGGTCTGGAAGGTTTCAGCCGTGCAATGGCGCGTGAAGTCGGTTCGCGTTCGATTACGGTCAACTCGGTAACCCCAGGGTTTATCGACACCGATATGACCCGCGAACTGCCTGAAGCACAGCGTGAAGCCTTGCAGACGCAGATTCCGCTGGGTCGTCTGGGGCAAGCTCAAGAGATCGCGTCTGTGGTCGCTTTTCTTGCATCCGACGGTGCGGCATACGTTACTGGGGCTACAATCCCGGTGAACGGTGGGATGTACATGTGAGTAAAATGTGACGGATTGCTTCAAAAAAATGTCATACGAGCTGTCTAAAATCCGTTATAAAGCTGCAATCTATTTATAGACAGAGGGCTGCAGGGTTTGAGGAGTGAAGCTTTCAGTTGAAAAGCTGAAAAGTCTTTCTATACACTTACCCACCGGCCAGCTGCCTGAATTTGTCCATTAGGAGTGAAAACAAGGTATGAGCACCATCGAAGAGCGCGTCAAGAAAATCGTCGCCGAGCAACTGGGCGTTAAAGAAGAAGAAGTGGTTAACACTGCTTCCTTCGTTGAAGACCTGGGTGCCGACTCCCTTGACACCGTTGAGCTGGTGATGGCTCTGGAAGAGGAATTCGAGACCGAAATCCCTGACGAAGAAGCTGAGAAGATCACTACAGTACAAGCTGCAATCGATTACGTTACCAGCCACCAGGCGTAATAGTTTGTAATCGTTGCTTGCTGTCATGGAAAAACCGCACTGCCATCATGGCGTGCGGTTTTTTCTTTAGGCCTGATGCAAAATCGTCATTTGAAAAAGGAGAGTGCTGTGTCGCGTAGACGCGTCGTAGTCACCGGTATGGGTATGTTGTCGCCACTGGGCACGGATGTGCCGAGCAGTTGGCAGGGCATTCTGGCTGGCCGTAGTGGCATTGGTCTGATCGAACACACCGACCTTTCTGCCTATTCCACCCGCTTTGGCGGCTCGGTAAAGGGCTTCAATGTCGAGGAATACCTGTCGGTCAAGGAAGCGCGCAAGCTTGACCTGTTCATTCAGTACGGCCTCGCCGCAGGCTTTCAAGCCGTGCGCAATGCCGGTCTGGAAGTCACTGACGCCAACCGTGAACGCATTGGCGTCGCCATGGGTTCGGGTATCGGCGGCCTGACCAACATTGAAGAAACCAGCCGTACCCTGCATGAGACGGGGCCGCGCCGAATTTCACCGTTCTTTGTGCCAGGCTCGATCATCAATATGATTTCCGGTTTCCTGTCGATCCATCTGGGGGCACAGGGACCTAACTACGCCATCGCCACCGCGTGTACCACCGGTACGCACTGCATTGGTATGGCGGCGCGCAACATCATGTATGACGAAGCCGACGTGATGATCGCCGGCGGTGCCGAAATGGCGGCGTGCGGTCTGGGCATGGGTGGCTTCGGCGCGTCCCGTGCGCTGTCGACCCGCAATGACGAGCCGGCCCGTGCCAGCCGTCCTTGGGACAAGGGCCGTGATGGTTTCGTGCTGTCCGACGGTGCCGGTGCGTTGGTCCTCGAAGAGCTCGAACATGCCAAGGCTCGTGGCGCGACCATCTATGCCGAGCTGATTGGTTTCGGTACCAGCGGCGACGCGTTCCATATGACTTCGCCGCCCGCCGACGGCGCCGGTGCAGCCCGCTGCATCACCAATGCACTGCGTGACGCGAAGATCAATGCCGATCAAGTGCAGTACATCAACGCCCACGGCACTTCGACGCCGGCTGGCGATCTTGCCGAAGCCAACGCAATCAAGACCGTGTTCGGTGATCACGCCTACAAAATGGCGGTCAGTTCTACCAAGTCCATGACCGGTCACCTGTTGGGTGCGGCGGGCGCGGTCGAAGCGATCTTTAGCGTGCTGGCAATCAACGGCCAGGTGGCACCACCGACGATTAACCTTGAAGAGCCCGACGAAGGCTGCGATCTCGATTTTGTGCCGCACACTGCGCGCAACATGGATATCGACGTCGTGCTGTCCAACTCCTTCGGTTTTGGCGGTACCAACGGTACCTTGGCGTTCCGCCGGTTCGCAGGTTGATGGACTGCTGGGTCGACGGTCAACCGGCTGACACGCTGTCGCTGAAAGATCGCGGCCTGGCTTACGGCGATGGTCTGTTCGAGACCGTTGCCGTGCGTGGCGGCCAGCCGGTGCTGTTGGATCGGCATCTGGCGCGACTGGCCGATGGCTGTTCGCGTCTGGCCATTGCGACCGACATCGAACTGATTCGCCAAGAGCTGCTGAGCTATGCGGCGGCGATGGGCGAGGGCGTGCTCAAGCTTATCCTCACGCGGGGCGATGGTTTGCGCGGTTATGCGCCAGATCCTGCGGCGCAGGGTCGACGCATTCTGCAAGGCAACCCTCCTGCCGCTTACCCCGCTGTCCACGCGCAACTTGGCATTCGCCTCTTTCCTTGCAGCACGCGATTGGCCAGCCAGCCCTTGTTGGCGGGTCTGAAACACCTCAATCGCCTGGAACAAGTCATCGCCCGCGCCGAATGGCAGGACAGCGAACACGCTGAAGGCTTGATGCTCGATCAGGCCGGTCGAGTCATCGAAGGGGTGTTCAGCAACCTGTTTCTGGTGCGTGATGGGGTGTTGATCACACCTGATTTGAAGCGTTGCGGCGTGGCTGGTGTGATGCGCGCCGAAATATTGTTTCAGGCCGAGTCTTTGACCATCCCCACACAAATCGCCGATATCAGCCTTGAACAGCTGCAATGGGCCGATGAAGTCTTTCTCTGCAATAGCGTTTATGGCGTTTGGCCGGTACGTGCCTACGCTGCGCTGAGCTGGCCGGTTGGCCCGCTCACCCGTAAACTGCAAACCATTGCCCGCGCCCTACTGGATGCCTGATTCGTGAGACGTAAACTTTTGCTGCTGCTGGAAACCGGATTGGTTCTGGCAGGGTTGCTGTTGGGCGCCAGCGCCTGGAAGATTCACTCCGCACTGGAGCAGCCTCTGAACATCACGCAGGAAGAGCTGCTGGATGTGCCGAAAGGTTCCACACCGACCCGGACTTTCCTCGAGCTCGAAACCGATGGCGTCATCAAGGACGCATTCTGGCTACGGGTTTATTGGCGGTTCAATCTTGCCGGTACGCCAATCCACAGCGGTGAATACCGCATGCAGCCGGGCATGACTGTCGATGGTCTGATCGACTTGTGGAAGCGTGGGGAGGTGGTTCAGTACAGCCTGACGTTGGTTGAAGGATGGAATTTCCATCAAGTGCGCGCGGCGTTGGCCAAAGACGAAAAAATCGAGCACACCCTCAATGGTCTTAGCGACAGCGACGTCATGGCGAAGATCGGCCACAAGGGGTTGTTCCCGGAAGGTCGTTTCTTCCCTGATACCTACCGCTTCGAGCGCGGCATGTCCGATACCGAACTGCTGAAAAAGGCCTTTGATCGTCTCGACGAAGTATTGGCCAAGGAGTGGGAAAATCGCTCCGCCGACGCACCTTACAGTGAGCCTTATCAAGCGCTGATCATGGCCTCGCTGGTTGAGAAGGAAACCGGCGTGCCGCAGGAACGCGGTCAGATTGCCGGCGTCTTTGTGCGTCGGATGGCGGTGGGCATGCAATTGCAGACCGATCCAACAGTGATTTATGGCTTGGGCGATCGTTACACCGGCAAGCTGACCCGTGCTCATTTGCGAGAGCCGACGCCTTATAACACCTACGTGATTCCTGGCCTGCCGCCGACGCCGATTGCAATGGTTGGGCGTGAAGCGATTCACGCTGCGTTGAACCCGGTGGAGGGCACCAGTCTTTACTTCGTCGCACGTGGCGACGGCAGCCATGTCTTCTCTGACGACCTCGATGCACATAATCGTGCGGTGCGCGAGTTCCAGCTCAAGCGACGCGCCGATTACCGCTCCAGTCCGGCGCCAGCAGTCACGCCTGAGGCGGCTCCGGAATCCGATGAAGCGAAACCTGCAGCATCACCGCAAACTGCGCCTGAGTCGCCGCCGCAGGTTTCGCCTCAGGAGGCTGCACCGGACGCTGCGGCACCACAAGACACGCAATGACTTTGATTAAGGACTGCCTGTGACTGGCTTGTTTATTACCTTGGAAGGCCCGGAAGGCGCCGGCAAGAGCACCAACCGCGAATACCTGGCAGAGCGCCTGCGCGCCGCCGGTATCGAGGTGCTGTTGACCCGTGAGCCCGGCGGTACTGCGCTGGCCGAACGGATTCGCGACGTGCTGCTGGCGCCGGCCGACGAAGTCATGAATCCGGATGCCGAGCTGTTGCTGGTTTTCGCCGCGCGTGCCCAGCATCTGGCTGAAGTGATCCGTCCGGCTCTGGCCCGTGGTGCAGTGGTGTTGTGTGACCGGTTCACTGATTCGACATATGCCTATCAGGGCGCTGGTCGCGGTTTGTCGCTGGAGCGTATCGCGACGCTGGAAACCTTCGTACAGGGTGATCTGCGCCCGGATCTGACGCTGATTTTCGATCTGCCGGTGGAAATCGGCCTGGCCCGTGCCAGTGCGCGGGGGCGTCTGGATCGTTTCGAGCTTGAAGGACGGGCATTTTTCGAAGCGGTGCGCGGCGCGTTTCTCAAGCGTGCTGAAGCCGATCCTTCGCGTTACGTGCGGATCGATGCCGGTCAGCCGTTGGCACAAGTCCAGCAATCGCTGGATACATTGCTGCCGCGTTTGCTGGAGCTGAGCCGTGGCTGAGGCTTATCCGTGGCAAGACAGCCTCTGGCAGCATCTGGCCGGACGTAGCCAGCACGCCCACGCCTATCTGCTACATGGCCCGGCCGGTATCGGTAAGCGGGCCTTGGCGGAGCGGCTAATGGCCAGCCTGTTGTGCCAGCGTCCGACGCCTGAAGCCTGCGGTGAGTGCAAATCCTGCTTGCTGCTCAAGGCTGGCAGCCACCCGGACAATTACATCCTCGAACCGGAAGAGGCCGACAAGGCAATCAAGGTCGATCAGGTGCGTGATCTGGTCAGCTTCGTGGTGCAGACCGCGCAACTGGGCGGACGCAAGGTGGTGTTGGTCGAGCCGGTGGAGTCGATGAACATCAACGCCGCAAACGCCTTGCTCAAAAGTCTTGAAGAGCCTTCCGGCGACACGGTATTGCTGTTGGTCAGTCACCAGCCGAGCCGTTTGTTGCCAACGATCAAGAGTCGCTGCGTGCAGCAGGCCTGTCCGTTGCCGAGTGAGGCGATGAGCCTGCAATGGCTGGCTCAGGCGCTGCCGGAATGTTCCGCAGAGGAGCGTGTCGAGCTGTTGACGTTGGCGGCGGGCTCGCCATTGGCGGCGGTCAGCCTTCAGTCTCAAGGTGTGCGCGATCAGCGCGCGCAAGTGGTCGAAGGTGTGAAGAAGCTGCT
This sequence comes from Pseudomonas sp. EA_65y_Pfl2_P74, assembly GCF_963970575.1. Classification (NCBI taxonomy): domain Bacteria; kingdom Pseudomonadati; phylum Pseudomonadota; class Gammaproteobacteria; order Pseudomonadales; family Pseudomonadaceae; genus Pseudomonas; species Pseudomonas sp. EA_65y_Pfl2_P74. Next base: position 137,947 of record NZ_CAXAOQ010000011.1, read on the forward strand.
CAAGCAGCAGCAATCGCCGACGCAACTGGCCGAAGAATGGAAAAGCATTCCAATGCTGCGTCTGTTCGATTGGTTTTGCGATTGGTCGAGCCTGATCTTGCGTTATCAACTGACGCAGGACGAAGCCGGTCTTGGCCTGACCGATATGCGTAAGGTTGTGCAGTACCTCGCGCAGAAAAGTGCGCAGGGCAAAGTCCTCGATATTCAGGACTGGATTCTCGCCCAGCGGCAGAAAGTCCTGAGCAAGGCCAACCTCAACCCGACACTGTTGCTGGAGGCGTTGTTGGTGCAATGGGCGGGATTGCCTGGCCAAAGATAAGAATGTGTACCTAGACTCTGAGCATCAGCAGTGGAGGTCAACATGAACGAACCTGTCAGCCCCGGGCCGCGCAACGGCATTTTGTCCCTGACCATCAAGGACAAATCCGTGCTTTATGCCGCTTATATGCCGTTCATCAAGAACGGTGGTCTGTTCATCCCGACCAACAAGAGCTACAAGTTGGGCGATGAGGTGTTCATGCTGCTGAACCTGATGGATGAAGCGGAAAAGATTCCGGTCGCCGGCAAGGTCGCCTGGATCACCCCCAAAGGTGCGCAAGGCAACCGCGCCGCCGGTGTCGGCGTTCAGTTCAACGAGGGCGACAACACGGCCCGTAGTCGCATCGAAACCCATCTGGCCGGAGCGCTGAAATCCGACCGTCCCACTCATACGATGTAAGTAGCTGCCTTTTTATGCTCGTAGATTCCCATTGTCACCTTGATCGCCTTGACCTCGCTGCCCATGACGGCTCGCTGGATGCTGCACTGGATGCCGCTCGCGAGCGCGGGGTCGGGCACTTTCTGTGCATCGGCGTGAGTGCCGATAACGCTGCCGACGTCAAAGCCCTTGCTGAGCGTTATGACGACATTGATTGCTCGGTTGGCGTGCATCCGCTGGACGTACAGCCTGGCGCGGCGCCAGCGCTGGACTGGCTGTTGCACGAACTCAATCATCCGAAAGTGGTGGCGATTGGTGAAACCGGTCTGGATTACCACTACGAACCGGAAGCCGCCGAGCTGCAGCAAGAGTCGTTCCGTCTGCACTTGCAGGCCGCGCAGCAGACCGGCAAACCGGTGATCATCCACACCCGCGGTGCCCGCGCCGATACCCTTGCGCTGCTGCGCGAGGCGGCGCTGCCCCAAGCAGGGGTGCTGCATTGCTTTACCGAAGATTGGGACATGGCGAAAGCTGCGTTGGACATGGGTTATTACATTTCCTTGTCCGGCATCGTCACGTTCCGCAATGCTGACGCGTTGCGCGATGTGGCGAGCAAAGTCCCGGCCGATCGCCTGCTGGTCGAAACCGACTCGCCGTACCTGGCGCCTGTCCCTTATCGCGGCAAACCGAACCTGCCCCAGTACGTGCGCGAAGTGGCAGAGTTTCTGGCGATGCTGCGTGGCGAAAACTACGAGCGTTTTGCCGAGCAGACCACCGAAAACTTCAAGCGTCTGTTCCCGCAGGCCCATGTAAAAGCCTGAATCGCAGGCAAAAAAAACCCGGGTTCTGGGGGGTGAATCCGGGTTAAGACCATTAGGAGTAAAACAAAGGCACGCGGTCCTTTGGTACCTTTATCGGCCCGGCACTTGGGGGAGATGCCGCCCGACAGTTCAAGTATTGATCAGTCTGGCGTGCAGTCCAGTTAGCCGGTCGGGGTTTTTAAACAAATTTGGAATACGTTTGCTTCAGTTGAGTTCTCATTACCCCCCAAACGTTCGCAAAATGAACAAGAAACACAGATATGGTCGGATGATCCGTGCATTTTTGTGCAAGTTAGGCATAATACGCGGCTTCGAATTTTGACCCCAACAGACCTTTTCTTATGCACAAAGAACCTCGTAAGGTCCGTGAGTTTCGTCGCCGCGAGCAAGAAATTCTCGATACCGCGCTCAAGCTGTTCCTCGAACAAGGTGAAGACAGTGTCACCGTCGAGATGATTGCTGATGCCGTGGGTATCGGCAAAGGCACGATCTACAAGCATTTCAAGTCCAAGGCCGAGATTTATCTGCGCCTGATGCTCGATTACGAGCGCGATTTGAATGAGCTGCTGCATTCGGCCGACGTCGACAAGGACAAAGAAGCGCTGTCCCGTGCCTACTTCGAATTCCGCATGCGCGACCCGCAGCGCTATCGTCTGTTCGATCGCCTCGAAGAGAAGGTGGTCAAGGGCAATCAGGTGCCGGAGATGGTCGAGGAGCTGCACAAGATCCGTGCCTCGAACTTCGAGCGCCTGACCTTGCTGATCAAGGGGCGTATCAGCGAAGGCAAGCTCGAAGACGTGCCGCCGTACTTCCACTACTGCGCGTCCTGGGCGCTGGTGCATGGCGCAGTCGCGCTGTATCACTCGCCGTTCTGGAGCAATGTGCTGGAAGATCAGGAAGGTTTCTTCCAGTTCCTGATGGACATCGGCGTGCGCATGGGTAACAAGCGCAAGCGCGATCCGGAAATCCCTCCAGGCAGTTGAGCCATTCAGTTGCCTTATTGCGTCATGTTTTCGCTACATGACGCAGTACCGCAGGAATATACTCAGGCATAGGGCTTGCTAAAACTTGATTTGTGAGTCAAGTTTTAGCGGCTCGATTTTCTATTGCCGGAGTGATCATGATCGTTGACCGTCAAGGCAGGCGTTTTCGCAATTTGCGGATCAGTCTGACTTCAGCCTGCAATTACGCTTGTACCTACTGCGTGCCTGACGGCAAGCGGCTGGTGGCTGCGCAGGATGAACTGTCGGCCGAAGCCATGGCGCGCGGCGTGGCGTATCTGATCGAGGCCGCGGGTATCGAGCGGCTGCGCATCACCGGTGGCGAACCGCTGGTCAGCCCCAAACTCGAATCGTTCATGACGGCTGTCGGCAAGATGGGCCTGGACGACATCAGCCTGACGACCAACGGTCAACTCCTCGCGAAAAAACTCCCTTTGTTGGTAGATGCCGGTCTGCGGCGCATCAACGTGTCCCTTGATACCCTCGACGCCAGTGCGTTCCGTAGCATCGCTCGTGGCGGCGATCTCGCTACCGTGCTTGATGGGATGAATCAGGCTGCAGCGGCGGGAATGAAGATCAAGGTCAACATGGTGCCGTTGCGGGGGCAGAACCTCGATCAGGTGATGCCGTTGCTTGATTACTGCCTGGAACGCGGATTTGAGCTGCGTTTTATCGAGCTGATGCGAATGGGCCACCTGGCCAAAGATTCCAATGCCTTCCTGCAACAGTTCGTCAGCCTGCAGCAACTGCTGAGCCTGATTGGCGAGCGCTACGAATACGCGCAAACCGACGCGCCTGTGGATGCCACGGCCGTGCGTTACGCGATTCCCGGGGTGGGCAACTTCGGTGTGATCGCTAACGAAAGCGTACCGTTCTGCCGTACCTGTTCGCGTCTGCGTTTGTCGTCGACTGGCTGGCTGCATGGCTGCCTGTCGTCGAGCAACCGCCACTATGTCGGTGATTTACTCGACAAACCGCGGCACCAGGCATTGCCGGCGTTGCAGCGCTTACTGGTCAAGGCGTTGGGCGACAAGCAGGAAGTCGCGTTTTCTGGCGGCGCGACTGTCATGAAGATTATCGGCGGCTGACATACCGCATTGGCGAGCAAGCCCGCTCCCGCATTTGGAATGCCTTCCACTTGTGGGAGCGGGCTTGCTCGCCAATGCGTTGTATAACTCGATAAAGTTCGTGAGCTGGCGCAAAAGCTGCATCCAACGGCCATTCGCCGGTTTTCCGTCACCGGCTTCTGGAGGATGAGGATGCGTAGCCTGGTTTTGCTGCTGGCCGTTTTGGCGCTTGGCGGCTGTATGACTGTCAGCGATATGGCCGAGGGCACTCGCTATCAGATGAGCGACGCGGGGCTGCTGGATCACAGTGACAGTCGCCGTGTGAACAACTTCCGCATTCAGCCGGACTCGTTCATCTACATCGCTCAGGGCGCGTTTGCGCCGCCGGGTGGTTCTTATCCGCGGCCAAACGTGGTGGCTGAAGAAGCCTTCAAGGGCTTTGTCGAGTACTTTCCGATGGTACGCCGCGCGCGTGCGCCGGAAGGCCTCGATCAGGCGATGGGCGAAGCCCGCGATGCCGGCGCTCACTACTTGCTGTACACGCGTTTCGCCAAGTCTGATGACCGTATCGGCAACTCTGATGAGTGGCTCGATCAGGAGGCGGTGGATCGCCTCGGCATCGACGGTGGCGTGATTCAGATCATGTTGATCGAGACCAGCACCCAGTATTTGATTGATACTGCACGGATCAAGAGTCGTGGCGGTTTACTGACGTTCCACGACAACAAACCTGAAGACCTGATCGGCCCGCCACTGGCGCAGTACGCGCGCAGCCTGCTGGGGATCGGCGACCAATAAACCAAGGAGTACGCCATGAGTGGCCCGCAAAAAGCCAATGACCTGTTGGGACAGATTCCCAAAACCAAAGGCCTGCCGCCGGTGCATTTGTGGAACCCGGAGTTTTGTGGCGACATCGACATGCGCATCGCCCGGGACGGCACCTGGTACTACCTGGGCACGCCGATCGGGCGAAAGCCAATGGTCAAACTGTTCTCCACGATCATCCGCCGCGATGGCGATGATTACTTCCTGATTACTCCGGTTGAGAAGGTCGGGATCAAGGTCGACGATGCACCGTTCGTGGCGATTGCCGTGGAGGTTGAAGGTGAGGGCGAGGCGCAGGTGCTTCGCTTTACCACCAATGTCGACGAGACCGCCGAGGCGGGGCCGGAACATGCGATCCGCGTCGAGATCGACCCCCTCACGCAAGAACCTGCGCCGTATGTGCATGTACGAACCAACCTTGAGGCGTTGATCCACCGCAATGTGTTTTATCAATTGGTAGAACTGGCGGTCAGCCGCGAAATTGACGGCCAGCGCTGGCTCGGGGTTTGGAGCGGCGGCGAGTTCTTTCGCATTGGTCTTGAGCCTTAACAAAAATCCAAATGTGGGAGCGAGCAAGCCCGCTCCCACACTGGTTTTCGTGTTAGCTGACAAAATCTGATTTGACACCCAATCGTATGATGATTAGCGTAGGCACCCATCGCGAACCGCTTTGAGGTGTCCATGTCCAGCAGCTTTCATGCGTCCACGGTTGACTGGCTGGGCAGTTGGATCGCCGCCGGCCAGGTAAAGCCGGGGCAGTCCATCAAGGTCGAGGCTGATCTCGGCGAGCAACTCGGCGTCAGTCGTACGGTCATCCGCGAAGCCATCAAAACCCTCGTCGCCAAAGGCATGCTCGAAGTCGGGCCAAAGGTCGGCACGCGGGTATTGCCGGTGCGGCGCTGGAACCTGTTCGATCCGCAAGTCGTCGGTTGGCTGTCACGCAACGGGCTGCCGGAAAACTTCGTCGATGACTTGCTCGACCTGCGCCGCACCATTGAGCCCATGGCCGTGCGCTGGGCTTGCGAGCGGGCGACCCTTGATCAGATCCAGGCCGTGCAACTGGCCTATAACGCTCTCGAGCGTGCGGTCGACAGTGGCACGGATTACAACCGCGCCGACCAGTCCTTCCACGAATGCATTCTTGCCGCCAGCCATAACCAGTTCATCGAACAAATGGTGCCGGCCCTCGGCGCATTGCTGGCGGTATCGTTTGAAGTGTCCGCCGCCGACCCCGATGAACTGCGCCGCACCTTGCCGATCCACAAAGACATGGCCGACGCCATCGCCGCTCGCGATTGCGCACGCGGTGTGTGGGCCTGCATGACCCTGATCGATAACGCGGATCTGGCGATCAAGCGCTTTTACCCGCAAGTCATGGCCGACAAAAAAGCCAGCTGAAACCCACACATTCCTCTGTGGGGGCCAGCCCACTCCCACATTGAAAACAAGAATGACCAAAGGAATTGCCATGACGTGGACTGCCGTTACCCAACACCGCGCCCAACTCGGTGAAGGCCCTTTCTGGGATGCCCCGACCCAGGCGCTGTACTGGGTTGATATTGCCGGCAAGCAAGCCCTGCGCCTGATCGGCCAGAATGTGCAGATCTGGCAGATGCCAGAACACATTTCCGCGTTCATCCCGTGCAACAGCGGCGATGCCCTGGTGACCCTCAGCAGTGGCGTCTATCGACTCGATCTCGACTCCCCCGGCCTTGAACCGCGACTGACCCTGTTCTGCATCGCCGACCCGCAACCCGGCAACCGCCCCAACGAAGCGCGCTGTGATGCTCAGGGCTGCTTGTGGCTCGGCACCATGCAGAACAACATCGGCGAACAGGGCGAAGATCTGCCGATTATCCGCCGCTCCGGTGGCCTGTTCCGTATCGATCCGGATAAACGCGTCACGCCGTTGTTGCGCGGATTGGGCATTCCCAACACGTTGCTGTGGAGCGACGACGGCACAACGCTGCTGTTCGGCGACAGCCTCGACAGCACCCTCTATCGCTATTTCATCCACACCGACGGCAACCTCGACACCGCTTACATCTGGTACGGCCCCGATCAACAGGGCGGCCCGGACGGTTCGGCAATGGACGCAGAAGGTTATGTATGGAATGCGCGTTGGGACGGCAGCTGCCTCTTGCGACTGACGCCTGAAGGCAAGGTTGATCGCAAAATCGATCTGCCGGTCAGCCGCCCGACCAGTTGCGTATTCGGTGGTGAAGACCTGAAAACCCTTTACATCACCAGCGCCAAGAGCCCGCGCAACCACCCGCTGGACGGTGCTGTGCTATCGATGCGGGTTGATGTTGCAGGAAAACGCTGTACGCGATTTGCAGGCTAGATCCCAAAATATGGGATGAGAAATTATATATTGAGATTATTTGGCGGTCGGGTTTATAGTCGGCTCCAGCAGTAACACGCACTCACACTTAAAAAGAACAAAACAGGTGAAGTGATGCAGCGAATGTCTATTGCACTCCCATGTGGAGTCCGCGTCTCGCAACGGCCCGATACCGTTGCCCGCGCCTGCCTGTTTTGTTCCAAACGCCTTCCAGACCGGACATCGTCAGATGCCCGGTTTTTTTGCGCTTGCGAACAGGAGTCCTGATCCATGGCTGAACCACTTACCCTGCCGCCGGTGCCCGCGCCGCCGAAGGGCGAGCGTCTGAAAAACAAAGTTGTGCTGCTCACCGGTGCCGCCCAAGGCATTGGCGAAGCCATCGTCGCGACCTTCGCTGCGCAGCAAGCGAAACTGCTGATCAGCGATATTCAGGGTGAGAAGGTCGAGCAGGTTGCAGCCCATTGGCGCCAACAGGGCTACGACGTTCAGGCGATCAGGGCTGATGTGTCGCGCCAGCAGGACCTGCACACCATGGCCAGACGCGCGGTCGAGTTGCACGGCCGCATCGACGTGCTGGTCAATTGCGCCGGGGTCAACGTGTTCCGGGATCCGCTGGAAATGACCGAAGAGGACTGGCGCCGTTGTTTTGCCATCGACCTCGACGGCGCCTGGTATGGCTGCAAAGCGGTACTGCCGCAGATGATCGAGCAGGGCATCGGCAGCATCATCAACATCGCCTCGACCCATTCGAGCCACATCATTCCCGGCTGTTTCCCGTACCCGGTGGCCAAGCACGGCCTGCTCGGGCTGACGCGTGCGCTGGGCATCGAGTACGCGGCGCAGGGTATTCGCGTCAACGCCATTGCGCCGGGCTACATCGAGACTCAATTGAACGTCGATTACTGGAACGGTTTCGCCGATCCGCACGCCGAGCGTCAACGCGCTTTCGATCTGCACCCGCCCAAACGCATCGGTCAGCCGATTGAAGTGGCAATGACGGCGGTGTTTCTGGCAAGCGATGAAGCACCCTTTATCAATGCCTCGTGCATCACCGTCGATGGTGGTCGCTCGGTGATGTACCACGACTGACTGATTGGGTTTTCGCGCGGATAAGTCCGTCTGAAATCCAATCATCATACGATATGACTATTTTCTACAGGCTTTGCAGGAACCCGCTTCAACCGCTTTAACGCTTTTCAAATATTGCTCAAAAAAAATAACAAGGAGTCAGCTTATGAAACGTCGTTTCGGGATTCGTACCCTGTGCAGTGCCGCCCTGGCGGTCACCGCGTTCAGTCTGAGCAGTTCACTGCTCGCTGCCGATACCGTGAAGATCGGCTTTTTGGTCAAACAGGCCGAAGAGCCGTGGTTCCAGACCGAATGGGCCTTCGCCGAGAAAGCCGCCAAGGACAAAGGGTTTGAACTGATCAAGATTGCCGTGCCGGATGGCGAAAAAACCCTGTCGGCCATCGACAGCCTCGCGGCCAACGGTGCCAAGGGCTTCGTGATCTGCCCGCCGGACGTGTCCCTGGGCCCGGCGATCATGGCCAAAGCCAAAAGGAATGACCTCAAAGTAATTGCCGTGGACGACCGCTTCGTCGACGCCAACGGCAAGTTCATGGAAGACGTGCCGTACCTGGGCATGGCCGCGTTCGAAGTCGGCCAGAAGCAAGGCGCCGCCATGGCCGCCGAAGCCAAGAAACGTAACTGGGACTGGAAAGATACGTACGCGGTGGTCAACACCTACAACGAACTCGACACCGGCAAGAAGCGCACCGACGGCTCGGTCAAATCCCTCGAAGAGGCGGGCATGCCCAAAGACCATATTCTGTTCGCAGCCCTGAAGACCCTCGACGTACCGGGCAGCATGGACGCCACCAACTCGGCGCTGGTGAAACTGCCGAGCGCGGCGAAGAACCTGATCATCGGCGGCATGAACGACAACACCGTGCTCGGCGGCGTACGCGCCACCGAAGCCGCCGGTTTTGCTGCGGCTAACGTGATCGGCATCGGCATCAACGGCACCGACGCGATCGGCGAGCTGAAAAAGCCCAACAGTGGCTTCTACGGTTCGATGCTGCCGAGCCCGCACATCGAAGGCTACAAGACCGCCGAGATGATGTACGAGTGGGTCACCACCGGCAAAGAGCCGCCGAAGTACACCGCCATGGACGACGTCACCCTGATCACCCGCGAGAACTTCAAGCAAGAGCTGGAAAAAATCGGTTTGTGGAACTGACGCAGCAACGGCCCGGGTAGCCGGGCCGTTTGATCGGTGTGATGAGGTGGCTTTATGCACGCGCAAGTACAGACACAAGAACACAGCATGGGCGCCAGCCTGCGCTTCAACGGGATCGGCAAAACCTTTCCCGGCGTCAAAGCGCTGGATGGCATCAGTTTCGTCGCGCATCCGGGGCAGGTTCATGCCTTGATGGGCGAGAACGGCGCCGGCAAATCGACCTTGCTGAAAATCCTCGGTGGCGCTTACATCCCGAGCAGCGGTGAGTTGCAGATCGGCGACCGGACGATGGCTTTCAAATCGACTGCCGACAGTATCGGCAACGGTGTCGCGGTGATTCACCAGGAGCTGCATCTGGTGCCGGAAATGACCGTCGCCGAGAACCTGTTTCTCGGGCATCTGCCGGCCAGTTTCGGTTTGATCAATCGCGGTGCGCTGCGCCAGCAAGCCTTGAGTTGCCTCAAAGGTCTGGCTGACGAAATCGATCCGCAGACCAAGGTCGGTCGCTTGTCACTCGGTCAGCGGCAACTGGTGGAAATCGCCAAGGCGTTGTCGCGCGGCGCCCATGTGATCGCGTTCGACGAACCCACCAGCAGCCTCTCGGCCCGTGAGATCGACCGCTTGATGGCGATCATCGGCCGTCTGCGCGACGAAGGCAAAGTCGTGCTTTACGTTTCCCATCGCATGGAGGAGGTGTTCCGCCTCTGCGATGCGGTAACGGTGTTCAAGGACGGCCGCTACGTGCGCACTTTCGACGACATGAGCCAGTTGACCCACGATCAACTGGTGACCTGCATGGTCGGGCGCGACATTCAGGACATCTACGATTACCGCAATCGTCCACGCGGTGCCGTGGCGCTGAAGGTCGACGGTTTGCTCGGCCCGGGCCTGCGTGAGCCGATCAGTTTCGAGGCGCACAAGGGCGAGATTCTTGGCTTGTTCGGGCTGGTCGGGGCAGGGCGCACCGAGTTATTTCGTTTGCTCAGTGGACTTGAGCGCCACACCGCCGGACGCCTCGAACTGCGCGGCCATGAACTGAAACTGCGCTCACCGCGCGACGCGATTGCCGCCGGGATCCTGTTGTGTCCAGAGGACCGCAAAAAGGAGGGCATCATCCCGCTGGCCAGCGTTGCCGAGAACATCAACATCAGCGCGCGCGGCGCCCATTCGGGTCTCGGTTGCCTGTTGCGCGGGATGTGGGAGAAGGGCAACGCCGACAAGCAGATCAAGGCGTTGAAAGTCAAAACGCCCCACGCCGGCCAGCAGATCAAATTCCTCTCCGGCGGCAATCAGCAGAAGGCCATTCTCGGCCGCTGGTTGTCGATGCCGATGAAGGTTTTGCTGCTCGATGAACCGACTCGCGGCATCGACATCGGTGCCAAAGCGGAGATCTACCAGATCATCCATAACCTTGCCGCCGACGGTATTTCGGTGATCGTGGTGTCCAGCGACCTGATGGAAGTGATGGGGATTTCCGACCGCATTCTGGTGCTCTGCGAAGGCGCCCTGCGCGGCGAAGTCAGCCGCGAACAGGCCAATGAATCCAACCTGCTGCAACTGGCTTTGCCGCGCCACCGCGCTGACGGCGTGGCGAACTGAGAGGTGACTATGATGACAACCCAAAACGAAACCCTGCCCACCGAGCGCAAACCTTTGGACATGCGGCGCTTCCTCGATGACTGGGTCATGTTGCTGGCAGCGGTGGCCATCTTCGTCGCCTGCGCCTTGCTGATCGACAACTTCCTTTCGCCGCTGAACATGCGAGGGCTGGGCCTGGCAATTTCCACGACCGGCATCGCCGCCTGCACCATGCTCTATTGCCTGGCGTCGGGGCATTTCGACTTGTCGGTGGGGTCGGTGATTGCTTGCGCCGGGGTGGTGGCGGCGGTGGTCATGCGGGACACCGACAGCGTGTTCCTCGGGGTCAGTGCGGCGCTGTTGATGGGCCTGATTGTCGGCCTGATCAACGGGATCGTGATTGCCAAGTTGCGGGTCAACGCGTTGATCACCACGCTGGCGACTATGCAGATCGTGCGGGGGCTGGCGTACATTTTTGCCAACGGCAAAGCGGTGGGCGTGTCGCAGGAGTCGTTCTTTGTTTTCGGTAACGGCCAGTTGTTCGGCGTGCCTGTGCCGATCGTGATCACCGTCGTTTGTTTTGTGTTTTTCGGCTGGCTGCTCAATTACACCACCTACGGTCGCAACACCATGGCCATCGGTGGCAACCAGGAAGCGGCGTTGCTGGCCGGGGTGAACGTTGATCGCACCAAGATAATCATCTTTGCCGTGCACGGTTTGATCGGTGCGTTGGCCGGGGTGATTCTGGCGTCGCGCATGACCTCCGGGCAGCCGATGATTGGTCAGGGTTTCGAGCTGACCGTGATCTCGGCGTGTGTGCTGGGCGGGGTATCGCTGAGCGGCGGGATCGGCATGATTCGGCATGTGATTGCCGGGGTGTTGATTCTGGCGATCATCGAGAATGCGATGAACCTGAAGAACATCGATACGTTCTACCAGTACGTGATCCGTGGATCGATTCTGCTCTTGGCTGTCGTAATCGACCGCCTCAAGCAACGCTGACCCCCTCATCCTTGTGGGCGAGAGCCTGCTCGCGAAAGCGCTGAATCAGTCGCCGGAAATATTGACTGACCCGACGTCTTCGCGAGCAGGCTCGCACACAATGGACCGCAGCTTTCCCGCCTTCTGTCCAATCTCCAAAATTCCCCTTGCTTGGTCGTGCCCGTTTCGGGTATCAATTTGTACATGATTAGACAGGTACGATTTGACAAGAAACAACGGGTGGTCGACGAACTCGTCCGGCGCATCGAAAGCGGCCTCATGGAGGACGGCGTTCTGTTGCCCGGCGAACATCAGTTGGCTCAAGAATTCAAAGTCAGCCGTGGCACATTGCGCGAAGCGCTCGCCGAACTGAAGCGGCGCAAGTACATCGCCACGCAAAGCGGTGTCGGCTCCATCGTCACATTTGACGGTGTGGCGCTTGACCAGCGCAGCGGCTGGGCGCAGGCACTGGCCGACAGCGGGGCGCTGATCAACACTCAAGTGTTGCGTCTGGAAGCCGTGACCCGGCCCGACTTGCTGGCGCGTTTCGGTACCGACCAGTTCATCACCCTCGACCGCCGTCGTCGCTCCAACGATGGCACGCTGGTGTCCCTCGAACGCTCATTGATGCCGGCCACCGGCGGCCTGGAAAGCCTGCCGCGCGTCGGTCTGATCGACAACTCCCTGACCATCACTCTGGCCGCCTATGGCTATATCGGCGAGCGCGGTGATCAGTGGATCGGTGCCGAACCGTTGAATGCCGAAGATGCCGAGTTGCTTGGCCGCCCGGTGGGCACGGTATTTCTCAAGGCCCTGCGCACCACCTACGACCGGCAGAACCGTTTCATGGAGCAGGTCGAAAGCCTGCTCGATCCGGTGCATTTCCGTCTTCACCTGCAGTTTGGAGAGTCGAAATGACCACGCTCAACCGTGCCCTCGGTGCTTTTTATGGCCTGGCCCTCGGTGATGCGCTGGGCATGCCGACGCAATCGCTGAACCGCGAAACGATCAAGGCCCGCTTCGGCCAGATCACTGATCTGCAGGATGCCGGCCCGCTGCAACCGATTGCCGCGAACATGCCCAAGGGGTCAATCACCGACGACACCGAACAGGCGATTCTGGTCGGCCAGTTGCTGGTCGAAGGCAACGGTCGCATCGAGCCTGCGCTACTGGCGCAACGACTGATCGAGTGGGAAGCCGAGATGCAGGCCAAAGGCTCTCAGGACCTGCTCGGCCCATCGACCAAGCGCGCCATCGAAATGATCCTCGCCGGCCATTCGCCGGAAGAAGCTGGGCGTTACGGCACGACCAATGGCGCGGCGATGCGCATTACCCCGGTGGGGATCGCGGCGAATGTCGCCGACCCTGAGCGCTTTATCGCGGCGGTGGTGCAGGCCTGTCAGGTTACCCACAACACCACGCTGGGCATCTCCAGTGCGGCGGCGGTGGCCGCGGTGGTGTCAGCCGGGATCAATGGCATGGATCTGGGCGAGGCGTTGAACCTCGGCCAGCAGATCGCTCAGCAAGCGCAATCTCACGGTCACTGGGTGGCCGGTGGGCGCATGGCTTCGCGTATCAGTTGGGCGCGCACCATCAGCGTCGACAGCGACAAGGCGCTGCTGGCCGATCTGCTCTACGACGTGATCGGCACTTCGGTGGCCTCGCAAGAGTCGGTGGTGGTGTCGTTTGCGCTGGCGCAGCAAGTGGCCGTCGGCGAGATGAGCGCGTTTGATGCGCTGTGCATGGCGGCCAGTCTGGGCGGCGACACTGACACCATCGCAGCGGTGCTCGGGGCGATGCTCGGGGCCTGCCTGGGTCTTGAGAGTTGGCCTGCGCCGATGATTGCAACGGTCAAAGCCGTCAATGATCTGGAGCTTGAGCCTTTGGTGCAAGGGCTGTTGGCCCTGCGCTGATTGAACTGACGCCATCGCGGGCTTGCTCGCGAATGGATCACCGCATTCTTGAATTTTCAACCCGCAATGGATCGCACGGACAGGCCCAGGACGGCCGGGGATGTCTAGTTGTTTCGCGTCATTGCCACAACCACAAAAAAGGCAAACAGGAGCACTTTCATGAGTTCATCAAACGTCGGGCAAAGCGCCGGGCAACTGGAAACACGCGGCATCGAACCGGTCCCGGAAGCCGAGTGCAACGGCCACCCGCTGCAATTGTTCTGGGTCTGGTTCGCGGCCAACATTTCCATTCTCGGCTTGCCGCTGGGCGCGACGCTGGTGGCATTTCGCGGGTTGGCGATCTGGCAGGCGATCATCGTCGCGATCATCGGTGCCGCCGGTTCGTTTGCGGTGGTCGGGATCATCTCCATTGCCGGTCGTCGTGGCCGCGCGCCGAGCCTGACCTTGTCGCGGGCGATCTTCGGTGTGCGCGGCAACATCGGCCCGACCCTGGTCTCGCTGATGTCGCGTCTGGGTTGGGAAACCGTCAACACCACCACCGCCGCATTCGTGCTGCTGTCGCTGTGTTCGATCCTGTTCGGCTCGCCGGTCGAGGCAAAAAGTGCCCCGCTGCTGACGTTGATCTTCATCGCGATTTTCGTGCTGCTGACTCTGTCGGTTTCCGGTCTTGGCCACGCCACCTTGCTGGTCATCCAGAAGTGGGCGACCTACTTGTTCGGCGCGCTGAATATTCTGGTCGGCGGTTTCCTTTGCGCCACCATCGACTGGAGCGCGGTGTTCAACGCCACGCCAGCGCCGATGAGCGCCATGATGATCGGTATCGGTACCATGGCCGCCGGCACCGGGATCGGCTGGGCCAATGCCGGCGCCGACATGTCGCGCTATCAGCATCGCAGCGTCAACGCCGTGCGTCTTGTGGCGTCGGCGGCGTTCGGTGCGGGGATTCCGCTGGTGTTGCTGATCACCCTCGGCGGGCTGTTGTCGGTGGGCAATAACGACCTGGCATCGGCGACTGACCCGATCGTGGCGATCCGCGACATGCTGCCGACCTGGATGGCGGTGCCGTACCTGATCACCGCATTCGGTGGCCTGCTGCTGTCGAACAACCTGTCGGTGTACTCCGCCGGATTGACCACGCTGACCCTGGGCCTGAAGGTCAAACGCGTCTACGCAGTGGTGGTCGACATCGTCGCAATCTTCGCCGGTTCGATTTACTTCATGCTGATCGCTGACAGTTTCTACGGCCCGTTCATCACCTTCATTTCCCTGCTGGCGGTGCCGATCACCGCGTGGGTCGGGATCTTTGTGGTCGACCTGATCCATCGTCATTACTACAGCCCCCAAGACCTGCTCGACGTCAGCCCGAGCAGCGCCTACTGGTATCAAGGTGGGATCGAGTGGCGCGCATTCGGGGCGTGGGCGATGGCCATCGTGCTGGGTTTCAGTTTCACCACCATTGGCACCACCGCCGAAAACGTCTGGTTCAAGGGCTTCCTGTCCGATTCGTGGCTGGGCCACAACGGTCTCGGCTGGATCGTGACGTTCGTGGTGGCCGGTGGCATTTACTTCCTGCTCGGCGGGGCGAAAGATCGCCGCGCCGCGCTAGTCGAGAATGCTCATGCCTAAGATGTTGCACACCGGCCAGGTCATCATCGACCTGGTCATGGCCGTGGAAAAACTGCCGCAAGTCGGCGGTGACGTGCTGGCCCAGTCTGCCGGTTTCGAGGCCGGCGGCGGCTTCAATGTGATGGCGGCGGCTGTGCGTAATGGTCTGCCGGTTGTCTATCTCGGTCGTCACGGCACCGGGCGTTTCGGCGATCTGGCGCGTGATGCGATGAACGCTGAAGGCATTCACATCGGCATCAGCGCACCGGCGCAACGCGACACCGGTTTGTGTGTGGCGCTGACTGATGCTTCGGCCGAGCGCAGTTTCATTTCCTACATCGGTGCTGAGGGTGAGGTGACCGAGGCCGATTTGAACAGCGTGGCGGCCGAGGCGGGCGATTACGTCTATCTCAGCGGCTACAGCCTGCTGCACGAAGGCAAGGCCCAAGCCTTGCTCGACTGGACGCTGGCATTGCCGGCGTCGATCAGTGTGGTGTTCGATCCGGGGCCGCTCGTCGAATCGCCGGACTCGCCGCTGATGCAGGCGTTGTTGCCGCGCATCGACGTGTGGACCAGCAACAGCCTCGAAGCGCGGCGCTTTACCGGGGCTGAAGAGATTTCTGTTGCGCTTGATCGCCTCGCAGAATTCCTGCCCAGCGAGGTGCTGATGGTGGTGCGCGACGGGCCGCAAGGGTGCTGGTTTCAGCAAGCTGGCGAGCGTCGGCATGTCCCTGGGTTTGCCGTGAATGCGGTGGACAGCAATGGTGCCGGGGATGCCCATGCCGGGGTCTTTGTGGCCGGGTTGGCGCAGGGGCTTTCGGCATTTGACGCCGCACGGCGGGCGAATGCGGCCGCCGCATTGGCGGTGACTCGTTGGGGGCCGGCAACCGCGCCGCAGAGTGCTGAGGTGGATGCGTTGATCAGCGCAGGCTGATTCGGCCGTCCGCCGCACGTGCGGCGAACGGCCCGGCGACTACTGCAGATCCAGCTTGCGCGCCGCTTCAACCCCGGCGGCACTGAGCTTGATCGGCAGGTGCAGCGAATGTTCGCCAGCCTCGTTGCACGTCACATGACCATGGTGAATCAGCCCGCGATCCTGCAAAGCGGCGAGGGCACTGGCCACGACTTTCTCCCCGCGATAATTGTCCAGCACCTCTTTGCCCAAGCCACTTGGGTGGGCGTGCAGCAGGCGAGTGAGGACTTCTTTTTCCAGGTTTTTATCGACGTTCATGGTTACCTCTTCATGGATGTGAATAGGACGCTCGCGTCGGCGAACTACTGGCTGGAACCCTCGGAGCCCGAACCACCGGTGGTGGTTTTCGAACTCGCGCCGGCACCTGAGTTCACAGGTGGCACCGGGTTGCCGGACGTTCCGCCCTGACGTCCAGGATCGTTACCCTGGGTGCGCGGGTCGGTGCCGGTGGCTGGCGGAGCAACGTTGACGCCCGAACCATCGGTGTTCATGCCGGGGGTACTCTGGATGGCGGGGGCTTTGGGGTGTTCGACCGGATCGGTCGGGCCGGTTCCTGTAGCGGTGGCGGCGAATGCCGCGGGGCAGAGCAGGGCGGTGAATACGAGGGCGGTCAACCTTGACGGGATCATAGGGCTTCTCCAGTGATTGAAATCCTTACCTGTCGTTGGTCTGCCCTCGAATCGGATTGGTGCCTGATGAGCGACGAACGGTCGAGCGCGATTGCACTCAGGCGACGCCGATTTCTTCCTTCAATTGCTCCATGAAACCCTTAAGGCGTTGATGACGGATCAGCGCCAGACGCTGACCGGCGGCGGTCTGGAAACCGTCGGCGAGGTGCAGCAGTTTGGTCTGGAAATGATCGAGGCAGAAGCGTGTGTCGTCGTAGTTGCGTTGTTTCGCTTCGGGATCTAGCGGGTCGTAAAGCGCCGAGCCCATGCGCCCGGCGACATAGAACGTGCGAGCGACGCCGAGCATGCCCAGCGAATCGAGACGGTCGGCGTCCTGGACGATTTTTGCTTCGAGGGTAAGCGCGGCGATGTTGGCGGAAAAACTGTGCGCCTCAATGGCGTGGGCAACCGCGGCGATTTTTGCTGACGGCCAGTTCAGTTCTGCCAGCACCGTTGACGCTTTTTCCGCCGCCAGACGCGAGGCCTGCGAGCGCTGCGGCGAGTTCTTTTCGATGGCCACGCAATCGTGCAACAGCGCCGCGGCCAGCATTATTTCAAGATCCCCGCCTTCCTCGGCCTGCAACGTACGCACGTTGTGCCAGACCCGCTGCAGGTGCGCGAGGTCGTGAGCACCGTCGTCTGAAGGCTCAAGGGCGTGGGGCAGTAGATCCGTTGCCAACGTCGCCAGTGGTACAAAAGCGTTAGGGTTCATTAGCATCCTTTGAGGTGAGCGCTATTGTTGTGGGCGCGGCGCTAAATCATCAGCTGCCCGGCCCTGCCAAGGTCAAGCGTTGAATTGCCATGTGACGAGCGCTCCGTCGCGCCTTAGTATGGCGCTTTCCAATTTCCAACAAGGCCCGTCCATGTCGATCGAAATCCGCCCGGCGACCCCCAGCGATGCACCGCAGATCCTCGCCTTCATCACCGAACTGGCAGATTTCGAAAAGGCCCGCCACGAAGTCATCGCCAGCGTCGTCGACATCGAACGCAGCCTGTTCGGCGAAGGCGCCACCGCCCATGGACTGATCTGCCTGCGCGACGGCCTGCCCATCGGTTTCGCCGTGTTCTTCTTCAGCTATTCGACCTGGCTGGGCAGCAACTGCCTGTACCTCGAAGACCTCTATATCACCCCGGAACAACGCGGTGGCGGCGCCGGCAAAACCCTGTTGCGCCATCTGGCAAAAATCGCCTGTGACAACGACTGCGGCCGCTTCGAATGGAGCGTGCTCGACTGGAACACCCCGGCCATCGACTTCTACAAATCCCTCGGCGCCCAACCACAGGAAGAATGGGTGAGGTATCGCATGGATGGCAAGGTGCTGCGCGAGTTCGCCGAAGGCTGAACACCGATGGGGACGTGACAGACGAATGGCCAATCGAAAGCAAGCGGGTGTGCTATCACCTAATGCTTATAGTGATGCCCTGATCACCAATGGACAATCAACTGGCTGGGCTCCCGATTCGTCGAGGGACTCGATCAGGTGCCGGGCAGCCTTGCGACCGATCTCGTAGTACGGCAGTTGCACTGTGGTCAGCGGCGGGATGAACAGCTCAGCAATACCGATCATGTTGTCGTAGCCGAGAACGGCGACATCGTCGGGAATTTTCAGGCCACGGCCCAACAGTAACTGATAGGCACAAAAGGCAATGCGGTCGTTGCCACAGATCAGAATGTCGAACTGGGGACGACCCTCAATGATGTGCCGGTCGAGGATGGCGGCGGCTTCACCATAGGCATCATGATCGCAAAGGTCGTATTGCAGGACTGCGTCAGGCGCAAGGCCAAATGCCTGGCAGGCACGCTGCAAGCCTTTTTGTCGCAGGTCCCAGGCCAGACTCTGTTTTGGCAGATTGATACACAGAGGGCGCCGATAGCCTTGGCTCAATGCGTGATGTACAGCGCGATACTGCCCCGTTTCGTCGTCGGGCACATAACTCACCAGGCGACTGTCATCCGCCAGGCAATTGGCAAGTACCAGTGGTTTGCTCTTCAAACGCTCGGGAATGCACACCTGGCGAAAGCCCATGGCGCTGAAGATCAGCCCGTCGGGACGGTGCGACAACATCAGGTCGATGTTTTGGTCGGTGGGTGGGTTGCTCAACAGGTTGAGGATGAACACATTCCAGCCCGCCTGCTGCGCGGTCTGTTCAATGGACAGCAGCAACTCGACGGCAAACGGTGTGGTCGCGGTGTCCAGCGCGAACACACCGATGGTTCGCGACTGGAGGTTGTCGCCGCGCATTTTGCGCGCCGACAAGCTCGGTACGAATTGCAGTTCATCGATGGCGCGACGCACCCGCAGAAGGGTTTCGGGGCTCAGTTTTTCCGGGTTGTTGAGCGCTCGAGAAACCGTCATCAGGGACACGCCGGCCAGCAGTGCAACGTCTTTCACTGAAGTCATGTCAGGCGAAACCGATCAGATTGACGCAGAATCATGACACATCGCCCGCGCTTCTCGCGACTCGAGTGACGCTGCTCATAGCCATCCCGAGGCGAGAGGCCATGCCCTGGTAATCGAGACGCGCCCGCCACTGCCGCTTGCAAGAAGCTTCACGCCAAGACTGTCGGGCTTTGGGTAGAGGCGACTGCTGAGGCTGAAGCGCCCGTTTTCGTCGAACACCTCAATCGATGAGCGATCGAGGAACACCCGTAGTTCCAGTCGCGCTTGTGTCGGGTCTATCGACACGCTGCGTTGACCTGTGACTTGCGTACCCGAGCGGCTACGGTCAAGCACCAGACGCTGCAGTGACGCATCGTAGTAGAGCCGCGTTTCTTCCTGGCCATCGACGCTGCAGCGCAAGGCGATGCCCAGGTGGCCGTCGGTGCAGCCGAGCAAGTCCAGATGCACATGGATTTCGAGCATATCGCCATTCACTTCTGGCACCCACCGGGCTCCCGACTCCTCCCACCAAAGCGTGCCCGGTAATGGCGCTGTGCGCAGAGCGGTGAGCTCCCGTGCCGGAAACACGCAAAGGCGATCGGCGCACAGTTCAAGTTCGCGTGGCAAACCGAGCATGCCGCACCAGTGATGGGCCTGGCTCGGCATCGGGCTTTCCCACATGTCGAGCCATGCCCACACGAGGCGCCGGCCATCGGCGGCCAATAGCGTTTGCGCGGCATAGAAATCGTGGCCGTTATCCAGCTCGATAAAAGGCCCGCCAGTGAAGTGCCAGTCGCTGTCGAGTCGGCCCACTCGGTAACCGGTCTGGTACTTGTTGAGTCGGTCGTAACCTTGGGATGACATGCCTTGGGGGGAGTACAGCAGCACATCGCGTCCGTTCAGTCGAAACAGATCCGGGCACTCCCACATATAGCCATCGCCCTCGCTGCCGCTGGATACATAGTCAAGGAACTCCCAAACGTGCAGATCCGTGGAACGGTACAGCGGGAGCAGCGGCCTATCGCCCAGGCGTGCGCCGGCAATCAGGTACCAATAGTCATCCTCCTTCCATACCTTGGGGTCACGAAAGTGCATGATCGTGTCTTGCGGCGCGGTCTCGATGACGGCGCCATGCTTGACGAACCGGATGCCATCGGTGCTGGTTGCCAGGCACTGCACTTGACGGATCAAGCGCTCGTCACCCACTTCCCCCAGCCAGGTGTGTCCGGTGTAGATCAGTGCCAGGGTATCTGCGCACACCACAGCGCTACCGGAAAAACATCCGTCACGGTCGAAGTCATCGCCCGGTGCCAGCGCTATGGGTAGGTGCTGCCAATGAACGAGATCGGCACTCTTGGCATGACCCCAATACATCGGGCCCCATTTCGCTTCGAAGGGGTTATGTTGATAGAAAACGTGATATTCGCCCCGAAAGTACACGACCCCGTTAGGGTCGTTCATCCAGCCTGCCGGGGGGGCAATATGATAACCGGGTCGATAATCCTGGATGACGCGGGACAGGCCATCACTCAGCGCACGCTGCGCAAGGTCAAGGGTGCAAGGCATTGGATCGCTCAGGGTCTTCAAAGACAAGGTCATAGGGCGCGTGCTCGTACCGGGCGCAGAGGGACGCCGTCGGGCAGGGTTTCAGTGGCTTGAGGATGGCGCTTCAAGGCTGCGCCGTCGGCGTCGAACAGGTGCAGGTTGTCGATGTCCAGTTGCAATTCGACCCGATCGCCCACCTGCCAACCGGCGCTGACCTCACAACGACAGGTCAGCGGCTCGTCCTGACCGGTATCCAGGTGCACATAGGTTTCGCTGCCCAGGTATTCGACCCCGGTCACGACGACGCCGGCGGTTCCATCCGCCGCCTTGAGCGAGACGTGCTCCGGACGAATTCCGAGGCTCAACTGCGTGCCCGCCGCCAGGTTCGAGCTGTCGAAGGGCAGGGCGGTCATACCCAAAACGGCGGTGTCGATCAGGCTGGTTTCGCCCGGCGCATGCAGGCGCGCCGCAAGGAAGTTCATTTTTGGCGAACCGAGAAAACCGGCAACAAAGCGACTGGCCGGGCGCTCATAGAGTTCGCGCGGTGAACCGACCTGTTCTACGCGACCGCCATTGAGCACCACAATTTTGTCAGCCAGGGTCATCGCTTCCACTTGATCGTGGGTGACGTAGATCATGGTCGAGGCCAGTCGATCATGCAGCCGGGCGATTTCGTTGCGCATCTGCACCCGCAAGGATGCATCCAGATTCGAAAGCGGCTCATCGAACAACAAAATGTCCGGTTCGCGCGCCATGGCTCTGCCCATGGCCACACGCTGACGCTGCCCACCGGACAGTTCTTTTGGCTTGCGTTGCAGCAGTTTGTCCAATTGCAGGATTTGCGCGGTTTTCAGCACGCGCTCGCGCAGGCTGCTCTTTTCAGTCTTGGCCAGTTTGAGACCAAAGCTGATGTTGTCGTAGACGCTCATGTGCGGGTACAGCGCATAAGACTGAAATACCATGCCGACGCCTCGCTCGCGCGGTTCCAGGTCGTTGACCCGTCGCCCGTCGATCAGCAGGTCGCCGCCGCAGATCGAATCCAGTCCGGCGATCAATCGCAGCAGGGTCGACTTTCCGCAGCCCGAAGGGCCGACGAACACCACGAATTCACCCGCCGCGATCTCCAGGCTGACGTCGCGCAGAATCCGTACGCCGCCCAGTTGTTTGTTCACGTTGTCCAGTTTCAATTTGATCACGATGCTGTTCCTTGTCTTTGTTGGGCATCAACCCTTTAACGCGCCGGCAGTGAGACCGGAAACGATTCGGCGCTGGAAGATCAGCACCAGAATCACCAGTGGGACGGTGACCACCACGGAGGCGGCCATCAACAATCCCCAAGGCAACTCATGGGGGCTGCCGCCGGAAATCAAGGCGATGGCGACTGGCACGGTGCGTTGGGTGTCGGTGAGGGTGAAGGTCAGGGCAAACAGGAACTCGTTCCACGCGGCGATGAAGGCCAACAAACCCGTGGTGACCAGTGCGGGCCATAGCAACGGCAACAGCACTCGGGTCAGTGTGACCCAGGGCGAGGCGCCATCCATGATTGCCGCTTCTTCCAGTTCATGGGGCAGTTGGCCCATGAACGTGGTGAGCACCCAGACGGTGAAGGGCAGGGTGAAAATCGTGTAGCTCAGGATCAACGCCAAAGACGTGTTGTACAGACCCAGGGCGCGGATCACTTCGAACAGCCCCGACAGTACGGCGACTTGGGGAAACATCGACACGCCCAGAACCATCATCAATACCGTGCCACGTCCACGGAATTTCACCCTTCCCAAGGCATAGGCGGCGGTCAGGCTGAGGAACAGCGCCAGTGTCACTACGCACAACGCAACCACCAGCGAATTACCAATCGCCCGCAGGAATGAGGCTTGGTGGAGTACCGTCGTGTAATTGGAGAAGTCGGGAGTTTCGATCCAGTAGCTCACCTCGAACAAGGCGCTGGACGGCTTCAGCGACGTCACGATGGCGTAGTAGAAAGGGAAGACCGCATACAGCAGCAACACCCCGATCAGGCACCAGAACCCGAGACGCAGCAGGGTTTTTTTCAGCAGGCGCGGGCTCATGAGCGGACCTCCAGTTGACGGCGTCCGAGGTACAGGTAAGCCATGGCGATTACCGCTACGACCAGAAACAGCAAGGTCGAAGCGGCGCTGCCGTAACCGACGTCCTGAAACTCCACCAGGTGTTGGCGGGCATAGACCGACATGCTCATGGTGCTTGATGAGTTCGAGGTCAGCACATAGATGACGTCGAATACCCGCAAGGAGTCGAGGATGCGGAAGATGGCCGCCACCAGCAGAGCAGGCATCAACAGTGGCAGCGTGACACGCCAGAACACTTTCAGCGGATGAATGCCATCGACCCTGGCGGCTTCGTAACAATCGCTCGGCAACATCTGCAAGGCCGCGAGCATCAGCAGCGTGACAAAAGGCACGGTCTTCCAGACGTCGACGATGATCACCGCCCACATCGACAGATCTGCATCGGCTGTCCAGGCCAGAGGCGCATCGATCAGGCCGAGGCTCAGCATCAGGTGATTGATGATGCCGAACTGGTCGTTAAGCATCCATGACCAGATCTTCGCCGAGACAATGGTTGGAATCGCCCAGGGAATCAGAATCAACGCACGCACCAGCGAACGGCCGGTGAACTTGATGTTCAACAGCAACGCCACCAGCAGCCCCAGGACGACTTCCAGTCCCACCGACACCACAGTGAAATGCAACGTATTGCGCACCGCATTCCACCATTGCGGATCGACCAGGATGCCCGACCAGCCGGCACTGCTGTGAAACAGATAATTGCTCAAGCCGACAAAGGTTGCATCGCCCGTCTCGGCCAGGCTTGCGTCGGTCAGGCTAAACCAGAATGTGCGCAGCAGCGGCCAGGCCGCCACCAGGGCCAGGCACAGCAACATCGGGCTCAGGAATAGCCACGCGGCGCGAACGCGACGGCGTTGTACCGGCGTTTCCCGAGTGAGCAGGTGCTCTTCGTCGCCGGGGGCGAGTGTAGTGGAGGCAGACATGGTGATTTCCTTCCTTGTGGCTTACCAGTTCTGGCGTTTGATACGCGTGAGTTCGCTTTCCAGTTCGGCCAGCGCTTGATCGACAGGCAACTCGCCCGCCAGCACGCCATGCACTCGATCGAAGAACGCATTGGAGACCCGTGGATAGCGATCGGCAGTGATGGAGGCGGGGCGCATCACCCCATCGTTGAGAATGCTGTGCAACTGAGCGTAATAAGGCATGGCCGCGAGCAATTCGGGGTCTTGATAAAGCGACTCGATAACCGGGTTATAGGCGCCAATCAGGGCACGGTGTTTTTGCTCTTGGGCACTGGTCAGATAGTTCACCAGCTCTGCGGCAAGTTTTGGGTTGGCACTGTAGCGCGATACCGCCAGGCCCCAGCCACCGAGGGTGGAGGCATGTGTGCCGGCTTCGCCGCCGCGGGGCAGGGGAGCGACCCCAACCTTGTCTTTTACGGCGCTGTCCTGGCTTTGTACCAAGGCCCAGACATACGGCCAGTTACGCATGAACAGCGCATTTCCCGATTGGAATACGCCACGTCCTTCCTCCTCGGTGTAGTTGAGTACGCCACGCGGGGAGATGTCTCCTACCCAGCTTTTCGCCAGGGTCAAAGCCGTTTTCGAGGCCTGACTGTTGACCACGATGTCGCCTCGTGGATTGACCAGTCCGCCTTGCGGTTGGCTGCTGATCCATTCCAGTGCATTGCACGTCAGGCCCTCGTAGGCGCGCCCCTGAAAAATGTAACCCCACGCATTGGGGTTCCCGGCAGCGCGTTCGGCCTGTTGAATACTTCTGGCGGTCGCGGTCATTTCTTGCCAGGTCTGGGGAACTGGCTGGTGGTACTTTTCGAGCAAGTCTTTGCGGTAATACAGCAGGCCCGAGTCAGTGAACCACGGCATCGTCACCAACCGTCCATTCACCGTGGCGTTATCCACCTGTGCCTGGAAGTAGCCCTGGGTCGCGTTGGCAGGAAGGACCTCGCGCAGATCCAGCAGATGTTTGGCCAGCATCCCCGGCCACACCATATCGATTTGAATGATGTCGATGTCGGCGGACTGCGCGCTGAGGATCTGCTGGTAGAACGACAACCGCTCGGTCGCCGAGTTGGGCGTGGAAACCACCTCGACATTGTTGCCGGTCTGTTTCGACCACGCCTCGACAGCCTCCTTGCAGAGTTGTAACTCCGCACCCACCGCACCGCACGAGATCGTCAAATGGGCTGCGTTCGAGAGGGATGGAAACCCGGCACAGAGGGCGAACAGTGTGGCTGGCAGGAGAGATTTCAGATGTTTCATTGAGCACCCTTTATTTTTGTTTTTAGAAAAGTTAACGTTAACATCGCCAAATGTAGCAGCGTATTTGCGATGGGGCATCCTTTTTTTCGTCGATTGCGACAATTCACAACTGACGAAAAATGGCCGGTCGCGGGAACAAAACAATAAAAACAAAACAGGGAAATCCACATGCAGAAAGCATCAGGCTGGCTACTCGCAGGCGTGCTCGGCACATCGGCGGCCACCTCTCAGGCCGCGACTCTGGAAGAGCGCATGGCCGCGTTTGAAGCCCGTGCCAGCGCAGCGGAACAGCGTGCAGCCGCAGCCGAACAGCAAACCCAGGCGCTCGCCAGGGAACTGCAGCAAATCAAACTCGCCACTCCCGCTTTGCAGCCCGCTGCGTCCACTGCCGCCGCCCATTCGACGCCTGCTTTGGATACCCGGCTGGCAAAACTCGAAGCCCGTCAGGACAGCATGGAAAAAACGGGCAGTACTGGACACCTTACAGACGGGTTCAGCTTCAAAGGCTATGCCCGCTCCGGATTGCTGATTGACGAGGGGCTTGGTGGAGGCCGTGGCGGGCCTTATACAACGCCGGCCGGCTCAGTTGGTGGTGCTGTCGGGCGACTCGGCAACGAAGACGACACCTACATGCGTATAGACCTGTCGAAAGAAACCTATGCGCAGAACGGCACCCGCGCCAAATTCACGGTGTCCATCGCCGATGGTGTGGAGAGCTCCAATGACTGGACGGCCGACGAGAGCAACCTGAACGTGCGTCAGGTCTTTACCGAGCTCGATCATCTTGCCGCCTTCAAGGGCAACTCAGTGTTCGAGAACGCCACCTTGTGGGCAGGCAAACGATTCGACAGGGATAACTTCGATATCCATTGGCTGGACTCCGACGTGGTCTATCTGGCCGGCACCGGAGGTGGTATCTACGATGTGCAGATGAACAAGAACTGGCGCTCCAACTACTCTTTGATCGGGCGTAGCTATGGGGATTTCAGTGAGGGCGGTGTCAATGCCGATGTGCAAAGCTACATCCTGACCTCCAACCAGTTCTTCGATAATGGTCAGTGGCAGTGGATGTTCAATGGCATTGGCTCAAAGAAAAACGACTTCGGCAATCGCAGCAATCAAGCAGGCCTGACGCCTGCGGATTCCGGCTTGCACAGCATGTTGGCCAATCATCAGAAAAACTTCTTCGGCCGGGAAGGCTTCTTCAAAACGGCGCTGCTCTATGGACAAGGTTTGGGGGCAGAGGTCAAGAACATCGGTTCGGATGGCGAACTGATCGACGACGCCCGCGCTCTGCGCCTGGCGCTTTATGGTGAGACACCCATTGCCCCCGGCTGGCGTATCGGCCCCAGCTTGCTGGCCGAACAGAGCAAGGACAGATACGTCAAGGGTGACGACTACCGCTGGATGACCCTGAACGTGCGTTTGGCCAATGCAATCAACAGCAATTTCGAGATGGCCTACGAAATGAGCTGGCAAACCATGGACCTCGACCCCAAGGGCTACAGGCAACGCAATGCGGTCGACGGTAACTTCTGGAAATTCACGGTCGCTCCGACCTTCAAGCCTGACGTTGGAGACCTTCTCACACGTCCCGAATTACGAGTATTCGCCAGTTTCATGAACTGGTCTTCGGATCTGGACAGATACAGTTCCACAGACAACTTCGGCAAGACGGACTTCAACGCCGGAGGTGTTTGGCAATACGGGATACAAATGGAAACCTGGTTTTAATGTTTGAACACGCCGGCCAGCACGCCTTCAGCGCGCCGGCCGGCTGTTGTTGCAAACAGTGATGTCGGCTGCAGACATCTGCTTTGAGATTGGCCATGAAAATTTGGCCAACTTCAACAGGCACTGTGACAGCGAAATGAAGTGACACCGAATATCGTCGTGGAACAGCAGTGGCGTTATTCAATCCTCAGGCTTGTCATAGCGACGCCGTGCCAGGCGTCGATGCATTTAACCGCTTAGAACCAATAATGCAGGCCGAGCATTAATGACTGGGCGCTGTAGTCAGTGCGCACATCGCCTTGGGGCAGGCCCTGAATGTCGCCGAAGTGCGCATCGCGCGTCTTGAGGTATCGATAATCCAGGGATGTGGACCATTGATCGGTGAGCTCGAAACTGACCCCGGCTCCGAGTTGATAGGCCGACACGTTGTCGCGATGAGTATTGCCGAAGTGGACGCCGCCGGCTTCCAGGCCACTGATTGATACGGTGCTGTAGCCCAGGCCGCCACCCATGTAGGGCGTGAACCGACGGAAGGGCGCCGGGAGGTTCAGGAAGTCATACCAGAGGTTGGCCATCAGGCTGGTGACTTCCTCTTTGCCTTTGCCCGGGATGCTCCCGCCGCCTTCGTAGACCCGGTTATTGAATTGGGTGAGAGTGTTTTTGCGGTAACTGAGCTCCACTTCGGGTCTGAGCCCGACGGGGAATCGCCAGCCCAATGCCAGTCCCGTGGCGTAGCCGGAGTTTAAGGGGTGATTGAACTGCATCTCGACAAAATCGAGGTTGTTCTGATTGAGGTTTTGCGGCGCAACCCAGTTCAGGCCGCCCATGACACTGATGTAGGGGCCGAGCGTGTCGGCGGAACTGGACGCTGGGTTGACAAAGCCCATGCCTATGACGCCCATCACGAGATACTGAGTGTTTTTTAGTAAGTTCATGCTCGGTCCGAAGTGTGCCGTTATCGATAAGTAGACGAATCTTGCTCAGGCGTGAGCGTTCAATACGCCCGTTCCCGGTATTTTTTTAGTGCTGGCAATGCGCGTCAGGTTTTTCGAACACGAGGTTGTTCATCGCTTTAGCTCGTTGTTCCGCCAGGGTGCGCAGGTTGGTCAGTGCGGTGGTCATGGCTGCCGTCAGCATCTTTCGTAATAGCCCGCGGTATAAAAAACTGAAGGGACCGGAGATCTTCGCACTGTGGGTGACCTGGGTTTCATGCGGGGAAAGCCTGTGCATCCGGTGATCGAACTCGAGGTCGATCCAAAGCAGTCTTGCCGTGTTCCGATAGCTTTCATGCAGCCGCACCGCTTCCAGTTTCAGTGGCATGCTCAGGCCATTTTTGAGGACGCACTTGCCCCGCGTTCCAGGCTGGAACGGGCCATCGAGTTCACAATGTCTGACGTCGGTATCCCATAACGGCGCTTCTGAGAAGTTGCTCCAGATCTCCCAGATTTCAGAAGGAGGCGATTTGACTCGGACTTGCACATTTACATCGTTCACGGCGACACCATTGTTGTGTGGGGCTGTCACGCAGCCGGCGCGGATTGACTCAGCACTTGAGCGGTAATATTCGCTTGACCGATTTTTTCGCCCCGGTTGAACAGGTCGATGTAGATCCGGTTCGTTTTGAAGGGCTGATCCTGCGCGTCAAAACCGGCTTGCGGTGCCAATGACAGGGGGCTGTTTCTGGGGATTGGCCGATCGAGAGTGAAACTCAAGGCCAGCAGGTTCATCGGGGTATTGAGTGGGATTCGTAGATGGCTGTGAGCAATCTGCATGTAGCACTGACGGGCAACTTCGAGGAAATAGACCATCGAATAGTGCTCTGGATCGCCCTCCTGGAAGATGTGCTCTTCCGGCAGTTTGAGCGTGTCTACGCTCAAACCCTGGGCGATACCGCTTATGTCACTGACGATGATGTTTTCTTCTCTGGCCTTGTGCAGCAACGCCTTGTCGCGGCAGCGAACAGCCGTGAATTCGCCGGCGGGCGATGTTTCGAACGCCGAGTTGTAAGCCATGCCAAGGATGCATGTGCACATCAACTTGCCGGCCTGCATGACCTTGGCATTGAAGACCTGAGGGTCTTTGCCTTGCTCCAGATGAAGCTCAATCGCACCCTGCTTCTGTACGTATTGCTGGAACTTGATACTCAGGTTTTTGACATAGGCTACTCGGCCGCTCAGTGGGGGCATGGCGAGTTCAATCAGTTGCAACACGCCCTCGAGCAATAAAATGCCGGGGATGTGATCAAGTGGATGGTCGAAGAAGTAAGGGTGCGCTTCATTCACCACGAGTTGGGCGTGCAGTGACTGAGGGCCACGCTGGACGTTGGCGATCACGATATTCTCCGGGCGACGTTGCCAGTGCGCGGGGCGCTGGGCTTGCGAGCCACGGTGCAGTGCGAGAAGTCCCTCCACAGCGCGAGTTCTGACACGTAGCCCCGAGAGCAGGGTGCTGGTCAGCAACTCGCTCAGTTCCAGTACGTCGACACCGTCGTGTCGCGGCTCCCTCACCAGGCTGACAGGGTGTGCAGGCGAGATGACCTTCTGCAACGCCTGGGGCGCCGAGTGAGCGAAACGCAACGTGAAGGGATGCTTGACGGCCGCGGCGGGTTCGGCGGCGGTCGTGCGCCACTCCCGAAGTTTTTCAGTAAATAACCACATCACAGCCTTGCCGGCTTCGCGCACCTCGATCACCGTGTGAACAGAGGCACTCAACAGCACCGCCAACAGGGTTTCGATGCCACTGGCTTCGGCCAAAAAACCGGTCATTTCTTGCAGTGAACTGCTGGCATGAGTTGCATCAGGCTGCAGTTCGCAGACTTCAATGTTCTGGTATTGACTCAGCGCTTTGCCCTGCAGTTGGCAAGCCTCTTGCAGCGTGTTCGCGGCATGGGCCAAGACTGCTGCGCGGATCACCAGTAAAGGCTTGTCGCTGGAGCTTGGTAGATAGGGGCGCAGAGCGATCACCCCCACCCCTTCGCCTTGCCGTGTCGCTGAGTGCCGGGCGCGTTCGATCTCTATTTCGCCACTGATAAAACGCCCTGCACCGAGCAAGAGCGTCGTCACGCCGCCCTTGAGCCACTGCTGCGATGCCAGCAAGGTTTGCCAGAACAAGCCAGGGGTGCCGACCAGTGTTTGATGGAAACCTTTGAAGTCAAAAATTTTCGCCGGGTAGCCGGACAACATGTTCGGCAACATGGTGGCCACATCCGTCACCTCCACACCGGGCGGCATGCCTTGAGCCTTGGAATAGAACGTGTGGGCGCCGCTATACGCATTGCTGAAACGCTCCCCACCCATGTTGCAGCACATGACCATCGCAGTGCCGGGTGAGCCGGCCACGCCTGGCAGGCGTTGCAGTAAATGATTGATGCGATCGGTGACCAACAGCTTGAACGGATCGACATGGGCCAGATGTTTGGGCCCCATGCCGAAACCGTCTATATCAATGACGCGATCCTGCGACAGGAATTTCCCCAGTAACGGCTGGCCCGCAGTGGCGGCGCAATCAACGAAGCGCCCATAAGGGAAACTGACTGACGGTGCTGCTGGCTGATCGAGTTGTTGCTTGAGCGCCTGCAATGAGAAGTGACTGCCGATCGCCGCTTCAGCCTCGACAATGGCAAGGTCCAGCATCAGCACGCCGGGGGCGACCCGGGGGACGGCAGCGCGGTTGTCGGGAATGTACTCATCCACCACCAGATGCGCATTGGCGCCGCCGAAACCAAAGCTGGATATGCCAACCCGAATCGCCGACGGACGATCTGCCAGGGGCTGTACCTGCGCTGTGGCCAACTGCAGGCAGGTCTCATCGACTTTTGCGCTGGGGCGGTAGTCGGGCTGAGGGGGAATACCTTTGTGACGCAATATCATCAATGCCTTGGCGAGCGAAGCGCCTCCGGCGGCGGCCAATGGGTGACCAATGACGGATTTGATCGAACCGATCATTATCTTTTTGCCAGCTGTGCGATGAGGGGCGAAGAAACTGTTCAACGAGTCCAGCTCTGTCGCATCCCCTAGCGGTGTACCGGTGCCATGGGTCTCGATGTAGTCGACGTCGTTGGGGTCAAGACCGATATAGGCACGCTGGTAAGCCGTGCATTGAGCCTGTTTGCCTGGCGCAAACACCGAACCTTCGGCGCCGTCGGCCGACAGTCCCAATGCCCGCAAAACCCCCAAGGGACGGCGCTTCGCAATCAGGGCCTGCGAGACAGGCTCGACCAGAAAGGCGACCGCACATTCGCCCGGCACAATGCCGTCAGCGTCCTGGCCGAACGCCTGCATTTGGGCTCGGGAGGAAAAAGCGGTCAACTGCGAGAACCCCAGAAACAGCGCCGGCGGCAGCACGGTGTTCAGTGCCATGACAATCGCGTTGTCTGCCTGTGCGCTGTTGACCAGTGCTTGGGCCATATCGATTGCATAGGGGAACGAACTGCAGGCGGTGTCTACTGATAACGCGGGGCCACCCAAGGCAAACGCCGCCGCCAGTTCAGCGACTTGCTCACCCGGCGTATAACCGCGTGGTGTATTGGCTGTTGCGCAGACGCCGGTGACGAAGTAACTCTCATCGCTCCAGGACGTCGCGACCACCAACGCGGTGCGCTCCTTGATCAATACCGAGCCTTGTGCGGCAAGCTGGGTGAGGAGTGTCTGGAGTACTTTCTTGCCGATGGCGACCTGCCGTCCTTCATGGCGTGAAGGGGTCGATGCGTCATCGGTCAGGCAAAAAGCACTGTCCAGGTAAGTACGATCCTTTTCCCCTTTCTTGGCCGAATAGATTGTCGCCTTATCCAGCTCCCAGCGTGTCAGCATCGAATCGATGGGCGCTACCTGTCCCTGCGCGAGCAAGTGCCAAAGCGCATCCGTTGAAGGGGCCCCGGGAAACTCTCCAGCCATTGCACTGAAGCAAAAATCACCCTCTGTCGTTACCGCGCCACTCATACCCGTTCTCCTGGTTGTCAAAATGCCGGGTGATCTTTGCGATCACCGGGTTCCATTCCATTTTTTTACAGCGGCTCAGCCCAGTTTTTTCAGCAGCGACACGGCGTCTTGCGGCGTACGACGCGACATCAGCGCCTCACCGGCGAATTCGCTGACAGGGCACTGTTGCGCCATTGATTGGCAGAGGGTTTCGCGGGCAAAACCGCTGAGCCCCAACTGCGCGAAAGGCGTCTCGATGTCGATCGGCTGTGGCGCGTCGGGGATCAGGGGGGACAGGGCGTTTAAAAGCAGATTGCTTAGCGGCTCCTGGGGGGCTGGTGTGCTGGATGGTTGCGTTTGGCTGGGTATGCCTGAGGTGGATTCGGGGGTGGCCAGGGCGGCTTTAATCAATACGATTGTTTCCTGTGGACACTTGGCGTTGACCAACTCCGTGCTGTTGGCCTTGAGTGACGGCCACAAAGCGACGATCGCTTCCTGGAAGTCCAGTTGCACCAGGGAGTCCAGGCCCAGGCTTTCATAGCTTTGCTTCTGGTCGATCTGGTCAGCGGTAAAACCGGTGATATTCGCCAGTTGCTCAAGTACCCATGTTTCGATATTCACGACAGGCGCCTGCGGATTGGCTTCAAGTCGTGCCAGCAGGACGGTAGGCGAGGGCGCATCAAAGAGTAATGAGGTAAGTTCTTTCTTTTCCGGAAAGTGTTGAGCCAGGGATTCGAAAATATCGACCAGCCCCAGGGAGTCGATGCCCAAACTCTCGAAACTTTGATCGAAGTCGATTTGTTCCTTCTTGAATCCAGTAACCGAACTTATTTCGGCGCGCAACCATTGCGCGTAGCTGAGCGCAGGCGTTTGGTCGGCAACGGTTGCCGATGCCAGCACTACCGGGTTGGCGTGTACGGGCTCCAGGGCGGGCAGGCTTCTATTGACGGGGGTTTCAACCCCATTGGCATAAACACCTTCCAGGACTTGTTGATGAGCGTTGAAGTAATGCGCAGTGACCGTTTCGGCCTGCTCTAGCAAACGCATCAATATGGACTCTTTTTCGATATTGGAATCGCAAAGTGAATCAATGATTTTTTCTGAAAGAGAGAAATAGCTATGCGCTATTTTTCCATTGGACACGATGAATTCCTGCACAACATCGTTGAGTTGGGCGCGCATGGGGTTCTCCTAACCAAAGTCGGTATATGTTTTCTATCAACAAGAAATCAAAAGTCATGGCCCAAGGCTGGGCCCTGTGTCACTCAATGAAGCAAACAGGCAGTAGCCATATAGAGACTTAAAGTTGGAGTTCCACTGCGTCGATCTCGGAAGATGTTGTTTTTCTGGCCCCTTTGAGCAGCCCGGATCTTACGTTCAGATAAGTGAAGAGCGTGATTGCATCAGCCCCCTGGAAAGCGATATAGCCGTCAGGACGAATCAGCATCAATGTGCCCTCTTTGGCGTGGTAGCGCTTGTGCAGCCGCCAATCGGGGTCCAACAACGTTGAGTGCCAGAAAGGCAGCTCGGAGCTACTCAATGCATCAATGATGCAATAAGCCTTGATGCCCGGGTAATCCTTCTCTACCGACTCGGCCAGCGAGCAATAGCCCGGTAGCAAGGGAGAAAACTGATCGGCTGCGCTGAAAATCAGCAGTGTGAAGGTTCCCTGGAACAAGTCGATCAAGCGTTTTTGCGGCAAACCCTGCCGTTGCCACAACTCTACATCGGGAGCCAGTTGACCTGCGCGAGGTGCAGTCGTCTGGAATTCGGGTTTCTTCCCTTTTTTGTCCCAATTCATGCGCTGCTTTTTCGTCAGTGATTCTTGAATGTAATCACTTTTGCCGTAGTGGTACTGATGACCGGAAATCATCGTGGGCAACGTGCGCTGAACCTTGCGCCTGTTGCTCAGCAGTGGCAGAACATTGTCGCGCAGCCAAACGAGGGCGCGATGCCTGAGGGTTATCAATGCGGTCAGTCGGTGTGCCGTGTTCTCGACTTCCAGGGCAACCGGATAACGTTCTTCGTTGTAGCTTTCCAGCAGTGATTGATCCGCCAGGCCCTGATCGACATAGGCCATTTTCCACGCCAGGTTGTAGGCCTCGGAAACACCCAGGTTCATCCATTGCCCGCCGATCGGGCTGCCGATATGAGCCGAATCGCCCACCAGGAACACAGAGCCTTGTTGCAGCGACTGCACGCGACGATGTTGAAAGGAGGCGATGGTAGTCGATGAAATATTGGACAGCGTCATCTTTTGCCCGCGCCCTTCGCACAACCGCTGAAAGTTCTCCAGGCTCAAGGACGGACGCTCGCCTTCTGGCGGCAGGTCGTAGGGCATCTCGATGAACAGTCGATAACGCGATTGCGCGCTGATCGGTGCGACCGCCACATAGCCGTCCTGCGCACCGAGGAAGAAAGCCCCTTCGTCCTTGCTGCCAGACCACTCGATATCGGCATCGGCCAGCATGAAGAAACGGTCGTAGGACGATCCTTCGAAGGGCATCTCAAGACGTTTTCTGATGTTGCTGCGAGCACCGTCGCACGCGGCCACCCACCGACTGCTGAAGGATTCGTCGTCACCGTCCGCATGATGAAGCGTCATTCGCACGGAACCCGGCAGGTTTTCTATATCGACCAGTTCGGTATTCCACTCGACCTCCACCCCCAACTTGCCAAGGCGCTCAAGCAGAATCTTTTCTGTTTGCGGCTGTGGCAGGCTGAGAAGCAGGGGATAGGTTGTATCCAGGTAGGAGAAGTTGTAGTTCAGTACCCGTTTGGCGTTCGACTGCACCGAAAACTGGTTGATCGTGAACCCGTCGCTGATGGCCTGATCGGCAACACCCAGATCGCGAAAAATTTCCAGGGTTCTGGAGTGAATGGCCATTGCCTTGGTGGCGGTGGAGGGGCCGGCATTCTTTTCAATAATGCGAAAAGAGACGCCCCACTTCTTCAGCATGATTGCCAGGGACAGCCCTATAGGGCCAGCACCGACGATCATGACGGTCGGGTTTCTACCGAGGCCCAGGTGCTTGGGTGCCAACGTGCTCAGAGTGTTCATCTGTTAGTACCAGTTTCTATAGAAGGGAGAGTTGGCAATGCCGAGCAGGGCATCGTCACCTGATGAATCTCCGTAGGCATAAATGTAAAAATCATCAAGGTTGCTCAAACAGCCTTTGAGCCGTGTGACTTTTTCTCTCTCAACACAGTTGGTACCTGATATCCCGCCAGTGAGTTTGTTCTTCGCCGTCGCCAGGCGGGTGCCACATACATAGTCAAAACCTGCTGCCTGCCCCCAGGGAATCAGATAGTTCTCCGGCGAGTTACTGACCAGTGCCGTGACATGGCCCATGGACTGATGCCATTGCAGCCGGCGCAAGGCTTCGGGCCTGAGCCAGAGCGGTAGCTGTTCGCTAATGAAATACTTGGCATGTTCGCGCTCTTGCTCAACTGACAGGCCGCCCAGGTAGCAGGCAATGAACGCCAGGCGCGCCTGCATCAACGGTGTGATGCCAAGGATCACACTGAGCATTTTGGGCAGCAGGGGAACGATCCTTAGCCAGAACGACTGGGTTCCCACGATAAAACGCATGTAGCGCCAGAACGTATGTCTGTCGGTCAGTGTGCCGTCAAAGTCGAAAACGGCCAGTACCGGTTGTGTGCTATTTGCTGGCATGGATCTCTTCCTTGAGAGAGACAATCTCGATGGTTCTAGGCAGTTTGAAGCTTGAGAGGTAGCGCGAGAGCAGGGTGGAGAGAGCGTTCTGGGTCAGGTCACCGCTCCCTTCGACGCACAGGTGCAATACGTTGACCTCCTTGTTGTCAGGGACGATGTAAGCTTTCGCGCGCACCACGCAAGGATGCTTCAGGGCAATGGATTCGATTTCGGTCAAGTCGACCATTTGCGCTTTGATCTTCGAAATCCGCAGGCGCTGGCAATAGAAGAACACGTGTCCTTCATCGTCCCGCCAGACCAGATCTCCCGTGTGCAGCCAGCCTTCACGAAAGAACCGGGCATTGGCTTGCGCGGCATCGTTGTATCCGTCAATCACCATCGGGCCGCGTATCAACAGTTCGCCGATACGCCCCGTTGCGACGTCTTGACCCTGAGCATCGACGACCCGCAGTTCTACGTTGCGAATCGGCTGGCCCATGGCGCCACGATGGACCTTGTCGATCGAGCTCTGGACTATCACCGGCATGCTCTCGGTCAATCCATAGCCTTGCAGCACCGGATTGCACCCCAGCAGCCTTCCCAGTTTGTCGGCTTCGTCTGCCGGTAGATGGCTGCCACCTGAATAAATCATCAGTTGTGGGTGCATCGGCAACAGCGCGCCTTTGCGTTTGGCCAGTCGCGTATTGAAGTAACGAATGACGTCAGGCACCAGGCAGGCAAAAGTGACCTGATGACGGGACAAGACTTCCGCCAGATCCCTATTGAGCAGGGTGTTGGTCATGAGCAGGGTGGCGCCCACGCTCAATGGAAAGACCATCATCACGGACAGTCCGAAGATGGCATACAGCGGCAGCGTCACCAGATGAACGGATCCGACCCCTTGAAGATGAAAATGCTCATGCAGTCCATCGCTCGATTGCGTCAGATCAAGGTAGCGGTGAGGAACGGCCAGAGGTTTGCCGGTGCCCCTATACGTGAACTGTACCGAGACGATCGGATTGCCTTCAGGCAATAACAAAGGTTCGGTCTGTCGAGGAAGCTGTGATTCGGCCGTTGCGTTGTCGGGCAGGGAAGGGGATGGCTCGCTTGCGGTGTTCAACACCAAGGAGTGATGAACGCCGTAGGCAGGCTGAAATGTCTCGCTATGTTGCTTGAATAGCGTTTCGGTCGTCACGACCAGCGTCGGGCGGGCAATACTGATGACGCTGCTCATTTCGAATGGCGTCAGTTTGTAGTTGAGGATAATCGGAGTCGCTCCGCGCCCGATGATCGCCAGGTAGTAAGCGATGAACTCCACCCCATTGGGTAGAACAACCGCCACTTTGTCACCTGGTAATACACCTAGATTTTTCAGTGCGCCGTTGCACTCTTCAGCCTTTATTCGCAACCCACGGTAAGTGACAGTCTCTTCTTCCGCGTCCAGGTTCCTGATCGCAACGTGGTCCGGGAACGATTCTGAAAAACCGACGAAACGATGCAGAAAACCTTCTTTATATGAAAGGCTTTTCATTTACCAACCCCTCTCAATCCTTGAAGTAATGGTTAGACAAAAAAAGTAATACAGAGGCAGGCTACAGATAAAGTGTTTCAACTATGCATTTGTGTAGTTGTTCTTTCGATACCAGTCCAGAGTGTCGGTCAGTGTTTCTGCTACGGGGCGAAACTTGCATTCCAGCTCTTTCAGGCTTTTGTTATGGCTGAAATGAGTGCGCCCTTGCTCTTGCTCCATGAGTTTTACGGTGGAAGTGCTGATGAGCACCGGTTTTTTTGTCACTCGGTAATAACCTTCATACATCAAGGCAATTATTCGCAGCATGAACAACGGGATTTTTCGCTCCGGGGCTTTTACGCCACTGACACTGGAGAGAACCTGGAAGATGCTTTTCATGTTCATATGATTGCCGGCTGCCAGATAACGTTCTCCGGATCGGCCGCGTGTGATGGCTGCGAGCTGATGTTCCGCCACATCCCGGGCGTCTACTACGGAAAAACTGCCTGGCAGCACACCAGGCAATTTCATTCCGACAAAGTCGAGCAGGAACTGTCCTGATGAGGTCGGGCCGATATCCCCGGGGCCGAACATCCAGCCCGGTAATACCATCGCGATAAACATGTCCGGGTGTTTTAACAAGAACGCCTGGATTTTTTGCTCGGACAGTATTTTGCTCAAGTAGTAATCATCAGCTTCCGATTCACTGCGGGACATCGTCTCATCGATTACCTCATCTTTGTTGCCCTTCAATACGGCAATGGATGAAGTATGGACTGCACGACGAATGCCGGCGGCGTAGGCGGCTTGCAATAATTGCTCGGTCCCGGTGACGTTGGTGTCATACAGTTTCTGCCAGTGTTTTCCACCTTTATAACTGTCGCGGAAGTAGGCAGCGGTATGAAATAAGGCATCACAGCCTTGCAGGGCATGGCTGAAGGCGTCGACATTGAGCATATCGCCTTCGACAAATTCGACAGGCAGACTGCCGAACTGCTTCCTGGCTTTCTCTACGGAACGAACCAGTGCTTTTACTTTGATGTTTCGCTTTAAAAGCGCATGAACCAAATTATTACCGAGCAGGCCAGTAGCGCCTGTAACAAAGGCATATTCCATTAAAATCCAGCTCCTGTGGGGTAACCTGCTGCTGCATTGAGATTGATGTCACGGGGCTCAATGCTCTGATCAGGTGTTGGCTGAACCAACGGCGCAAGTAAAAACCATTCGGTATCTGAAAATCAAGCGGTATTTCGTTTTGGTTGTAGGGGGGAGGTCGTTGAGTTGGATTAAAATCCATTAAAATCAGCAGTTTGTAGATTTTATGGTAGTGGTCGTCTCACCTGGTTTGGGAGAATTGAGGCCATTGAAGGGAATTTTTCGTCGCTCGCCGCTTTCCTTTGGGGGAGCCCCAAGACAGCCTTGCTGATTCGATCGGGTGGGCCACGCGTCCGGTTGGATACCGAAGTGCCTGAGCGTGCTGCAGTTGCCACCTCTTTATGAGTTGCAAGCGCTTGCACTGTCGGGGTTGCATGTCGACGCAGTGCATTTCGCCGCCTCCGTTTCCATGCATGGCATTTACATGGCACATTTTAAAAGCTTAAATGTAAATTGATTAAGGTAGTCTGGTATAAGGTATAGTCGTTAAATTAGTATTCGCAGTGAATGGCAAGTTCATTACATTTAGTTACAAATAGATTTTTTTTGTTTGGCCAGAGGAGCCGAGGGTGTGATTAAGAAGAGAATGGGGCGTGAAGAAAGCCAGCAAGTAACACGGGATAAATTGTTCGATACCGCCACTGATCTTATGGTTAGAAAAGGCTTTCATGCCGCGAGTGTCAATGCTATATCTGAGGAGGCGGGTTTTTCAAAGGGAGCTTTTTTTTCAAACTTTACCAGCAAGTCAGACTTGCTTCTGCAATTAACCCAGAGGTTCAAGCGGGTTGAAATCGATCGGCTGGGCGTCACGCTGGCTGCCGGGTATTCATCAGAAGAACTGGTGCATGGATTGAATTCTTATATCGATACGCTTAAAAATAACGCCAGTTGTGCCATTTTGGATGCGGAGTTACAACTGATTGCTTTGCGCGATGAGGAGTTTTCAGCGCATTACTACGCTCTGCATCAGGAGAATAGTGAGGCCTTGGGCAAGTTGATTGCGATTATATTCAATCATTCAGGAAAGAAGCCTCCGTTGGAGTGCGCCAATCTTGCAAAGACATTCACCGCTCTGTCGGAGGGGTTGATATTGCAAGGGCATAAAGATCCCGCTTCAGAAATAAAGTTGGTATTGAATTCGCTTATCCAGACTGCAGAGCCCTTGTAGGATGTTTGTCAGCCTAATACGTAGGCATTGTTTACATGTCCGAGGCTCAGAACTCGGGCGGGTGTGAGCGATTTTTTTCTGTGTTTGAATAACGTTTATTTGCTGTTCTTGCAAACTGACAAGCCCCGCGGGTGGAGTTGGTGCGTTGCCGTTTCATACTTTAGGTATGTGCTGGAGCGCTCCGCGAAAAAGCCATGAAAGTTTCCAGCGCCTGGTCTCAGGAGTCTGAATGAATATGGTGAGGGGTGGATCGCCTCCCAACGGGGTAGCCTTTAAAGCGGGCCTCATGCTTTATAGAGTGAAGGACTCATCGAGTGAAACGCAGATGAACTGCAAGGACTTGGACGCTGAAT
The DNA here is from genome assembly GCF_963970575.1 of Pseudomonas sp. EA_65y_Pfl2_P74. Taxonomy (NCBI): domain Bacteria; kingdom Pseudomonadati; phylum Pseudomonadota; class Gammaproteobacteria; order Pseudomonadales; family Pseudomonadaceae; genus Pseudomonas; species Pseudomonas sp. EA_65y_Pfl2_P74. The sequence continues at coordinate 177,400 of NZ_CAXAOQ010000011.1, forward strand.
TAGAGGAGCGAAATTTAATCGTATGCAGAGTCAGAATGAACGCCTGCTCGTACACATTTCTTCCTTGAACATGTCCGGTGCGCGATGGCCGAGTGGAAGCGGATCGGCATGTTAAAGGCTGCGAAAAGCAATACTTGCCGTACACTCGTATCCCATAATATGGGATTGATATTTATATATTGAGATTTTCCTGCGCCAAGGTTTATAGTCCGTCGCACTCACTGCCAAAAACAAAACAGGTGAAGCGATGCAGGCGCAATTGATCGCGCTCGACTGGGGGACGACCTCATTACGTGCTTACAAACTTGCGGCGGGCGGTGTGGTGCTGGAGCAGCGCTCGCTGTCGTCCGGGATCATGCAACTGCCGAAAACCCCGCGAGTCATCAACGGTCGCGAATGCACCGATGGTTTTGAACTGGCCTTCGACGAGGCGTGTGGCGACTGGCTCGATGCGCAGCCGGATCTGCCGGTGATCGCTTGCGGCATGGTCGGCAGTGCTCAGGGCTGGCGCGAAGCGGCCTACGGCGAGACGCCGGCGAACGTCGCCAATCTCGGAAACTCCCTACAAACAGTTGTCAGTCTTCGCGGTACGCGAGTGCATATCGTGCCGGGCGTGATTCAGCGTTCGCGTCTGCCGAACGTAATGCGCGGCGAAGAAACGCAAGTCCTCGGCGTTCTGCAGAATCTTCCGGTCGAGGCGGGCGATGAGCTGTTGATCGGCCTGCCGGGCAGTCACTCGAAATGGGTGGAGGTGGTCGATGGCTGCATCACGCATTTCGACACCTTCATGACCGGCGAAGTATTCGCCGTGCTCAGTGACCACAGCATCCTCGGCCGTACCCAACAGCAAGGTGCGGCGTTCGATGGTCAGGCGTTTGACCGGGGCATACAGGTGGCTCTGTCGGCGGACGGTGAACTCGGCGTGCTCTCGACGTTGTTTAGCGCCCGTACCTTGGGGCTGACCGGTGAACTGAGCCCGACGGCCCAAGCGGATTATCTGTCCGGCCTGATGATCGGTCATGAGTTGGCGGCGCTCGCCTCAGTGCAACGGCGTCGCCGCAACAACCCGAATCTTCCTTCGATCATCCTCATCGGCAACGCGCCACTCTGCGCGCGCTATAGCCGCGCGCTCGATGCCTGCGGTTTCGCCAAGGTCACGCTGGCCGAACAGGCCACCGAGCGTGGTTTGTGGCAACTGGCGCTGGCCGCCGGACTGATTGATCCCTCATCCCGTTAACCCTGACTGGAGGCCTGACATGCTCAAGCAAGCATTGGCGCAAAACGGTCTGATCGCGATCCTGCGGGGCCTGTATCCGCAGGAAGCCGCCGCTGTCGGAGAAGTCCTGTATACAGCCGGATTTCGCGTCATAGAAGTACCGCTTAATTCCCCATCGCCGTACGAAAGTATCCACATTCTGCGCAAGACCTTGCCCGCCGATTGCCTGATCGGTGCCGGTACGGTGTTGTCGGCGGAGCAGGTCGACTTGGTGAAAGAGGCGGGCGGCCAGGTGATCGTCATGCCGCACAGCGATGCCAAGGTACTGCGCGCCGCGAAAGCGGCGGGGCTGTACCTGTCGCCGGGTGTGGCCACACCGACCGAAGCGTTTGCGGCGCTGGCGGAGGGCGCAGACATTCTCAAGCTGTTTCCCGCCGAGCAGATGGGCCCGGCGGTCGTCAAAGCCTGGCTGGCGGTGTTGCCGACGGGCACGGTGCTGGCGCCGGTCGGCGGCATTACCCCGGACAACATGCAGGTATTTATCGACGCCGGAGTGAAAGGTTTCGGCCTCGGTTCCGGGCTATTCAAACCGGGCATGACGCCGGAGCAAGTGGCGGTCAATGCCAAGGCCTATGTCACTGCCTGGAAAGTCCTTCGCTAAGAACGCTGGCGCATCCAACAAGAGAGACAACAAGATGAAAATCACCAAACTCACCACCTTCATCGTCCCGCCGCGCTGGTGTTTCCTCAAAGTCGAAACCGACGAAGGCGTGACCGGTTGGGGCGAGCCTGTGGTTGAAGGTCGCGCGCACACCGTGGCGGCCGCCGTAGAAGAATTGTCCGACTACCTGATCGGCAAAGACCCACGCAACATCGAAGACATCTGGACGGTGCTGTATCGCGGCGGCTTTTACCGTGGCGGCGCGATCCACATGAGTGCACTGGCCGGCATCGATCAGGCCCTGTGGGATATCAAGGGCAAGGCCCTCGGTGTGTCGGTCAGCGATCTGCTCGGCGGTCAGGTGCGCGACAAGATCCGTGTGTATTCGTGGATCGGTGGCGACCGTCCGGCCGATACAGCACGCGCCGCGAAAGAGGCCGTCAGTCGTGGTTTTACCGCGGTAAAAATGAACGGCACCGAAGAGCTGCAATTTCTCGACTCCTTCGAAAAAGTCGACCTCGCGTTGGCCAACGTCGCCGCCGTGCGTGATGCGGTCGGGCCGAACGTGGGCATCGGTGTCGACTTCCATGGCCGGGTGCACAAGCCCATGGCCAAGGTGCTGATGAAGGAACTCGATCCGTACAAACTGATGTTTATCGAGGAGCCTGTGCTCAGCGAAAACTATGAAGCGTTGAAAGAGCTGGCGCCGCTGACCAGCACGCCGATTGCCCTCGGTGAGCGACTGTTCTCGCGGTGGGATTTTAAACGGGTGTTGAGCGAAGGTTACGTCGACATCATCCAGCCGGATGCTTCCCACGCGGGCGGCATCACCGAAACCCGCAAGATCGCCAACATGGCCGAAGCCTACGACGTGGCATTGGCGCTGCATTGCCCGTTGGGGCCGATTGCGCTGGCGGCTTGTTTGCAACTGGACGCGGCTTGTTACAACGCGTTTATCCAGGAGCAGAGCCTGGGCATCCATTACAACGAGAGCAACGATTTGCTCGACTACGTGAAAGATCCGCAGGTATTCGATTACGACAAAGGCTTCGTGAAGATCCCGAATGGGCCCGGCTTGGGGATCGAGATCAACGAGGAATACGTGATCGAACGTGCGGCCGTCGGCCACCGCTGGCGCAACCCGATCTGGCGCCATGCCGATGGCAGTTTTGCCGAGTGGTGAGTCACCGACATCACTGATGTCCCCCTGTGGGAGAGGGCTTGTCAGTCGATGTTGCATCAGATGACACATCGCATTCGCGAGCAAGCCCGCTCCCACCATTTAGATCTCCATGGATGGGGTATCTGCATTCAACGACCTCAATAAACATAACAAGAGGCATCCCCATGCAACCGCAACCCCTCACCGGGCAGGCGTCTTTAGTCACGCCTAGCCGTAAGCGTTTTTTCATCATGGTGTTGCTGTTCATCACCGTGGTGATCAACTACCTCGACCGCAGCAACCTGTCGATTGCCGCGCCGGCGCTGACCACTGAGCTGGGCATCGACCCGATTCACGTCGGCCTGATTTTCTCCGCGTTCGGCTGGACCTACGCCGCCATGCAGATCCCCGGCGGCTGGCTGGTGGATCGAGTGCCGCCACGCATCCTGTACAGCGTCGCGCTGCTGCTGTGGTCGGTGGCCACGGTGATGCTTGGCTTCGCCGCCAGTTTCATCGCGCTGTTCGTCCTGCGCATGGCCGTCGGCGCGCTGGAGGCACCGGCCTATCCGATCAATAGCCGCGTGGTCACCACCTGGTTTCCTGAGCGCGAACGCGCCACGGCGATCGGTTTCTATACCTCCGGGCAATTCGTCGGACTGGCCTTTCTCACCCCGGTGCTGGCCTGGCTGCAACACGAATTCGGTTGGCACATGGTGTTCGTTGCGACCGGTGCAGTGGGCATCATCTGGGCGGCGATCTGGTACGCGGTGTATCGCGAGCCGCGAGATTTCAAAGGCGTCAATGAGGCGGAAATCGATCTGATTCGTGAGGGCGGCGGGTTGGTGGATATCCAGGCCGAGTCTGCCAGGGTCAAAGCCAAATTCAGTTGGACAGATCTGGGCATCGTTCTCAGCCAGCGCAAGTTGTGGGGCATTTACCTCGGTCAGTTCTGCCTTAACTCGACGCTGTGGTTCTTCCTGACGTGGTTCCCGACTTATCTGGTGAAATACCGCGGCATGGACTTCATCAAGTCCGGCCTGTTGGCGTCGCTGCCGTTTCTCGCGGCGTTCATTGGCGTGCTGTGTTCGGGGTTCTTTTCCGATTTGCTGATTCGTCGCGGTTACACCGTAGGGTTTGCGCGCAAGTTGCCGATCATCGGCGGGTTGCTGATCTCCACGTCGATCATCGGTGCCAACTTCGTTGAGTCGACGCCGCTGGTGATCGCCTTCCTGGCCCTGGCGTTTTTCGGCAACGGCCTGGCATCGATCACCTGGTCGCTGGTGTCGACCCTCGCGCCAGCGCGGCTGCTCGGCCTGACCGGTGGGGTGTTCAATTTCATCGGCAACCTGTCGGCGATTGCCACGCCGATCGTGATCGGGTTCCTCGCCAGTGGCGATTCATTTGCCCCGGCGATCACCTATATCGCGGTTCTCGCGTTGATCGGCGCTTTGTCCTACGTGCTGCTGGTGGGCAAGGTCGAACGTATCAAGTTGTAGTGGTCAGCATCGGGCGACCATAATGCCGCCCGTTCCCTCGCTCAACGGTAAAGGCTGGATATGCAGGAAGACGCCCCGGAAAAAACCAAGGACGCCGCGCCCACCGGCACGCAAACGCTGCTGCGCGGCTTGGGCGTGGTGCAGGCCGTGGCCAGTGGCGCCCGCGATCTCAAGGAGATCGCACGGCTGATCGGCACGACGCGCAGCACCACTCATCGACTGGCCAGTTGTCTGGTCGACGAGCGTTATCTGCGCGTGGTGCCGCAGGTCGGGTATTTGCTCGGGCCGAAGCTGATTGAGTTGGGGTTTCAGGCGCGCGAAGAGTTGCCGCTGGTGAGTCTGGCCGGGCCGTATCTGGACGAGTTGTCAGCGCTGACCGGAGACACCGTTCACCTGGGGATTCGCGAAGGCGACGAAGTGCTGTATCTGCTGAAGAATCCGGGACGCAATGGCCCCGAAATGCGTTCGCGGGTCGGCCATCGAATGCCGTTGGCGCGCACCGGGATCGGCAAGGCCTTGATGCTCGATGATTCGCCGCAGGATTGGCAGCGCCTGTACGACATCAGCCTGCCGGCGGGTGGGAAAAGTCAGTTCTGGCCGCAGCATCCCCAGCAATCTTGGGAACAGCTTGAGCAGCGAATGGCTGAATACATCGCTGGTGGCTACGCGTTCGATCTGGAAGACAATGAACCGTCGATCCGTTGCGTGGCGGCGCCGATCCGCGATGCAAGCAAACGTATCGTCGCGGCGATCAGCATTGCCAGCACCGTGCCGTACATGCCACTGGAAAAAATGGCCGAGCTGATTCCCCTGATCAAAGGGATCACAGCCCGGCTGTCGGCAGAACTCGGGCTTAAGATTTAAACCTTGAGCGTTGCCATGTCGATCACGAAACGGTATTTCACGTCGCCAGCGATCATCCGGGCGTAGGCTTCGTTGATCTGGCGGATATCGAGCATTTCGATGTCGCAGGTGATGTTGTGCTCGGCGCAGAAATCCAGCACTTCCTGGGTTTCGGCGACGCCGCCGATCAAGGAACCGGCCAGTACGCGACGACCCAATACCAGTTTGGCGGCGTGCACCGGTGGATCAACCGGCTCGATCAGACCGACCAGAATGTGTACGCCATCAAAACGCAGGGTGTCGAGGTACGGGTTCAGGTCGTGTTGCACCGGAATGGTGTCGAGCAGGAAGTCGAAGTAACCGGCGGCGGCTTTCATCTGCTCGGCGTCGGTGGAGACGATCACATGATCGGCGCCCTGACGACGGCCCTCTTCAGCCTTGCTCGCCGAACGGGTGAACAAGGTCACTTCAGCGCCCATGGCTTTGGCGAACTTGATGCCCATGTGGCCCAGGCCGCCCATGCCGAGGATCCCGACCTTGTCGCCAGCCTTGACGCCGTAGTGCTTGAGCGGCGAGTACGTGGTGATGCCGGCGCAGAGGATCGGTGCGGCGCTGGCCAATGCCAGTTTTTCCGGAATGCGGACCACGAAGTGTTCGCTGACGACGATGCTGTCCGAATAACCGCCCATGGTGTTGCTGCCGTCGACCCGATCCGGGGTGGCGTAAGTCATGGTCGGGCCTTCGAGGCAATATTGCTCAAGGTTCGATTGGCAGGCTTCGCAGGTGCGGCAGGAATCGACCATGCAGCCAACGCCGACCAGATCGCCTACTTTATGCTGGGTGACATTCGTACCAATGGCGGTGACTTTTCCGACGATCTCGTGGCCGGGCATCAACGGGTAAACAGCAATGCCCCATTCGTTGCGTGCCTGGTGAATGTCGGAGTGGCAGACGCCGCAGTAGAGGATTTCGATGGCGACATCATCGGCCCGTGGGCTGCGACGTTCGAACTTCATCGGGGCGAGGGGAGTGGTGGCCGATTGGGCCGCATAGCCGATGGCGGTGTACATGTGAAACCTCGCAAAAGCAGTGACAGGTGGGGCGGCGCATTTTGGGCGCCGTGCGCCGGTCCGGCCATGACGATTCCTCCGGGTCTCATGCCTAATCCTCCGGCATGCAGGTTTGATCGGTCGCATAGGCAAAAGGATCTGCGATGATGCTTTCATCCCTTTTTCCATGAATTTTGTGAAGACACTTTCGATGCAATTGACCCGTCACCTTGATGCCAATGCCAGGCTGGTTTCACTGATTGAACCGCTGGCACTGCGCGACGGTTACTCCCGGACCGGACTGCCGGGTGTGCGGGTGTTGCGCGCCAGTTGCGACGTCGCCCGTGGCCCGCACATTTATGAGCCGAGTCTGATGATCATCGCCCAGGGCAGCAAACTGGCGTTCCTTGGGCCTCGGACGATGGAATACGGTGCCGGGCACTATTTGATTCAGGCGCTGCCGGTGCCTTTTGAATGTGAAACCTTCGCCTTGCCGGATGCGCCGTTGCTAGGGGTGTCGGTGGCGATTGATCGGGTGTTGCTGGGCGAGTTGGTGCTGGCGATGGGACTCGCGCCGGGGCGGCATATTCCGGCGCAGACGCCAGAGTCGATGACGTCGGTGGTGCTCGACGATGACATGCGCGGTTGTGTCGAACGGCTGCTGAGCTGTCTGCACGATCCGCTGGAATGCCAGATTCTCGGGCCGGCACGGGTGCGTGAATTGTTGTTCGTCGCATTGCGGGGGCCGCAGGCCGATGTGTTGCGGGCGTTGGTCGAGCAGCAGGGGCAATTTGCGAGGGTGGCGGCGTCGATCAGCCATCTGCATGCGCATTACACCGAGCCATTGAATGTCGAGACGCTGGCCAGTTGCGCGAACATGAGCGTTTCGACGTTTCACGAACACTTCAAACGCAGCACGTTGTTGTCGCCGGTGCAGTATCTCAAGCGCTTGCGGTTGTTGAAGGCGCAGACGTTGTTGGTGGCGGAGGGGTTGGGTGTGGCGCAGGTGGCGCATCGGGTGGGGTATCAGAGTACTTCGCAGTTCAGCCGCGAGTACAAACGTTATTTCGAGCGCAGCCCGGGGGACGAGCGCGTAGCCTGAGTTGCCACAGTGCCTGAGGGAGCGGGTTTCGTGGTGATGCAAATATTGCGGGCAACAAAAAGGCCCCCATTTCGGGAGCCTCGATGTTCAGCGGTTCGGCTTACATATTCGGGTAAGTCGGGCCGCCAGCGCCTTCCGGCGTGACCCAGGTGATGTTCTGCGCAGGGTCCTTGATGTCACAGGTCTTGCAGTGCACGCAGTTCTGGGCGTTGATCTGGAAGCGTTTCTCGCCGTCTTCCTTGGTGATCACTTCGTAGACGCCGGCCGGGCAGTAGCGCTGCGCCGGTTCGTCGTACAACGGCAGGTTTTTGCTGATCGGGATGCTCGGGTCGGTCAGCTTCAGGTGGCACGGCTGTTCTTCTTCGTGGTTGGTACCGGAGATGAACACCGAACTGAGTTTGTCGAAGCTGAGTTTGCCGTCGGGTTTCGGGTAGTCGATCTTCTTGCAGTCGGCGGCGAGCTTGAGGCAGGCGTAGTCCGGCTTGGTGTCGTGCAGAGTGAACGGCAGTTTGCCGCCGAAGATGTTCTGGTCCAGCCAGTTGAAACCACCGCCGACAATGGCGCCGAATTTGTGAATCGCCGGGCCGAAGTTACGGCTGGCAAACAGTTCGTCGTACAGCCAGCTCTTCTTGAACGCGTCGACGTAAGTGCTCAGCTCTTCGGTGCCATCCTTTTCGGCGAACAGCGCGTCGGCCACCGATTCGGCGGCGAGCATGCCGGACTTCATCGCGGTGTGACTGCCCTTGATCTTGGCGAAGTTCAGGGTGCCGAGGTCGCAACCGATCAGCGCGCCACCCTTGAAGACCATCTTCGGCAGCGAATTCAAGCCGCCCTTGCAAATGGCACGAGCGCCGTAGCTGATGCGCTTGCCGCCTTCCAAGTACTGAGCCAGCACCGGGTGATGCTTGAGGCGCTGGAACTCGTCGAACGGCGACAGGTAGGTGTTGCTGTAGGACAGGTCGACGATCAGACCGACTACAACCTGGTTGTTTTCCAGGTGATAGAGGAACGAGCCGCCGGTGTTCTCGGTGCCCATGATGTCCAGCGGCCAACCAGCGGTGTGTACCACCAGGCCTGGCTGGTGTTTGGCCGGGTCGATTTCCCAGATTTCCTTGAGGCCGATGCCGTAGTGCTGGGCGTCGGCATCGCTGTCGAGGTTGTAGCGTTTGATCAGTTGCTTGCCGATGTGGCCACGGCAACCTTCGGCGAACAGCGTGTATTTGCCACGCAGTTCCATGCCGGGGGTGTACAGGCCTTCTTTCGGGTTGCCTTCGCGGTCAACGCCCAGATCACCGGTGATGATCCCGCGGACCACGCCTTGTTCGTCGATCAGCGCTTCTTGAGCTGCGAAGCCCGGGTAGATTTCCACACCCAGGTTCTCGGCCTGCTGAGCCAGCCAGCGGCACAGGTTGCCGAGGGAAATAATATAGTTGCCTTCGTTGTGCATGGTCTTGGGCACAAAGAAGTCGGGGATTTTTTGCGCGCTTTCGGCGTTTTTCAGCACGAAAATGTCATCGCGGGTCACCGGCGTGTGCAGCGGGGCGCCGAGTTCTTTCCAGTCCGGGAACAATTCGTTCAGAGCGCGGGGTTCGAATACGGCACCGGAAAGGATGTGTGCGCCGACTTCAGAGCCTTTTTCGACCACGCAGACGCTGATTTCCTTACCGGCTTCGGCGGCCTTCTGCTTCAGACGGCAGGCGGCGGACAGGCCAGCGGGGCCGGCACCGACGATGACCACGTCGAATTCCATGTATTCGCGTTCCACAGGCTATCTCCTACTCAAGGCTCAACAGTTTTTTTTCTAATTTGGAGGTTCGATGTCGCATCCGCTATTGCCTTTACGTTAACGTCAAAGGGAATATTGGAAAACCCACCTTTCTCTCTAGGGGGCGCATTATATCTACACCACTCCGAGCGTCCAATACAAACGTTTGTTTGAATTGGCTCCAGCCCAGAGAAATCAAAGAAGCGCGGCTTATGAGTGACCATTTTGCCGTATTGACCGGAATAGGCGTTCCGGTCAATATACGGGCGGTTTTGCGCTCGCCGTAGGCAGACTGGCGGTTTCAAGAGCACCTCTAAAGACAGGGCGTAGGCAATACAAGGTGATGCGCAGCGCAGGCCTGGCGCGCAGTTTACACAGCGTGAAGATCAATGACTTATCGGTCACCACTGACGAACGGTCATCGCACTCCACTTCGTGAAATCACCCCGACACAAGCCGGCGTTTTTAGAGGTGCCCTTTTAGCCCGATGAGCATCAACCGCCAGGTTCGCCTAGGCGACTTTCTTTTCACCGGAGAGTAACGAGGAATCCATGAAGGTTCTTGTAGCTGTCAAACGCGTTGTGGATTACAACGTCAAGGTTCGCGTCAAGGCGGACAATTCCGGCGTAGACCTCGCCAACGTCAAGATGTCGATGAACCCGTTCTGCGAAATCGCAGTGGAAGAAGCCGTACGCCTGAAAGAGAAAGGTGTTGCGACTGAAATCGTCGTCGTCTCCATCGGCCCGACCACCGCTCAAGAGCAACTGCGCACTGCGCTGGCTCTGGGTGCCGACCGCGCCATCCTCGTCGAATCCGCTGAAGATCTGACTTCCCTCGCCGTGGCCAAGCTGCTCAAGGCCGTGGTTGACAAGGAACAGCCTCAACTGGTGATCCTGGGCAAACAGGCCATCGACAGCGACAACAACCAGACCGGCCAGATGCTCGCGGCACTGAGCGGCTACGGTCAGGGCACTTTCGCCTCGAAAGTCGAAGTCTCTGGCGACAGCGTTGCCGTGACCCGCGAAATCGACGGCGGCGCGCAGACCGTTTCCCTGAAACTGCCAGCGATCGTCACCACTGACCTGCGTTTGAACGAGCCGCGTTATGCGTCCCTGCCAAACATCATGAAAGCCAAGAAGAAGCCTCTCGAAGTGCTGACTCCGGACGCTTTGGGCGTTTCCACCGCCTCCACCAACAAGACTCTGAAAGTCGAAGCGCCGGCTGCACGCAGCGCGGGCATCAAGGTCAAGTCGGTGGCTGAACTGGTCGAGAAACTGAAAAACGAAGCGAAGGTAATCTGATCATGACTATCTTGGTAATCGCCGAACACGACAACAAAGTGCTGGCCCCGGCCACACTGAACACCGTGGCTGCCGCTGCCAAAATCGGTGGCGACATCCACGTACTGGTCGCAGGCCAAGGCGCTGGCGCCGTGGCTGAAGCCGCTGCGAAAATCGCAGGTGTGAGCAAAGTCCTAAACGCTGACAATGCCGCTTACGCGCATCAGCTGCCGGAAAACGTCGCGCCACTGGTTGCCGAGCTTGGCGCTGGCTACAGCCATATCCTGGCTGCTGCCACCTCCAACGGCAAAAACATCCTGCCGCGCGTTGCCGCGCAGTTGGATGTTGATCAGATCTCCGAAATCATCTCGGTAGAACGCGCTGACACCTTCAAGCGTCCGATCTACGCCGGTAACGCCATCGCTACCGTACAGTCGACCGCTGCGATCAAAGTGATCACCGTGCGTGCGACCGGTTTCGATCCGGTGGCTGCTGAAGGTGGTTCTGCGGCTGTTGAAGCCGTGGCTGCCGCGCACAACGCCGGTACTTCCAGCTTCGTCAACGAAGAACTGGCCAAGTCCGATCGTCCCGAACTGACCGCTGCCAAGATCGTCGTTTCCGGCGGCCGCGGCATGCAGAACGGCGACAACTTCAAACACCTGTACGCCCTGGCCGACAAGCTGGGCGCTGCCGTCGGTGCTTCGCGCGCTGCGGTCGACGCAGGTTTCGTACCGAACGATATGCAGGTCGGTCAGACCGGCAAGATCGTTGCGCCACAGCTGTACATTGCCGTCGGTATTTCCGGCGCGATCCAGCACCTGGCCGGCATGAAAGATTCCAAAGTGATCGTTGCGATCAACAAGGACGAGGAAGCGCCCATCTTCCAGGTGGCCGATTATGGTCTCGTGGCGGATCTGTTCGAAGCGGTGCCTGAGCTGGAGAAGCTGGTCTAATCCGGCAGCTTCACTTATAAAGAGCCCGACCTTTTGGTCGGGCTTTTTTTTGTCTCGCAATTGAGTGGGAGTGTTTTGCCATGGAACTGCGCCGCAGGTTGCACTGCTCGCTATTGTTGGGACTGGCGCTGTTGCCGGGATTGGTGGCGGCCGCCGGCAAGTGCGAACGTCTCGTCGTCACCGGCAGCCCGGATGCGCCGCCGTACCTGTGGCAAGACCCGCAGAACCCCAAGCAATTGATGGGGGCCAGTGCTGATCTTTTGCAGCAAGTGGCCAAAGAGCTGGGCATCAAAGTCCAATTGCTCTACGCCGGCAAGCGCTCGCAAGCCCTGGATGAAGTGCGCAGCGGTCGTATGGACCTGCTCGCGGATGCTCCGCTGACCTTCAATGAGCTCGAAAACCTCGACTACATCTATCCGCCGCTGCTGGAAAACGACTATCTGGTGTGGACGCGCAAAGGCTCGACCTTGTTTTACAACGCAGCGCAGGACCTGCACGGGCATACCGGTGGCTTGTCGGAAAAGTCTCGAATGAGCGAGGCATTCGTTACTTTCGCCGAGCAGCAATTGACCCTGACCCGGACAGCAAACCTCACCCAGGCCTTTCAGAAATTGCTTCTGGGTGAAGTCGAATATGTACTCGCCGGTCGCTACTCGGGCATGGCAGCCGCACAGGCATTGGGCATGGCCAATGACCTGTTGGCCTTCGAGCAACCGATCGATCGACCGGGGCTGTTCCTCGCGGTTTCCCACAACTCGGCGTGCAACGATCCGTGGTTGCGCGGACAGTTGGCCAAAAAGATGACAGAATTGCCCGCGTCCGGACTGACGGAAGCTGCGCTGCAACGCAATATCGAGCGTTGGAAGGCGCAGCAGCAACAGCCGCAACAACCTGTCAGTACCCCAAAACAGTAGGGATTCTTAGTGAGTATTCGACCTCTTTTCGCGGCTGTGGCCGTTCTGGCCATGGCCGGTTGCGCGACCGATCCGGCACCCAATGAACAAATGCGCCTGACCGAGCAGGCCATCACTCAAGCCAAGGCTGTCGGTGCCACTGGCGATGACGTGCCGGAAATGAAACTGGCCGAAACCAAATACAACCGGGCAAAGGGCAACATGGCTGATGAGTCCTACCGGAACGCGCGCATGCGTGCCGAGCAGGCCGAACTGGATGCTCGCCTGGCGGAAGCCAAAGTGCTGACCCAGAAGAGTGAAGAACAGTTGAATGTGCTCAACACCCGCATCGTCCGTCTGCGCAAGCAACTGGGAGATGCCCAATGAGCCTCAACTCCAGAGTTCTCGGCGGTTTCATTCTTGCCGGTTGCGCCAGTCTTTACGGTTGTGCGGGTCAACATAGCGAATCCGCTCTGCAAGGGGCCAGCGCCGACTTCCAGAAGGTCAAGGAAGATTCCAACGTGCTGCGCATCGCGCCGAAAGACGTGATCCGCGCCGGTGAATCGCTGGCCCGCGCCGATCGCCTGTCGACTTATTGGGGCAGCGGGGCGGATGTGGTCCATTACGCCTATCTCAGCCAGCGCTACAGTGAAATCGCCCGCGAGCACACCAATCAGGTGCTCAACGAGGAGCGTGCGGCCAAGCTCGAACTGGAGCGTCAGCGCCTGCAACTGGCCTTGCGCGAATCCAAACTGCTCAGCGTGCAGCAGCAGGGCAAGTGGCTTGAAGAACAAATAGTCGCGCTGGCGACCACGCAGACCGACCGTGGTCTGGTGATGACGCTCGGTGATGTGCTGTTCGACACTGGGGAAGCCGAGCTGAAAAACTCGGCCAACCGTGTTGTGTTGAAAATTGTCCAGTTCCTGCAACTCAACCCGAAACGCGTGGTGCGCATCGAGGGTTATGCCGACAGCACCGGTGGTAAGCAGGAAAACCTCAAACTGTCCCGCGACCGTGCGCAGTCCGTTGCCGATGTGCTGACGGATCTGGGCATCGACGAAAAACGCATTCAGGTCGAAGGTTACGGCGACGAATACCCTGTAGACGCCAACGCTTCCGAGCGTGGGCGGGCACAGAACCGTCGTGTGGAAATTGTCTTCTCCGACGAAACAGGCCAGCTCGGCGCTGCCCGCTGAGGGCGGCGTCACTGGAAAGCCCGGGCTGTCAGGCAGCACCGGGCTTTTTTACGTCTGTCGAATAGCTCGCAAATCAATACAGTTGAGGCAGACACTGCACTGTATGGTCGACTAGAGTGACAACTGTCCCAGTACACTTCTAAACTGTTCCGGTATTGTTTCACACAAGAATAAAATGCCCGTGAAATCGAGTGCTGCGTCATGACCAATCTCTTGCTCTACCAACGTATTGCTCAGCAACTGGCCGAAGACATCCGCCGTGGGGTCTATCAACCGGGGGAGCGCGTGCCTTCGGTGCGCAAGATGAGTTCGCAACTCAACGTCAGCCATGCGACGGTGTTGCAGGCGTACGCCAACCTTGAAGATCAGGGGCTGATTCGCGCACGGCCACAGTCCGGATATTACGTGCACCAGACCCCGGCGCTGACGGCCCCGACGCCCGACATCGCCCGCGTCGAACGGCCAGGTCTGGTGACTCGCAGCAGCATCATTCAACAAGTTCTGGTCGAGTCCCGCCGTGAAGGCGTATTCCCGTTGGGTGCCGCGGTGCCCAGTGTCGATTACTTGCCGGTGCGCGCACTTCATCAGCAATTGGCCAAGGTCACCCGGTTTCACAGTCCACGGGCGTTCAGCTACATGTTCAGCCCCGGTTTCGAACCGCTGCGCCGGCAGGTAGCGATCCGCATGCGCGATGCCGGTGTGGTGGTTGATCCCTCTGAAGTGGTGATCACCCATGGTTGTGTCGATGCCCTGCAGATGTCGTTGCGGGTGCTGACCCGACCAGGCGATCTGATCGCCGCCGAGTCGCCGACTTACTACGGCCTGCTGCAGTTGGCTGACCTGCTGGGTCTGAAGGTCATCGAAATTCCCAGCGATCCAGCCACTGGCATGAGCCTGGAGGCCCTGCAGTTGGCGGCCAACCAATGGTCGATCAAGGCGTTGGTGCTGACCACACGTCTGAGCAATCCGTTGGGCGGCACCATGCCTGAAGAGCGGCAGAAACAACTGCTGCGTCTGGCTTCGGATTTCGATATCCAGATCGTCGAAGACGATATTTATGGCGAGTTGATGTTCGAACAGGGTCGCACCAAGGCGCTCAAGGCTTATGACCGATTGGATCGGGTGATTTACTGCTCGAGTTTCTCCAAGACCTTGTCGCCCGGAGTACGCATCGGTTGGATGATCGCTGGCAAGTATCAGCAGGAAATTCAGCGTTTGCAGACCTTCAGCACCCATTCGGCGTGCAGTGTCACGCAGATGGGGATTGCGGCTTATCTGGAGAATGGCGGTTATGACCGGCATTTACGGTACATCCGCCAGGAATACCGAAAAAATCTCAGTGCTTTTCAACTGGCGGTGCAGCAGTACTTCCCCGAAGGTACGCAAATGAGCCGGCCCACGGGCGGTTTCATTCTGTGGGTGAGCCTGCCAGGCAGGGTCAATACTCAGGAGTTGCATGTTCGTGCGCTGCAACAGGGCATCAGCATCGCCCCCGGGCTGATCTTCAGTAATACCGAGCAGTTCAACCACTGCATCCGCCTGAACTGTGGCACCCCGTGGAACCGCGAGGCGGAGAGGGCGTTGATGACGCTGGGACTGCTGGCGACCCAACTGTGTCAGGAAACGGCTGGCGGATTTTGAGCCAGTGGCGGGTCAAACTTGTCTTGTGACGTCCAACAAGCGAGCATATGGCCCTCTGCCGTTAGCGTCGTTGGGTCCATGAAAGCGTTTCTTCCTGCCATGTGGGTTTTGCTGTGTTTGCTGATGATCGGTCATGCACCTGGTGTCTTGGCGGGCGCAACTTCAGAAAAACCAGCGGCTAGGAGCTGTCTAGTCCTGAAATAGGTTTACACCTATCTCACCCTAACGCCCGATGCACTGCATCGGGCGTTTTGTATTTTAAGGACAGGTGCGGGCGCTCTTGGTTGTAGATCAAGACCGCTTCCCGCACCA
>NZ_CAXAOQ010000012.1:0-187187 GCF_963970575.1 Pseudomonas sp. EA_65y_Pfl2_P74
GGTGCGGGAAGCGGTCTTGATCTACAACCAAGAGCGCCCGCACCTGTCCTTAAAATACAAAACGCCCGATGCAGTGCATCGGGCGTTAGGGTGAGATAGGTGTAAACCTATTTCAGGACTAGACAGGGTGGTTTAGAACGCGCCCATGTAATCGCGTTTACCCACTTCAACACCGTTGTGACGCAGCAGGGCGTAGGTGGTGGTGACATGGAAGAAGAACTGCGGCAGACCGTAGGTCAGCAGATAAGCCTGGCCGCTGAAGCGCTTCTCTTTCGGTGTGCCCGGACGGGTGACGATTTCAATGCCTTCCTGGCCATTGATCTGCTCAGGCTTGATCTCGCCGATAAAGGCCAGAACCTTGGCGATCAAGGCTTGCAGCTCAGCGAAGGTGGTTTCGCTGTCGTCGTATTTCGGAATCTCGACTTCGGCCAGACGCGACGAAACGCCTTTGGCGAAATCAACCGCGATCTGCACCTGACGCACCAGCGGGAACATGTCCGGGTACAGACGAGCCTGCAGAAAGGCGTTCGGGTCGATGTTTTTCTCGGTGGCGTGGGCTTCAGCCTTTTTCAGGACATCGCTCAGGGCGTTGAGCATTTGTTGAAAAACCGGGACGGATGCGGCGTACAGGGAAATGGTCATGGCAATCTCATGTGGTGGCTGGGTGGAACGTGGAGGCGATTATAGCCATGCTTGATGACCACACGGCTTGCCTTTTGTTTGGCAAGGATTAGGCTAGGCGCCTTCGACTGCAGAGGGAACGCGCGATGTCCACAGAACCAGAATCCAGCTTCGACGAACCACGGCTCACTGCCACGGAAATCCGCATCCTGGGATCATTGATCGAAAAACAGGCCACCAGTCCGGAAACCTATCCGCTGACCCTCAATGCGCTGGTGACCGCGTGTAATCAGAAAACCAGTCGCGAACCGGTGATGAACCTGACCCAGGGCCAGGTGGGCCAGAGCCTGCGCACACTGGAAGGTCGCGGCTTCGCCAAACTGGTCATGGGCAGCCGCGCCGACCGCTGGGAGCACAAGGTCGACAAAGCGCTGGAGTTGGTGCCGGCGCAGGTGGCGCTGACCGGGCTGATGTTTCTGCGCGGCCCGCAGACCGTTAACGAACTGCTGACCCGCAGCGGGCGCATGCATGATTTCGAAGATGCCGAGCAAGTGGTGCATCAGCTTGAGCGCTTGATCGCTCGCGGGCTGGCGGTGTTGATTGCGCGCCAGGCTGGGCAGCGCGAAGACCGCTATAGCCATGCGCTGGGCGATCCGGCGGATATCGAGGCGATTCTGGCGGCGCGGCAAAATCCCGGGGAGCGCGTCAGCGGCGGGGGTTCGATCGAACGGATCGAAGAGCTTGAGGCGCGGATTGCGGCACTGGAAGAGCGCCTGGCCCGCCTCGAATAAACACCATCCCCCTGTGGGAGCGGGCTTGCTCGTGAAGAAGCCCGCTGAACCAACACAGACTTAAGGATCAGCTACGGGCGAATGCCACCGCCGCCTGAAACTGCTCTTCGGTCGGCCGCACCCCGGTGTACAACACAAACTGCTCCAGCGCCTGGATCGCTATCACTTCCAGCCCGGTAATGACCCGCTTCCCTTGCGCGCGGCCGCGCATGATCAGCGGCGTTTGCGAAGGAATGGCCACCACATCAAACACCGTGTCGGCCGCCTTGATCACCTCAGGCTCAAACGCCAGTTGCCCCGCCTCAGGGCCGCCGTCCATGCCGACCGGCGTCACGTTGATCAGCATCTGCGCACGCTCATCCCCCAGTTCAGCCTGCCAGCGATAACCCAGCGAGTCTGCCAGCGCACGTCCGGCACGCTCATTGCGCGCCACGATCAAGCCGTTTTTATAACCACCGTCGCGCAAGGCACTGGCCACTGCCTTGGCCATACCGCCGCTGCCGCGCAGGGCGAAAGTCGAATCCTTGGGCACCGCGTGGGTTTCCAGCAACTGCGCGATGGCGATGTAATCGGTGTTGTAGGCCTTGAGATGGCCATTAGTGTTGACGACAGTATTGATCGACTGAATCGCTTGCGCCGAGGCATCCAGCTCATCGACCAACTCGATGCAGGCTTCCTTGAACGGCATCGATACGCCACAGCCACGAATGCCCAAGGCGCGAATCCCGCCGACAGCGCCGGCCAGGTCCTGGCTGCTGAACGCCTTGTAGTAGAAGTTCAGGCCCAGTTGCTCATACAAATGATTATGAAACCGCAGACCGAAATTGCCTGGGCGTCCGGACAGGGACATGCACAGCTGGGTGTCTTTGTTCGGGTTCATCTGCATGAAACTTCTCCTTCAAACGCACTTTCGGATGGACGGGATTAGCCATTCCATCGGGTTCTGAATGATCATATCGCTTGCCTGCACCGGGCCTGGATGAGCCGGTAAAGAAATCGGTACAGACCTTACACAAAATTTACCCAACGGCTGTGCTGATTTTAAAAATTTCGCTGTCTTAGATGTATCCCCGCGACATCCATGGACCTATTGCAGGCCAGGGAGCCGGGTTGAAGAACCGAGGAATTATCATGATTCGTAAACTCTCCATTGTGGCCTTACTGATCGGTGCACTCGCTGTAACAGGCCAGGCAGAAGCCGGTCATGGCCATGGCTGGCAAGGCCCGGCGGTGTTTGGCGCGATCGTCGGCTCGGCCATCATCGGTTCGGCGCTGATCAACCAGGACCGGCCGGTGTACGTGCAGCAACAGCCGGTTTACGTTCAACCCCAACCGGTCTATGTGCAACAGCCGCCTCCACCGGTCTACTACCAGCCAGCGCCGGTTTATGTGCAGCAACCGGTTTACGTCCAGCCGGCCCCCGTTTATTACGGCCCGCCACGCGGCTACTACGGTCGGCCCCATGGCTACTACGGCGGCCCACGCTGGTAATCGATACACAGAGCCCTGCTTTTATAGCGGGGCTTTTTTATGACCGTCGGTCGCCCGCGTCTGAAAAAATCTCGCCAAGGTCGCTGTGAGGACAGCTTCAACAGCTAAAGTCGGCATGATTGACTTGACCGTCATCGGCGCCCCCATAAAACGGTCATCTTTTTGTCATGACGGAACCGCAATCTGAATCCGTCCGTAAACAACAGGTTGATAACAACAAGGACGATTGTATGCCTACACAAAACCCGCACCGCGTCGTCGGCCTGTGCACCTCAAGCAAGGTGTACAGCGCGCTGACCGAACTCAAGCACCTGGAAGGCCACCGCTGCGCCAAGTTTCTTTCGCTGCTGGCCGAGAACCTTGTGCACAAGGGGCTGCTCAATGAGCGCGAAGTGGTGCACATGCTCGACCAGGTTGTCGACTGAAGCAGCCCTCACTGTTATCAATGTCCACTATCAAAAGCGTTGATTGTCCCTGAGAACCACGAATGCCTAAGGTGGCCCCATCGTTTGATGGAGGTTTCAGTCATGGCTCAGGTTCAAATCATGTCGGTCATCGGCAGCGCCGTTCCCGCACCACTCAGAGAGTCGGGCTTGCTCGCCTGTTGGTATCTGGTGCGCGACGGCGAGCCGATCAGCGGCCCACTGACATCCTTGCCAGCGGCGCAGGCCTTGTCGCAACAGATCGCCAGCAACCCGTTTCAAGCCTAGGGTAGCTGCACCTTGGGCTTGGTCTCGACGAACAGCGCCCAGCTCGACATGAACAGCGCTGCAATCAACGGCCCGATCACAAACCCGTTCAGACCGAAAACTGCCAGACCGCCCAGCGTCGAAATCAGGATCAAGTAGTCCGGCATGCGAGTGTCCTTGCCCACCAGGACCGGCCGCAGCACGTTGTCGACCAGACCGATCACAAACACCCCGAATAACCCCAGCACCACGCCCTGCCAGATCATCCCGCTGAGCAAGAAATAAACCGCCACCGGCGCCCAGACAATTCCCGCTCCCACCGCCGGCAACAGCGATAGAAACGCCATCAACACCGCCCACAACAACGCGCTGGGGATGTCGAGAAACCAGAAAATCGCTCCGCCCAACGCACCCTGCGTGATCGCGACGACCAGATTGCCCTTCACCGTGGCCCGCACGACCCGGTTGAACTTCAGTTGCAAACGACGCTTTTGATGCTCTTCCAGCGGAATCGCAATGCGTACCTTGCGCACCAGCTCCGCGCCGTCACGCAGAAAGAAAAACAGCAAGTACAGCATGACGAAGAAACTCACCACGAACTCGAACGTGCCCTGGCCAAAACTGAAGGCCTGGGTCGCCAGTACCTGACTGCCCTGCATCGCCGCTTTGACGATTTTTTCGCGCAGGGCATTGAGTTCACCCATGCCAAAGCGGTCGAGCAGATGCTGAAAGTATTGCGGCAGGCTGTGTTTGAACTGCGCCAGATAGGCCGCGATGTCCAGCTCGCCGCTTTCGATATTCTTGTAAAGCGTCGCGCCTTCCTGCACCAGCAACACACTGAGGATGATCACCGGCAGAATCGCGATCACCAGACAGATGCTCAACGTACACAGCGAGGTGACATTGCGCTGCCAGCCGAATTTCCCCTGCAACTTGCGTTGCATCGGCGCAAACAGAATGCCCAGGATCACCGCCCAGAACACCGCGCCATAAAACGGCAGCAGAATCCAGATAAAGGCCACCGTGACCAGCACCAACAGCACCGTCAGGGATTTGAATTGAAGACTTTTTACGTTCATGTCCGGTCCATGTCAGTCAGGCGTCATGCACGCCCCAAACCTTAGTCAGCCGGGGCGTGCGCGAGTGCCATCTTTATTCATGGCGCCTCGCTGCGGTGCCTGCGCAGCCTCACAGCCCCAAACGTAGATCCAGATCAATAAACCCCGATTTCATCCGCATTACCCTGCCGCGCTTTTGCGACCGATGCCGCCATGCCCCTGATGCCAGACCTCACCACCCCGGAACTGCTCGCTCCCGCCGGCACCCTGAAAAACATGCGTTACGCCTTCGCCTACGGCGCCGATGCGGTGTATGCCGGCCAACCGCGCTACAGCCTGCGCGTGCGCAACAACGAGTTCGACCACGCCAATCTGGCGCTGGGCATTCGTGAGGCTCAGGCACAGGGCAAGCGTTTCTACGTGGTGGTCAACATCGCGCCGCACAACGCCAAGCTCAAGACCTTTCTCAAGGACCTGGCGCCGGTGATTGAAATGGCACCGGACGCACTGATCATGTCCGACCCCGGGCTGATCATGCTGGTGCGTCGGCATTTCCCGCAGATGCCGATTCACTTGTCGGTACAGGCCAACACCGTGAACTGGGCGAGCGTTGAGTTCTGGCAACAGCAGGGGCTGAGCCGGATCATCCTCTCGCGGGAATTGTCGCTGGAGGAAATTGGCGAGATTCGCGAGCAAGTGCCCGGCATGGAGCTGGAAGTTTTCGTTCACGGCGCGCTGTGCATGGCTTATTCCGGCCGTTGCCTGCTGTCGGGTTACATGAACAAACGCGACGCCAATCAGGGCACTTGCACCAACGCTTGCCGCTGGAAATATTCGGCGCAAGAGGCCTCCGAGAATCAGCTCGGCGAGATCGTGCAGACCTTCCAGCCCGAACCGACGCTGGGCATTGGCACTCCCACCGATCAAGTGTTCCTGTTGCAGGAAGCCAACCGTCCGGATGAGTTGATGCCCGCTTTCGAAGACGAGCACGGCACTTACATCATGAATGCCAAGGACCTGCGCGCGGTGCAGCACGTCGAGCGCCTGACACGCATGGGCGTGCATTCATTGAAGATCGAAGGCCGAACCAAATCGCACTTCTATTGCGCCCGCACCACCCAGGTATATCGCCGGGCAATTGACGATGCAGTGGCCGGCCGTGAGTTTGATCGCAGCCTGATGACCGATCTGGAGTCACTGGCCCAGCGCGGCTACACCGAAGGTTTCCTGCGCCGGCATGTGCATGACGAATACCAGAATTATCAGAACGGCAGTTCGGTGTCGCAGCGTCAGCAGTTTGTTGGGGAGTTGACCGGCGAGCGGCGTGATCGTCTGGCGCAGGTCAAGGTGAAGAACCGTTTCGCTCTGGGTGATCATCTGGAACTGATGACGCCCAAGGGCAATTTTCATTTTGATCTGCATGAACTGCAAAACCTCAAAGGGCAGGCGATCGAGGTCGCACCGGGGGATGGGCACACGGTGTATGTGCCGATTCCGGATACGGTGGACTTGCGCTTTGGGTTGTTGATGCGCGATGTGAATTGAGGCCCGCAGCCTGCGCCAATCAACCCTGCGCGCAAAACCGATCCCGACTATTGGTCAGGTGCAGCCACATCGCGGCACGCGCAGCGTCCGCATCCTGACGCTTGATCGCGTTCAGAATTGCCTCGTGCTCCAGATTCGCCAACTGCCCGAGTTTGCTCAGATCCGCCGCCCCACGCTCGGCCGCATTCAGTCGATGACGCGGAATCATCGCGCTGCCCAAGTGCTGCATGATCTCACTGAAGCAGACATTGCCAGTGGCCTCGGCGATCAGCAGGTGAAAGCGCCGGTCGGCCTCGACACAACTGTCGTTATTGGCAAGTTGGCGCTGATAGTCATCCAGCGCTTTGCGCATCTGCAGCAACTGCTGCTCGGTACGCCGTTGCGCCGCCAATGCCGCCGCTTGCGATTCCAGCCCCATGCGCAACTCAAGCATGCTGCGCACACCGAGTGCCGTGTCGACATTGAGCCGCAATCCCTGCTCCGGCGCACGCTCGATCACGAACGTACCAATGCCGTGGCGCGTTTCGACCCATCCCGAGGCCTGCAATCTGGAGATCGCCTCGCGCACCACCGTGCGACTCACACCATGTTCCTGAACGATGGCGTTCTCCGATGGCAGCTTGTCGCCGGGCGACATTTGTCCGTGCAGGATGCTCTGGGTGAGCTTCTCCACCAGATCATGGGCCAGGTTGTGCGCACGTTTGCGGGTAGGGGCGTCGAGGTCTTCTTGCATGGTCGGTTCCAGTGAGCGGACGGGCGGATCGTAGCACTGCACAGGCCTATGACGGGATTGATTCTAGCGCTGAAAAACCCACCTACTTGTATGACAACACTCAATATCTATTAATAATCTGCCGGGTTCGCTATCGACTTCACGCAATTTTGATCGCGTCCCCATGAAATCGCCACTGCAAAAAAAGTAACAAAAACAGGGTTAGAATCCAGAAAATCATAAAAACCCTGTCATCCAGAGCAATAAAATCATCCCTGCCCACTTGTAGGACAAAAAATCGTAGTTGTATGATGTCTATCAACAACGTCGTACCCAGCCCTACCCGCATAAAAATAATCAGTGGGAGCAAACCAAGTGAAAACCTCCGTCTCGGGGATGAGCGAAAGCGTCGACTCAACGCTTTCGTCCGCCATCTCGAAAGTCAAACGCCACGTCCTGCCGCTCTTCGTGATCATGTTCATCGTCAATTACATTGACCGGGTGAACATCGGATTTGTCCGCACCCACATGGAGCACGACCTGGGCATTGGTGCCGCCGCTTACGGCTTCGGCGCCGGCCTGTTTTTCATCGGCTATGCGCTGTTCGAAGTCCCCTCCAACATGCTGCTGCAGAAAGTCGGCGCGCGAATCTGGCTGACCCGGATCATGCTCACCTGGGGCCTGGTCGCCGCCGGCATGGCATTCATCCAGACCGAAACCCATTTCTACATTTTGCGTTTTTTGCTCGGCGTGGCTGAGGCCGGGTTCTTTCCCGGGGTGATCTACTACTTCACCCGCTGGCTACCGGGTGTCGAACGCGGCAAAGCGATTGCGATCTTCCTCAGCGGTTCGGCGCTCGCCTCGCTGATCTCCGGCCCGCTGTCCGGTCTGCTCCTGCAAATCAACGGGCTGGGCATGCACGGCTGGCAATGGATGTACTTCATTGAGGGGATGTTTTCGGTGTGCCTGTGCGTGTTCGTCTGGTTCTGGCTCGACGCCAAGCCCCATGACGCCAAATGGCTGACCCGCGCCGAGCAGGACGCATTGGTCACCGCCATTGACGACGAACAGAAGGCCCGCGAAGCGGCCACGCCCCTGCGTCCATCGATGGGCACACTGCTCAAGGACCGGCAGATCATTCTGTTCTGCCTGATCTACTTCTTCATTCAACTGACGATCTACGCCGCGACTTTCTGGTTGCCGAGCATCATCAAGAAAATGGGCGAGATGAGCGACCTCCAGGTCGGGCTGTTCAACTCGATTCCGTGGCTGCTGTCGATTGTCGGCATGTATGCCTTCGCGTCCCTCTGCGCCAAGTGGAAGCACCAGCAGGCATGGGTCGCCACGGCACTGTTGATCGCTGCGGCGGGGATGTTCATGTCCACCACCGGCGGGCCGGTCTTCGCCTTCGTCGCGATCTGTTTTGCAGCGCTGGGTTTCAAATCCGCCTCGTCCCTCTTCTGGCCGATTCCCCAGGCCTATCTGGATGCGCGGATTGCCGCGCCGGTGATTGCGCTGATCAATTCAGTGGGCAACCTCGGCGGCTTCGTCGCGCCGACCACGTTCGGCCTGCTGGAACAACACACCGGCTCGATTCAGGGCGGCCTCTATGGGTTGGCCGCGACCTCGATCATCGCCGCGATCATCGTGTTCTTCGCCCGCACCTCAGCGAAACCCGCCAGTGTTGCCGCCGTGGCCGATACCACGCCGAAGCACGCCTGACTTTCTGTTTTCAAGGATAAAACAATGAACGTAAACGACACCGCCAAAGCCCCGGTCATCACTGATATGCAAGTCATCCCGGTGGCCGGCCACGACGGCATGCTGCTCAACCTGAGCGGCGCCCATGGGCCGTTTTTCACCCGCAACATCGTCATTCTCAAAGACAACGCCGGCCACACCGGCGTGGGCGAAGTACCCGGTGGCGAACGCATTCGCCAGACACTGGAAGACGCGCGCAGCCTGGTGATCGGCAGCCCTATCGGTACGTATCAGAAGATCCTCAATCAGGTGCGCCAGACCTTTGCCGACCGCGATGCCGGCGGCCGGGGCCTGCAAACTTTCGACCTGCGCATCACCATCCACGCGGTCACCGGCCTGGAAGCCGCCCTGCTCGACCTGCTCGGCCAACACCTCGACGTACCGGTCGCAGCGCTGCTCGGCGAAGGTCAGCAACGTGAAGAAGTGAAGATGCTCGGCTACCTGTTCTACGTCGGCGATCAGCACGAAACCGACCTTGCCTATCGCAGCGAACCGGACGCCGATAACGACTGGTTCCGTGTGCGTCACGAGAAAGCCATGACCGCTGAATCGGTGGTGCGTCTGGCCGAAGCGGCCCATGCCAGATACGGCTTCAAGGACTTCAAACTCAAGGGCGGTGTGCTCAGCGGTGACGCGGAAATAGAAGCGGTGACAGCGCTGGCCGAGCGCTTCCCCGAGGCACGGATCACCCTTGACCCGAACGGTGCGTGGTCGCTCAAGGAAGCGATCCGTTTGTGCCGTGATCAACATCAGGTTCTGGCCTATGCCGAAGACCCGTGCGGAGCGGAAAATGGCTATTCGGGCCGTGAAGTGATGGCCGAGTTTCGCCGCGCCACCGGGCTTAAAACCGCCACCAACATGATTGCCACCGACTGGCGCGAGATGGGCCATGCGATCCAGTTGCAATCGGTCGACATCCCGTTGGCTGACCCGCATTTCTGGACCATGCAAGGCTCGGTACGCGTGGCGCAGATGTGCCATGAGTGGGGCCTGACCTGGGGCTCGCACTCCAACAATCACTTTGATATTTCGCTGGCCATGTTCACCCATGTGGCGGCGGCAGCACCGGGTGAAATCACCGCCATCGACACCCACTGGATCTGGCAGGACGGCCAGCGCCTGACCAAGGCACCGCTACAGATTGTCGACGGCTGCGTGCAGGTGCCGAAGAAACCCGGGCTGGGTGTGGAACTGGACATGGATCAAGTGGCCAAGGCCCACGAACGCTATAAAGGCATGGGCCTGGGTGCGCGGGATGACAGCGTGGCCATGCAATTCCTGATTCCGGGATGGAAATTCGATAACAAGCGGCCGTGTCTGCTGCGCTGATTTTCAAGCCCGCCTCACGCCAAAGGTGGGAGTGAGCAAGCCCTCGAGGGTTCAGGGCTGACCTGAGAGTTGTAGCAACCAGTCCTTGAACGCCAGCATCGCCGCGGTCTCTGGTCGTGATTGCAATCGCGTCAGCCAATAACTCCCCGTGGTGATCTCGATCGCAAACGGCTGACAAATCGCCTCTGCCGCCAATTGCCGGGCGAACATCAGGGGCGGCGCCAACGCCACCCCACAGCCCTGCAACGCCGCTTCCATCATCGCCAGGGACGAATCGAACACAATGCTCTGCGGCGGCGCCGCCTGAGTCGCCAGACCCGCCGTTTGAAACCATTCCGACCATTCATCCGTTCGGTAGGAACGCAGTAACGTCTGCTGCAAGAGATCCCCCGGCGCATGCAATTGTCGGGCGATTTCCGGCACACACAACACCGACAGCGGCGCATCGAGCAAGCGGGCCGCCTCAATACCGTGCCACGCCCCGGCGCCAAACCGGACTGCGTAATCCAGCCCTTCGGCAGCGACGTCCACGCGATTGTTGTTTGTCGACAGCCGTAAATCTATGAGCGGATGTTTCGCCCGAAAGTCCGCCAGCCTCGGCAACAGCCAGCCCACAGCGAACGTCCCCACCGCGCCGACGGTCAACACTTCGCGATATTGCCCCCCGGCGAGGCGTTCGAGAATCTGCGCAATGTGATCGAACGAGGTGCTCAACACCGGCAACAAGGTTTCGCCTTCACTGGTCAGCATCAGCCCACGAGGCAGGCGTTTGAACAGGGTTACATTAAGCTGCGCCTCAAGGCTTTTGACCTGATGACTGACGGCCGCTTGGGTCACGCACAGTTCCACAGCCGCGCGGGTGAAGCTCAAATGACGTGCTGAAGCCTCGAAAGCGCGTAACGCGTTGAGCGGCAATTGCGGTCGAATCATGCCCTACCCCAAATTTTTCTAATGGCTCATGCGAAATTTCGTCGTTTGTCGATTGCCTTCGGTGTGCCTAAATTGGCGGCGCTTATCAGTAGCCCGACGGGAAATCGCCCGCAGTGTAGCGGGATACAACAATCAACACTCACGGAGAGTGGATCATTTATGCGTTCAATCAACTCGACCAAACTCTTTTCCTACAGTACTTTCGGCCTTTTCTTTGGCGCCACGGCCTGCCTGGCCGCGCCGCAAACCGACGAACAACTGCAAGCACTGGTCAAAGGTGCCGTCACGCCCGTCATGCAGCAGCAGAACATCCCCGGTCTGGCCGTTGCCCTCACCATCAACGGCAAAGCGCATTACTTTAACTACGGCGTCGCCGCCAAAGACACCGGGCAGAAGGTCAGCGAAAACACCCTGTTCGAAGTCGGGTCGGTGAGCAAAACCTTCACTGCGACACTCGCCGGTTACGCGCAGGCCACGGGCAAACTGGATCTGTCGACCAAGGCCAGCAAGCTTTGGCCGGAGTTGAAAGGCAGCGCTTTCGACAACATCAGCGTGTTGCAACTGGGCACTTACAGCGCTGGCGGGTTGCCGCTGCAATTCCCCAACGATTCGGACTCGGCTGACAAGATGCTCGGCTACTACCAACAGTGGAAACCGGTTTATCCGGCAGGCAGCCATCGCCTGTATTCCAATCCAAGCCTTGGGTTGTTCGGTTATCTGACGGCGAAAAGTCTGGGCCAGCCGTTTGATCAAGCCATGAGTGAAACCCTGCTACCGCAACTGGGCCTCAAGCACACCTACACCAAAGTGCCGGCATCCGAAGCCAAGCTCTACGCTCAGGGTTACGACAAGAAAGACCAACCGGTTCGGGTCAGTCCGGGCGCACTGGATTCCGAAGCCTACGGCATCAAAACCAGTGCGGCGGACATGCTGCGTTACGTAGAGGCCAACCTGAAACCGGCCAGCCTTGAAGCGCCGCTGCAAAAAGCCATCGCCGCGACCCATACCGGTTACTACACCGTTGGCGACATGACCCAAGGCCTGGGCTGGGAGCGTTATGCCTACCCGATCAGCCTGGCTCAATTGCAGAACGGCAACTCGACGCCGATGGCGATGGAGGCGCACAAGGTCAAATGGCTGACCCCGCCACAGCCTGAACCGGCCAATGTGCTCTACAACAAAACCGGCGCGACCGGTGGTTTTGGCGCGTATGTGGCGTTTGTGCCGTCGAAGGAGCTGGGCATCGTGATCCTAGCGAACAAGAATTACCCGAATGCGGAACGGGTGAAGATTGCGCATGAGATTTTCAGTGCGCTGACTGAATGATGCAAAACCTGTAGCAAGGGGATAAATCCCCTCGCCACAACGTTTTGTGTAAAAGGCATGCAATAAAAAATGGGCGACCTGCTGAGGTCGCCCATTTTTTTGATTCAGGCCATGCCATCAATCATCCGGCATTTGCGGCGGCTTACTCGGTTTGACTGGCTTGCTTGGCTTGGCACCTTTCGCACCTTTGGCCGGTTCAGGCTCGCTGGCGGCCGGCGCTTGGGCGGCTGCGGCGGCCGCTTCCTTCTCAGCCATTGGCATGGCGTCGATAGTCTCGAAGATCTTCTTCAGGTCCACCGATTTCGCCTCATCCCCCGACGCCGAAAGCTTGGTTTCGCCGTCCTTGCCCACCAGGAACACTTTCGGATAGGCCCCGGCACCCAGCTTCAGCGAGCGCAGCAGCGCCATGGTGTCTTGCTGGCCCATGTCCTTGCCGTCAAGTTGGCCTGACATGTTGAGGATGGTGTAAACCTTGATGTTGCGGTCGGCGACGCCTTTTTTGTTGGCAGGGTCCTCAAGCGACTTTTTCAGGCTCACCCACACCGGGTCGACGGTGCTTTTTGCGATCACGATCAGCGGCCGGGCGCGCCCCATGTCTGCGGCAATCGGCGAATCGTTGTCAGCGGCGAACAAGGGGCCGGCAATCGCCAGCAAGAGTGTCAGGGTCAGTGACCTGATGAGCATGCGCATCTCCTTTTGATATCCACGCTCTACTGATTGCGCATCGTGGCGATTGTTCCGGGTGTGTCTGGCAAATATGTTTCGCCTTGTCAGAAGCTTAGGTCAGGACCGGCATTGCGCAACCGAACCCGTGCAATCGTGACGACGATTTGATTACCGTTCAGGCGCGCGTCAGGGTGGCGGTACTGCCCACGAAATGGAGGTCAACCGCATGCAAACCGTCTCCAGGCGGGGCCTTGAACTCCGTTCAGCAGAGCGCTGTGTCGAGAGCGGCCAGCAGTTGCGTCGCATCGACCGGGCAATCGGCAAGTTTGAGCACGCCACGGTCGATATCAATACTCAACGTCACGGAGGGCTGATCACCGGGATATTTGCGCAGGAGCAAGTCGATGCCACTGGCTGTCTCGTCCGCCGTGCCGATCAGATCCCATAAGCTGTCGCTCAGATCCAGCAACACCTGCTGACGCTGCTGATCAACCACAAGCGGCGCATACAGCCAATGGCTCATGCGCATTTCGCGGGGTTCGACAGTAATGGCGATGCGGCCATCGCAATGCAGGCTGGTTTCGCTCATATCAAGGATCAAAATGCCAGTTTGTAACCGATCAGCAACAGCATCGTCGCCAGGCACGGGCGCAAGACTTCATCGGAGATGCGTCCGGTCAGGTGGCTGCCAAGCCAGATGCCCGGCAGCGAACCCACCAGCAAAAAGCCCAGCACGCCCCAATCCATGTTGCCCATGCTCGCGTGGCCTAGGCCTGCGACGAGGGTCAGCGGCACGGCGTGGGCGATTTCGGTGCCGACCAGACGGCGGGTCGGCAGCAGTGGGTAGAGGATAAACAGCGCGACAGTGCCCAGGGCGCCGGCGCCGATCGAGGTCAGGGCGACCATGGTGCCGAGGATCAAACCGGTGATCACGGTCATCACATTCAGCCGCGAGCCGCTCGGGTTGTAGTTGCCGCCGGCACGTTTATGGGCGAAATCCAGCAAGCGCTTCTTGAAGAAAATCGCCAGTGCCGTGGCGAACAACACAAAACCCAAGGCTTGTTTGATGATGGCGTTCATCGCATCCGGCGCGGTGTGCAGGGTGCTGAGGAACCACAAGGTCAACACCACCGCCGGCACGCTGCCCAGGGTCAGCCAACCGGTGATGGCCCAGTCGATGTTCTTGTTCTTTTTGTGAACGAGCACGCCGCTGGATTTGGTGATGGCCGCGTACAGCAGGTCCGTGCCCACCGCCGTCGCCGGGTTGATGCCGAACCACAGCAGAATCGGGGTCATCAAGGAACCGCCGCCGACACCGGTCATGCCGACGATAAAACCCACCACCAACCCGGCGATCACCAGGCCGAAACTTGCCAATTCCATGAAGACGTCCAGAAAAACGACAGGAAAATATGGCCGCAGCATAGCGATTTTTCTTATAACCACCTATATCGATGCGGTCTATCGTTATGCCTTTCAGCTACACCGCTTCCACAGGGTGATGGGGTGATTAAAAGATCAATGCACCCGCCGACCCGGTTTGAAACTGTGATGGCTGTTGATCCACACCGTGGCCAATGCGATCAGCGAAAGGATCAGCAATGCCCACGGGAACGACATCGCCCCTGCCCGATCCAGCAGCAATCCGCCAAACAATCCGCCACCGGCAATCGCTATGTTCCATGAGGTGGTGAGCATCGCTTGCACCACGTCAACATGATCGCCGGCCGAATCCGCCGCTGCCGTCAGCAACAACGTCGCCGAGCCACCAAACGACAGGCCCCACACGGCCATGCAGGCGTAAATCAGCCACTGCGACGGGGATGCGATGGCCAACACCAGCGCCGTCACGGCAAACACCGCCAGGCTGATCAGCGTCAGCCAGCGCAGCCAGCGATCCACCAGCAGGCCGATGATCCAGATCCCCCCCAGCGAACACAGGCCAAACACCAACAGCACCAGATCAACCCGCTCGGCCAGGCCGGCCTGCATCAGAAACGGCGAGATGTAGGTGTAGAGAATGTTGTGCCCCAGCATCCATGTCAGCACCACGAACAGCACCGGCCGCACCCCCGGCAGGCGCAGGGATTGGAGCAAAGGCAGGCGTTCGGCACTGACCTGCCCCGGACGGTCCGGCACGGCGATGACGATCCACGCCGCCAGCACCAGTGCCAGCGCCGACATGATCCCGAATGAGGCGCGCCAGCCAATCAGATTTCCCAGCCAGGTGCCCGCCGGCGTGCCCAGCGACAAGGCCACCGGCGTGCCGAGCATGGCAATCGCCAGCGCCCGCCCCTGTTGCTGCACCGGCACGATCCCGCGCGCGTAACCGGCCATGATCCCCCACGACAGCCCCGCCGCCATTCCGGCGAGAAAGCGCGAAGCCAGGGTCAGCCCGTAATGGCTGGAGAAGGTGGTGATGGTGTTGAACACCAAAAACCCACCCACCGTCATCAACAGCACCCGCCGTCGTGGCCAGCCGCGCGTGGCGACGGTGAGCGGAATCGCCGCGACAATCGAGCCCAGCGCATACAGCGTCACCAGTTGCCCGGCGAGCACTTCACTGACGTTCAGCCCGGCGCCGATTTGCGGCAATAACCCAGCCGGCAGGGTTTCGGTGAGGATGGCAATGAAGCCGGTCATGGCGAATGCCAGCAACGCGGCATAAGGCAATTTGTCGGCACGGGCGGTGCGGTCGACGCAGGTGAAGTCGGCGCTTGCAGGGTCGGTCATGACAGGTGCAGCTCCTTTTGAGGCAAACATGGCGAAGGATTGTATACAAATAGCCCGACCTTCACGCGACCCGACACGACTTATTGCACCGGCAAAAAATTCAGGAACAGCAGACTCTGGGCGTAATTCAGGCCGATACGCCGATAGCGCTCGTCGAGCATCTGTGTGAGCAAATCGAGGCGCGCCACGATTTTGCCGAACTCGGTGGCAAAGCTCAGGTTGCTGCCCTCCTCCGAAATTTCGTTGGAGAACAGCAGTGGCTGGCCTTCCTTGTTCTGGCGCTGGGACAGAATCCACGTGGCCTTTTCGATGTTGCGCGCCGCGTTGTGGACGAAGGTCGGGTTGATCGCATCGGTCATGTAGAACTCGACCCGATTGTTGTGCGCGGTGACCAGCATGCTGCCAATGGCATAGATGAACGCGCCGACGCGGTCGCCGAGAAACTCAGGGCTCATCGCATAACTGAGCGCTGCCAGATCTTTTCGGCCACCCAGCACCGGCAACGGTTGTTGCTGCTCAATGGCCAGGCGTACCTGTTTCACGGCGATGTTGATGTTGAGGAAACCGGATTTGCGCAGCTCGTCCGGGTTACGCAGGTACAGCTTGCCCATCAGGCGATAAAGGCTGTTGAGGTTGTCGCGCATCGCCAAAGTGGCCATGCGGTCGACGCTGGTCTGCAGAAACTCCTGCGGTTGACCGTTGCGAATCTGAGCGATGAAGCCATTGCCGTCCTGATGCGTGCAACCGCTGACTAACAGCGACGACAGACAGGCCAGCAACAGGCACGGGCGACGAAAAAAATGGACGATGGGGTGAAAAGCTCTCGGCATGAGTTCTCGAACAGGCACATTCCTGTGCGGCGGGAGTCACCGCATCCTGGCCATGGATAGAGCCGCTGATTGCGAAAAAGTGCAATACCGGCAGCGTTTCCTGACCTTCGGCGCGACATGGATAACAATTTAGTCCGACTTTATTTTTGCAATAACCGTTTAATCCGCTATAAATTCCCATTCGCAGCATAAATAGCATGACTATTACCGCATTCTGAAAACAACAACAAAAGGAAGGTCAACCATGCTTCAATCCCGTCACCTGCTCTCCGGCCTCGGACTGTCCCTGATGATCGCCACCCTCTCAGCCAACGCGGCAGGCCTCAGCGCCGAACATAAAGCCTTCGGTAAAACCAACGACGGCACACCCGTCGAGCAATACATCCTGCGCAACAGCCATGGCATGCAAGCCACCGTCATCACTTACGGCGCGACCCTGCAATCGCTGTTGGTGGCCGACAAACACGGCAAATTCGACGATGTCGTGCTGGGCTTCGACGATGTGCAGGGCTACCAAAAAGGCACCGCCTACTTCGGCGCGACCATCGGCCGCTTCGGCAATCGCCTGGCCGACGGCGCGTTTGAACTCGACGGCAAGCGCTTTCAAGTGCCGCAAAACGACAAGTCCAATGCCTTGCATGGCGGCCCTCAGGGTTTCGACAAGAAGGTCTGGAAAGCGCAGGAAACCAAAGACAAGGATTCGGTCGGCGTGACCCTCACCTATCTGTCGGCGGACGGTGAAATGGGCTTCCCCGGCAACCTCACCACCGAAGTGACCTATCGCCTGACCGACAGCAACGAACTGCGCATCGACTACAAGGCCAGCACCGACAAACCGACCGTGCTCAACCTGACCAACCACAGCTACTTCAATCTCGCGGGCGCCGGCAATGGCGACATCCTCAAGCAGGTCGCGACGCTGCATGCCAGCCATTACACCCCGGTCACCGCCAAGCTGATCCCGACAGGCGAACTGGCGCCAGTGGCCGGCACGCCGATGGACTTCACCGAGCCCACGGCAATCGGAGCGCACATCAAGGCTGATCACCCGCAACTCAAATTCGCGGAACCCAAACAGGGCGGCTTCGATTTCAACTGGGCGCTGGATACCCAGGGCGACGTGAGCAAAGTCGCTGCTGAGGTCAGTGATGCGCAGTCCGGTCGGCACTTGCAGTTGTTCACCAGCGAACCGGGCGTGCAGTTCTACACCAGCAACTTCCTCGACGGCACGGTCAAAGGCAAAGGTGGCAAGGTCTATCCGCATTGGGGCGCGTTTACCCTGGAGACGCAGCACTACCCGGATTCGCCGAACCAAGCGAACTTCCCGAGTACGCGACTGGATCCCGGGCAGGCCTACACGCAGAGCGTGGTATTGAAGTTTTCCGCGAAGTAATCCCCCCTTCTCCTTTCTGGAACCGGACGCAACCGCTGGGCTATTCTGCTGCCCACTACAGGTATCGACCCTTTCAGAAAGGAGATTTGAATGCGTACCCTCGAATTGGCTGGCGTGCAGGTTCCGGTGATTGGCCAGGGCACCTGGCGCATGGGCGAAGACCGCTCGGCACACAAGCATGAAGTGGCGGCTCTGCGCAGTGGCGTTGAACTGGGCATGACCTTGATCGACACTGCCGAAATGTATGCCGAGGGCGGTGCCGAAAGTGTTGTAGGTGAAGCCATTGCCGGTATTCGCGATCAGGTGTTTCTGGTGAGCAAGGTCTACCCGCACAACGCCAGCCGCCAGGGCATTCCGTATGCCTGCGAGCGCAGTCTGCGCCGGCTCGACACTGATTACATCGACCTCTATCTGTTGCATTGGCGCGGCCAGTATCCACTGGAAGAAACCGTCGAAGCCTTCGAGCGCCTGCGCGAAGACGGCAAGATCGGCCGTTGGGGCGTGTCGAATTTTGACGTCGATGACCTCCAAGAGTTAGCCAATCCGGCGTGCGCCACCAATCAGGTGCTCTACAACCTGCAAGCGCGTGGCGTCGAATTCGACCTGTTGCCCCGGTGCCAACAGCAACACATGCCGCTGATGGCCTACTGTCCGATCGGTCAGGGCGGCGCGATGCTGGCAGAACCGGTACTGAAGCAGATTGCCGCTCGTCACAACGTGACCCCGGCGCAGGTTTCGCTGGCGTGGATTGTGCGTCAGGATGGCGTGGTAGCGATCCCTAAAGCGGTGCGGCCGGAACATGTGCAACTCAATGCACAAGCGGCGCAACTGCAACTCGATGCCGGGGATCTGGCAGCGCTGGACCAGGCGTTTCACGCGCCTAAGCGCAAGCAGCGGCTGGCCATGGTCTGAACCACCGCCGACCGGCGAGAGCTTTGCGATGAGAAGCACAGATCAGAACGACCCGTTCAACCTGCAACGTTTCGTCCAGGCCCAGGACCCGGTGTTTGATCGGGTCCAGCGCGAACTCGTTGAGGGCCGCAAGCGCAGCCACTGGATGTGGTTTGTCTTCCCGCAGTTCGCAGGCTTGGGCGGCAGTGAGATGTCCCGGCGCTTCGCCATCGATACCGCCGAAGAAGCGCGAGCTTATCTCGAGCACCCGATGCTCGGCGCGCGGCTGCGTACTTGTACGCAGCTCGTGCTGAATGTGCGCCAGCGTTCGATTGCGGAGATTTTCGGCCATCCCGATGACTTGAAATTTCACTCCTCGATGACGCTGTTTGCCCAGTTCGCCGCTGAAGACAGCCTGTTCAACCAGGCGCTGGAACGCTACTTCCACGGCATCCTCGATGACTGGACGCTGCAACTGCTGGACTCAAAACAGGCCCAGTTGCCCCCCGATCAGGGTTGAAAAATCGTCGTCGACAAACGGCAGAATCGCATCCGCCACCGGTTGCAGTTGCCGGCTGATGTAGTGGTCGTAGTCGATGGCGGCGCGGCGCACTTCCAGCGGTTCGGGCCCGGCCAGGGTGATCACGTAACTGATCCAGCCACCGTTCTGGTATTGCCGTGGCCGACCGTGCCGGGCGTTGTAATCATCGGCCAGCCGCGCGGCGCGCACATGGGGCGGTACGTTGCGCTCGTAATCGTCGAGGGTGCGGCGCAGGCGCTTGCGGTAGACCAGTCGATCATCGAATTCGCCGGCCAGGGTTTTACGCACGTAGTCGCGCACATAATCCTGATACGGCTTGCGCTGGAAGATGCGCTCGTAGAGTTCCTGCTGAAATTGCCGGGCCAGCGGCGACCAGTCGGTGCGCACGGTTTCAAGGCCTTTGTAGACCATTTCTTCGCTGCCGTCGGCACGGCTCACCAGGCCGGCGTAGCGCTTCTTGCTGCCCTCCTCCGCGCCACGAATGGTCGGCATCAGGAAGCGTTTGTAGTGAACCTCGAACTGCAATTCGAGGGCGCTTTGCAGCCCGTATTCGTCACGCACGTGCTCGCGCCACCAGTCGTTGACATGCTTGACCAGCGCTTGCCCGATGCTTGCCGCCTCTTCCTGCCCGTGGGGGCGACGCAGCCAGACAAACGTGGAGTCGGTGTCGCCATAGATCACCGCGTGGCCCTGGTCTTCGATCAGCTTGCGTGTACGCAGCATGATTTCATGGCCGCGCAGGGTGATCGACGACGCCAGCCGCGTATCGAAGAACCGGCAACCGCTGGAGCCGAGCACGCCGTAGAAGGCGTTCATGATGATCTTCAGTGCCTGCGACAACGGCGCGTTGTGCTCGCGTTTGGCAGTCTCACGCCCCTCAGCCACACGCGAGACGATGGCCGGCAGGCAATGCCGGGTGCGCGAGAAACGGGCGCCACGAAAACCCGGCACCGAGTCGGCGTCGTCAGGATGTTGCAAGCCTTCGATCAGCCCCACCGGGTCAATCAGAAACGTGCGGATGATCGAGGGATAAAGGCTTTTGTAGTCGAGCACCAGCACCGACTCATACAGCCCCGGCTGCGACTCCATGACAAAACCGCCAGGGCTGGCTTGCGGCGCATTGGTGCCCAGGTTCGGCGCCACAAACCCTTGGCGGTGCATCAACGGCATGTACAAATGCGTGAACGCCGCCACCGAGCCGCCGCTGCGATCCGCCGGCAGGCCGGTCACGCTGGCGCGCTCCAGCAAGAAGGTCAGCAGTTGGGTCTTGGCGAAAATCCGCGTGACCAGTTCGCAGTCTTTAAGGTTGTATTTGGCCAGCGCCGGTTTGTCCTCGGCGAACATGCGGTTGATTTCGTCCATGCGTTGGTACGGGTTGTCGATGGACTTGCCTTCGCCGAGCAATGTCTGAGCGACGTTTTCCAGGCTGAACGAAGGAAAACTCCAGGTCGCCGAGCGCAGGGATTCGATGCCATCAATGATCAGCCGCCCCGCTGCCGAGGCGAAATAATGATGGCGGCTGCCGTGCTCGCGCCACTGCATTTCCTCGCCGCCCCGGCCGAGCTTCAGCGGTACGCCGAGGCGTCGCGCGTGTTCGTGAAGGATGCGCAGGTCGAACTGCACCACGTTCCAGCCGATGATTGCGTCGGGGTCGTGGCGGGCGAACCAGTCATTGAGTTCTTTCAAGATGACCGTACGCGAGTCGCAGTACTGGAGGTCGAAGTCGACGATGCTGGCGTCACCGTTCGCCGTGCCGAGCATGTACACCTGACGCTCGCCGCAGCCTTCCAGGGCGATGGAATACAGCTCGCCGGTTTCGGTGGTTTCGATGTCCAGCGAGACCAGGCGCAGTTTCGGCCGGTATTCGGGGGCGGGTTTGAGGTGGGCGTTGAGCAGCGTGCCGTCAGCATCGGGCGTGCCGTTGAACCACACCGGGGCGGTGATGAAGCGTTCCATGAGAAAGCGTTCCGGTGGGCGCACATCGGCCTCGAAGACATCGACGCCGGCGCGGTTGAGCGCCGTTTCCAGGCGCATCAACTGGCCGTGCTGCTGGCAATACAGACCCAGTACCGGACGATGTTCGAAATCCTGCAGGGCCAGCGGGCGCAGTTCCACATTCTTTTCGTCATGCAGCAAACGTTCGGCGGCTTCGCGCTGCTCGGCGGGGATAAACGCGACTGACGGCTGATGAGGAAGGCGCACACGGCGCGGCCCGGCATCGGTCGCCAGCCAGAACTCGACTTCGGTGCCGGCCGGGGTATCGCGCCAATGCCGGGTCAGGACGAAGCCCTGCTGTAAATCCACCACTGCAACCTCAGAAATTGAAACACTGGGGCATTCTACGCGGCATTGCACGGCATGGCCCTTGTGATAAATGTCCGACAAACGCTGAAAAAACCGTCAAATGACGTTTTTTGCGTGCTATCTGCCGCTTTGCCACCTTGCCCTGAGCGCCAGTGTCTACGATGCTTGGATAACAACGACAACACCTGAGTAACTGCCATGAAGACCGTCGCCCAACTGCTCAAGCTCAAAGATCAGAAAAATCAGGAAGTACACCAGATCAAACCTGATCACATGGTGCTCGAAGCGCTGATGAAGATGGCCGAGAAAAACGTCGGCGCCTTGCTGGTGGTGGAGAACGATGAGGTGCTGGGCATCATCAGTGAACGCGATTACGCGCGCAAACTGGTGCTGCATGGCCGCTCATCGGTGGGCACGCCCGTGCGCGACATCATGGTCTCGCCGGTGATCACGGTGGACACTCACCAGACTGTCGACACGTGCCTGAGCATCATGTCCGACAAACGCCTGCGTCACTTGCCGGTGGTGCAAGACGGCAAACTGATCGGGCTGCTGTCGATTGGTGACCTGGTGAAAGAGGCGATTGCCGAACAGGCCGAGCTGATCAAACAGCTGGAGCAGTACATTCGCGGGGAGTGATCTCCAATGCAACACAATGCCCGCTCCCACTTTGGACCCTCGCTGTTCAGGAAGGCCAATGCCGGGCAAACACCGGTGCCAGCACCGGATGCCGATCAATGCGCTGTAGCCAGGCATAAAACCCCGGGCGCGTCTGGCGCAAATGCTCGCGGCTGCCCGCCCAGCGCGTCACCACTGCCGCCAACACATCCAGCGCTCCCGGTATTTCGTCGTCCAGGTACAACTCGGCGGAGAACTGGTCGGCGAACACTTCCCAACTCCAGTGCAAGCGCTCGCGGGCGCCAGCCATCAGATTCTGCCGCGCCGCTTCGTCAGGCATCACCAGCCAGCGCTCGGGGTAGTCAACGACTCCGACCGCCGCGTAGCAATTGCTGACGATATACACCAGGCCGCGAATGGCCTGATCGCGAGCGTCAGCCTTGGCGGGCAGCAATCCAGACTTGGGAAAGGTCAGGCCCAGATGAATCAGAATCGCCGCGCTCTCGGTGATCGCACGGCCATCGGGCAGTTGCAGGGTCGGGATCTGTTTCAGTGGATTGAGTTGCGCCAACGCCTCGGCGGCTTCGGCGCTGGCTTCGATATCAATGAAGCGATAAGCAATCTGGCACAGTTCCAGCGCCGCTTCGATGGCGGCTGCGCCTGAGTTGCGGTGTCCGTAGAGTTGATACATACACTCTCCTGCTCAAGGCCAACCCAACACATCAGACTCAAGGGTAGATGCCCACGGCCCTGATGTAGAAATATTCTTGCCTTTGTGTCCTGATTGGCACGCTTTTCCCATGCACTCGCCACTTGCGAATTCAAGCCTCGCAAAACAGCGCTGACGGTGCCCATCCCGCACCAAGAGCAATCATCGAACGCTATCCGCGTTCTTGTAAGGTGCGATACCGAACCAAAAGTTCGTGTATCCGAGCTGGCAACAAGGAGTTCACCGCGTGAATCTTCAATCGCTCTGCCGCGTCACTGCCCGTTTACCGCGATCGGCCCAAAGACGTGTTCACCTGAACACTCCAGACGGGCACAACATTTACTTTATTACCTGACCCAAGCGACCACGCATTGTGTTCGGCGCGGAGTTACGCGCCGACGGCGGCGTGTTATTTATTATTTAAATACAACGCATGAAGTGACTGTACCTGCGATGCTTAAATGCTGCAGCAGCCGATTGTCGAACAATAACTTCCAGCACTTCAAATGCACCAAAAACGCTCTTCCAACCTTAACTAAGCGACACTTTAAACATCGACTTCATTTAAACAAAAACAAGGAACATGGCCTGTGACCCGCTAAAACATTGACCCGCACCAAATCAGTCCGCCTCGCACCATCAAGTGCCCCGACTGACCAGAACGCGACCGCTCTATCTCGCCAACCGGTGCGATACAGCGCACGGTCTGACTCGCCTGCAAAAAAGCCCCGGAATACGGAGTTGTGGAGATTCATGCGCCGGAGAAAAACCCGGCCGCCCATAAAACTTATATAAATGCGACATGGGTAACAGCGATGAAATACTCACGATACATTTCAGCAACATCTGGCACAACGGTTGCAAATACGAAGATGCACAACAGCTCAAACCGACAAAGAAGAACACCGGGGAATGGATGATGAACATGCGAACTCGATAGCGCCACGCCGGTAACTGTACGCAAGCTTTGTTCAATAGATAGTTCAACTATCGGCTTACGCACACCCAAAAGAAAGTTACACCCACCCACTCGAACATGACGCCAATGTTCGGACGGCACCTTATTGCCCTTCATCCACCCGAGGGAGCTTTAATGAACGATGCGGTAAAGCACAGAACCCTGCCGGGACCGTTACGGGAAACGCCGATCCCGCCGGCTTCGGGCAGGCCGGCCTTCAAAGCCAACACGTCGCAACCCGGCGGTTTGAACAAACAGCAGATGGTGTTGCTGGTTGCCGTGTCGGCATTGATACACGGCGGCGCCTGGTGGTTTCTTCAACAGAGCCGACCCGAGCCACTGCCGACGCCACCGCAGATCCCGGAAATGACCGTCGAGCTGACCAGCCCGACGCCACCGGCACCGCCTACGCCCGAGCCGCCCCCACCGCCGCCACCACCGCCACCCGAACCCGAGCAACCGGTGGAAGACGAAGACGCGGTCAAGCCGCCCCCCAAACCGGTGGAGAAGCCCAAGCCCATCGAAAAACCGAAACCGGTGCAAAAACCCAAACCGGTGAAGAAAGTCGAGCCGCCAAAAGCTCCGCCCGCCCCGGCGCAACCAGCCGCCCCGGCCGCCCCGAGTGCGCCACCGGCTCCGGCCGCCGCGCCGGGCCCGGTCAAGGAATCGGCCGCCATTTCCGGCCTTGCCAGCCTCGGCAACCCACCGCCGCAATACCCGTCCCTGGCGCTGCGGCGTAACTGGGAGGGCCGCGTGGTGCTGCGCATTCAGGTGCTGGCCAGCGGTCGCGCCGGCTCGGTGACGGTGACCAAGTCCAGTGGCAAGCCGCAATTGGATGACGCCGCCGTCGCCGCGGTGAAGAACTGGAAATTCATTCCAGCCAAGCGCGGTGACACGCCGATAGACGGCTTCGCCACACAGACCATCGATTTCAAATTGCCGCAATAACCGAACGCTCAATCAACGCACAACCGAATAACGCAAGCGAGGTGTAACCATGAACGATTTGTCTTCGATGATTGTCCCCGGTGTGCTCTGGGGCCTGGTGCTGTTTTCCGTGGTCAGTTGGGCGATCCTGCTGGTCAAGTCGGCGCAATACCTGCGCCAGAAAACGCAGAACAAACAGTTCAGCAAAGCCTTCTGGGGCGCGCCGGACCTGCTCACCGCCGCCGAACATGCCAGCCAATACCCCGGCGCCCTGGCGCGCATCGCCAGCAGCGGGTTCGAAGCGTTGTTGGTCGAAGAATCGCCGCGTACCACTCAGCAACTGGCGCACACCATCAACCGGTCGGATCGCCTGGAACGCAACCTGCGCCAGCAGATCCAGAAAGAACGCCGCTCGCTGGAAAACGGTCAGGCGATCCTCGCCAGTATCGGTAGCACGGCGCCCTTCATTGGCCTGTTCGGCACCGTATGGGGAATCATGGAAGCGCTGAAAAGCATCGGCGAGACCGGTTCGGCCAGCCTTGAAGCCGTCGCCGGCCCTATCGG
Source organism: Pseudomonas sp. EA_65y_Pfl2_P74 (assembly GCF_963970575.1). Taxonomy (NCBI): domain Bacteria; kingdom Pseudomonadati; phylum Pseudomonadota; class Gammaproteobacteria; order Pseudomonadales; family Pseudomonadaceae; genus Pseudomonas; species Pseudomonas sp. EA_65y_Pfl2_P74. Next base: position 25,388 of record NZ_CAXAOQ010000012.1, read on the forward strand.
CCATGCATTGATCGCCACGGGCGTGGGGATCGCCGTCGCCGTGCCGGCAGTGTTGATTTACAACTTCTTCCTGCGTCGACTCAAACTCGCCTCGGCCGACATGGACGACTTCGCCCATGACTTCGACGCCCTCGCCTCGCGCAGTGCGTTTTCCGTCAACCGTCAGGCCATTGCCAGCAAAACCACAGCCGCCGTGCGGGAGGCCAGCTGATGTCCTTCTCCACTCAAGACAGCGATGAAGTGCTCAGCGAAATGAACGTCACGCCGCTGGTGGACGTGATGCTCGTGTTGCTGGTGGTGTTCATCGTCACCGCGCCGCTGATGACCAACGCGATCAAGGTCAACCTGCCAAAAACCGACGCCGTCGCCCCCGCTGAGAAAAAAGACCCAGTGGTGGTCAGCGTCGATCAGGACGGCAAGTTTTATCTGGCCAAGACCGAACTGGCCCCGGAATCCCTGGAGGCCAGCCTCAAGGAGGTCAAGGCCAAGGATGCCGATGTGCGCGTTCAGCTTCAGGCCGATTCCGCGGTCAACTATGGGCAGGTGGCCAAGGCCATGGCGTCCATCGAACGCTCGGGCATCAGCAAAATATCGGTGATGACCACCCACTGAGTGCGGTGCCGGGCGCGCCTTGAGAAACGCGCCCGACACCGCTGATCGAATCCCGTCGCAACCCGCCGACCGAAAAACGCAACGCGCCTTTCGGAGGGGATCGGCTTGCTTGAAGAAAGTGGTTTTCCGCACGCGGTATCACCGAAAGCGGAGCAATGAGGGGCTCACAAGGCCAATTCGATAACGTCTGATAAAGTCGGAAACAACCATGCTGATGAACACTCCACGCTTCACGCTCAAACCATTGGTGGCCACGATTTCTCGCCACCGTTTTGTTCCGCTGTATCTGGTGGCCATGGGGATGGGCGCCGGGACCGTGCAAGCGGCCGAGGACGAGAATGCGGCTGTTCCGGCAGCCGCCGCGGTCGTTGCGCCGACCACGCAACTGCAACGGGTCGAAGTGACCGGTTCGGCGATTCGCCGGGTCGATGCCGAAACGGCGGTACCGATCACTATTCTCAAGGCCGATGAGCTGCGCAAACAGGGCGTGACCACCACCGCCGAACTGGTGCAGCGCATCACCGGCAGCCAGTCGATCAACAACAGCGCCGGCTCGGTTGGCGCCGCCACCGGTGGCGCTTCGTTCGCCGACATGCGTGGCATCGGCGCCAACAAAACCCTGGTGCTGCTCAACGGTCGACGCCTGGCCAACAACGCGTTGTCAGGCACCAACTCCGCCGGCGGCGCGGTGGACCTGAACATGATCCCGTTTGCCGCGATCGAGCGCGTGGAAGTGCTGCGCGACGGCGCCTCGGCGCTCTACGGCACCGACGCCATCGGCGGCGTGATCAACTTCATCACCAAAAAATCCCTGACTGACGGCCAACTCACCCTCGGCGGCGAAACCCCGACCCACAGTGGCGGCGGTGCGACCAAGGACATGAGCGCCAGTTGGGGCTTCGGTGACCTGGAAGAAGACCGCTTCAACGTGCTCGGTGTGTTCAATTACAACAAGCAGCAGAACCTCGACGCCAATGACCGCTCCTTCGCCCGCGACTACGTGCCCGGGCGCGGCCTGGATCAGACCTCCGGCACCGCGTTCCCCGGCAACTACAGCCAGAACGGCAACGCAACCAACCCGTTGGCCAGCAGCAATTGCAACGGGCCTAACCTGGTGGCGCGCGATGGCGTGTGCCGCTTCAGCACCCGTGAATACATCGACCTGGTGCCACAAACCGAGAAGACATCTTTCTTCGGCAAGACCACCGGCAAACTGGCGGACGACCACAACGTCAACCTCGAGTACTTCTGGTCGCGCAACAACAACGCCACGGCGGTCGGTCCCGCGCCACTGACCGGCCTGAGCCTGGATGCCTCATCGCCCTACTACCCCGGCAACGGCATCACGCCAGGCCCCACCGGGTTCGCCCTCGACCCCACCCAACCCGTGGATGTGAACTGGCGCGAAACCGCCGCCGGCCCGCGTGAGTCGAAAGACCAGAACACCAGCCAGCGCTTCTTGCTGAGCTTCGACGGTCTGGTCGGCGGCTGGGATTACAACGTCGGCGCCTCGTACAACCAGAACAAAATCGTTTCCAGCGTCACCAGCGGTTATGTCAGCGATCAAGCCATGATCGATGGTCTGGCCAGCGGCCTGCTCAATCCGTTCGGCCCGCAATCGGCTGCCGGTCAGCAGTACATCGACAACGCTGCCTACCACGGTGCCTACTCCACCGCTGTTGGCCGGGTCGCCGGTTTCGACGGTCGGATCAGCCGCGAAATCGGTGACTGGTTCGGTGCCGGTCCATCCGGTCTGGCGTTGGGCGGCGAGTACCGCAAAGAGAAATTCCATCAGGACTTCGAGCAGTTTGCCGGCGACATTCAGAGCCTGGGTATCGACCCGGCCGGCAGCGTCGAAGGCGACCGCAGCGTGAAAGCCGCCTACGCGGAAATCAACGTACCGGTGCTCGACAGCCTCGAACTGTCCGCCGCCGTACGCCACGACAAATACAGCGACTTCGGCAGCACCACCAACCCGAAATACTCGTTCCGCTACCAGCCGCTCAAAGAACTGGTGGTGCGTGGCGCGTACAGCGAAGGCTTCCGTGCGCCGTCGCTTTACGAGCTGTATTCACCGCGCAGCATCACGTACACCCAGGGCTACTACAACGATCCGGTGCTGTGTACCGGCGGCGTGGTGCAACCGGGCGGCAACGGCGGGCGCGATTGCGGTCAGCAGTTCCTCAACCAGATCGGCGGCAACGAGGATCTGGCCCCGGAGAAGGCACGCAACGTGACACTGGGCTTCGTTTATCAGCCAATGAGCAACCTTTCCGTGGGCCTGGATTTCTGGTGGATTCACATCTCCAATCAGATCCAGCCATTCCCGGAGTCCACCGTGTTTGATCAGGCCGGCAGCTACTCCGACCGCTTCGTGCGCAACGCCGACGGCACGCTCAACTACATCGTCACCGGCAACGCCAACCTGGGCATCGTCGAAACCAACGGCATCGATGTGTCGCTCGATTATCGTTTCCCGAATACCCCGTACGGCCAGTTCGGTCTCGGGCTGCAGGGCACCTACGTCGACGAATACGACTTCCAGAGCACCATCAAAGGTCCGTTCACCGACAAGGTCGGCGACTTCCAGGGTGACGGCGTGGTTGCGCGCTGGAAGCACAACCTGACCGGCAGCTGGACCTTCGGCGCGGCACGGGCGTCGCTGACCAACCGCTTCACCACCGGCTACAACGACTACGACCGCGATACCCACGCGCGGGTCGCGTCGTATTCGGTGTGGGATCTGTCGGCCGGCTACACCTTCGACAAGGTGCTGGACGTGGACGCGGGGATGAAAAACATGTTCGACCGCAACCCACCGTTCTCCAACCAGGCTTACAACTTCCAGAGCGGCTATGACCCCCGCTACACCGACCCGCTGGGCCGCACGCTGTTCGCGCGCATGACTTACCACTTCTAACCGCAAACACCAGATGTCTCCCCTGTGGGAGGGGGCTTGCTCCCGAAGGCGATGTGTCAGTCAACACCCCCTTCACTGATCCATCGCCTTCGGGAGCAGCCCCTTCCCACAGATTGATCTGTGTGCATTCAGGAATTAAGGAGTGACTTCATGACTTTCATGCGCAACATGGCCGCTCTGCTGCTCGGCAGCACGCTGCTGTGCAACGCGGCACCTGCGCTGGCCGTCGGCAGCTATGCGATGACGGTGTACGGCGAAGCGCCGAAATACCCGGCGGGTTTTCAGCATTTCGATTTCGTCGATCCCCACGCGCCCAAGGGTGGCTCACTCAGCCGCGCGTCGATGGAGATTGGCCAATACAACTACATCACCCCGTATGCCGATCAGGGCATTTCTGTGGTGCAGGTCAACGACTGGGTGTATTCGCCGCTGGCGTTCCGTTCGCTGGACGAGCCCTACACCGTCTACGGCCTGGTCGCGCAGCAGATGGAGCGCGATCGCGCAGGACTCTGGGTGCGTTTCACCCTGAACCCCAAGGCACGCTTCGCCGACGGCACGCCGATCACCGCCGAAGACGTGCGCTACACCTTCAACCTGCTGATGACCAAGGGCAGCCTGAGTTATCGCCAGCAATACGCCGACGTGCAGGACGTGTTGATCGAAGGCCCAAAGCAGGTGCGTTTCACCTTCAAGAACAATCTGAATCGCACGCTGGCGCTGGATCTGGCGACGATGCGCGTGGTGCCCGAACACTGGTGGAAAACCCGCGACTTCGCCAATGGCGGCGGTTTCGAGCCCCCGCTGGGCAGCGGCCCGTACCGGGTCAGCAAGGTCGACGCCGGGCGCAGCATCAGTTTCGAGCGCGACCCGAACTGGTGGGGCAAAGACCTGCCGGTCAGTCGCGGGATGTACAACTTCGACACCCTTACGGTGAATTTCTACGGCGACACCGACGTCGCCCGCCAACTGCTGCAGGCCGGCGCATTCGACTACAACCGCGAGTTTTCATCCTCCGGTTATGTGGTCGGCTACGACAGCCCGGCGCTGCGCGATGGGCGCCTGCAACAGTCAATCCTCGCCCCGGAAAAACCGACGGCGGCGCAGGGCTTCGTGTTCAACCTGCAAAACCCGATTTTCCAGGATCGCCGGGTGCGTCAGGCGATCAGCCTGTTGTGGGATTTCGAGTGGACCAACAAGCAGATGATGCGCGGCTTCTACGTGCGTCAGAACAGCTACTGGCCCAAAAGCGAAATGGCCGCCACCGCGCTGCCTGACGCCGAGGAACTGAAAATCCTCGAACCGCTGCGCGGGCAGATCCCCGACGAAGTATTTACCGAGGTCTACAAGGCGCCGGAAACCGATGGCAGCGGCTATATCCGTGACAAGCAATTGCAGGCGCTGAAGCTGCTGGCCGAGGCCGGCTGGACGGCGAAAAACAATCGGTTGGTCAACGCCAACGGTGAGCCGCTGGCGTTCACCTTTCTCGACGGTCAGGGCGGCTTCGACCGCATGTTGCTGCCGTTCAAACGCACCCTCGCGCAGATCGGCATCACCCTCAATCTGCGCCGGATCGATTCGGCGCAGTACGTCAATCGGCTTAATGCCCGGGACTACGACATGATCGTCACCAGTTTCCCGCGCAGCGGCGATCCGATCGTCTCTCCCGGCCGCGAGTTGTACAGCCTCTACGCCTCGCAAAGTGCCACGCAAGTCGGCAGTTCCAACTCGATGGTGTTGGCCAACCCGGCGGTTGATCAGTTGATCGACGGCCTGGTCCAGGCCAACACCCGCGACGCCATGGTGCATTACGCCCGCGCCCTCGACCGGGTGCTGCAATGGGGTTACTACATGATTCCAAACTACTACTCCAAGGGCACGCCGACGGTGTACCAGAACCGTTTCGGCATGCCGCCGGTGCAACCGGCGTACGACGAAGGCCTCAACACCTGGTGGGAAGTCTCGGCCAAGCCGTTGACCACGCAACAGATGCACGCACAACGTGCGGGGGGCCAGTGACATGCTGCGCTATCTGAGTCGACGCCTGCTGCTGATCATCCCGACGTTGCTGTGCATTCTGGTGGTCAACTTCCTCATCGTGCAGGCCGCGCCGGGTGGCCCGGTGGAGCAAGCCATCGCCCGCCTGCAAGGCTTTGGCGGGCACAGCATGGGCGGTGGTGGCGAGGTCGCGGCAATTGGCGGCGCCGGGCGCAGCAGTCGCGGTCTGGACCCGGCGCTGATCGAAGAAATCAAACACCACTACGGATTCGACAAACCGCTGCATGAACGCCTGTGGCTGATGCTGAAAAACTACGCGCAACTGGATCTGGGCAGCAGTTTTTTTCGTGGCGCCAAGGTTACCGACCTGATCATTCAGAAACTGCCGGTGTCGCTGTCCCTCGGCTTGTGGGCGACGCTGATCACCTATCTGATCTCGATCCCGCTGGGTATCGGCAAAGCGGTCAAGAACGGCAGCGCCTTCGATGTCTGGAGCAGCACGGCGATCATCATCGGCTATGCGATGCCGGCGTTTCTGTTCGCGATTCTGCTGATCGTGGTGTTTGCCGGCGGCAGCTACGTCAACTGGTTCCCGGTGCAAGGGCTGTTCTCGGATGACTTCGACAGCCTCAGCACGCTGGGCAAGGTCGGCGACTACCTCTGGCACCTGGTGTTGCCGGTGACCGCATTGGTGATCGGCGGCTTCGCCACACTGACGATCCTGACCAAGAACAGCTTCCTCAACGAGATCAGCCGCCAGTACGTCATCACGGCGCGGGCCAAGGGTTTGACCGAACGGCGCGTGCTTTACGGCCATGTGTTTCGCAACGCCATGCTGCTGGTGGTCGCCGGGGTGCCGTCGGCACTGATCGAGGTATTCTTCGCCGGTTCCTTGCTGATCGAAACCCTCTTCAACCTCGACGGCCTCGGGCGCATGAGTTACGAGGCGGCGGTGTCGCGGGACTATCCGGTGGTGTTCGGCGCGCTGTTTCTGTTCACCCTGTTCGGCCTGCTGATCAAGTTGATCGGCGACCTCTGCTACACCCTGCTCGACCCGCGCATCGACTTCTCGGCGAGGACTGCCTGATGTTCACTCTCTCTCCTCTGGGCCAGCGCCGTGTCGCTCAATTCAAGGCCAACCGGCGCGGGTGCTGGTCACTGTGGCTGTTCATCGGCCTGTGTCTGATCTGCCTGGGTGGCGAGTTGATCGCCAACGACAAACCGTTGGTGATCCGCTACCACGACGCCTATTACTTCCCCATCCTCAGTGATTACCTGGAAACCGATTTCGGCGGCGAGCTGCCGTTCCAGCCGGACTATGCCAGCGCCTACGTACACAAACTGATCGAGGATCAGGGCGGCTGGATGCTGTTCCCGCCGATCCCGTTCAGTGACGACACGGTCAATTACGACCTCACCGAACCGGCACCGAGCCCGCCTTCGACGAGCAATTGGCTGGGCACCGACGATCAGGCGCGGGACGTGTTGGCGCGAGTGATTTTCGGCACGCGGATCTCGATCCTGTTTGCGTTGATCCTCACCGGCATCAGCGCATTGATCGGCATCGTGGCCGGGGCGTTGCAGGGTTACTACGGCGGCTGGGTCGACTTGCTTGGGCAACGGATTCTGGAAATCTGGTCAGGGTTGCCGGTGCTGTACCTGCTGATCATTTTGTCTGGCTTCGTTTCGCCAAGCTTCTGGTGGCTGCTGGGGATCATGGCGCTGTTCTCGTGGCTGGCGCTGGTCGACGTGGTGCGCGCCGAGTTTCTCCGTGGGCGCAATCTGGAATACGTCAAAGCAGCGCGAGCCTTGGGCCTGACCGACAGCGAACTGATGCGCCGGCACATCCTTCCCAATGCGATGACCTCTACCCTCACTTACCTGCCGTTCATTCTGACCGGCGCTATCGCCACCCTCACGGCGCTGGATTTTCTCGGTTTCGGCATGCCGCCGGGCACCGCGTCGCTGGGCGAGTTGATCGGCCAGGCCAAGCGCAATCTGCAAGCGCCATGGCTGGGGCTGACGGCGTTTTTCGCGTTGGCGCTGATTCTGTCGTTGCTGGTGTTTATTGGTGAGGCTTGCCGTGATGCATTCGACCCACAATCCTGATCAGCGGAGCTGACATGAACGACCATTTGATCGAGATCCGCGACCTGCGTGTCGCCTTCGCCGGGCAGGCAGTGGTGCACGGTTTGAACCTGGACATTCGCCGTGGCGAGTGTTTGGCCCTGGTCGGCGAATCGGGCTCGGGCAAGTCGGTGACGGCGCATTCGATCCTGCGCTTGCTGCCGGGGAAAACCGTCAGCAGCACGGGCAGCATCCGCTACAACGGCGTGGACTTGCTGCACGCCAGCGAGCAACAGATGCGCGGCTTGCGCGGCAACCGGATTGCGATGATTTTCCAGGAGCCGATGACTTCCCTGAACCCATTGCACACCGTGGAAAAACAGGTCAGCGAAGTGCTGGAAATCCACAAGGGGCTGAAGGGCCGCGCCGCCCGCGCTCGCACCTTGGAGTTACTGGAACTGGTCGGCATTCGCCAACCTTTGCAGCGTTTGAAAGCCTATCCGCACCAACTCTCCGGCGGCCAGCGGCAGCGGGTGATGATCGCCATGGCGCTGGCCAACGAGCCAGAACTGTTAATCGCCGACGAACCGACCACCGCGCTCGACGTCACCGTGCAGCAGAAGATTCTTGAGCTGCTGATCGAGTTGCAACAGCGACTCGGGATGTCGCTGCTGGTGATCAGTCACGACCTCAATCTGGTCCGGCGCATCGCTCAGCGGGTGTGCGTGATGCGTCACGGCGAGATCGTCGAACAGGCCGATTGCGAAACCCTGTTTCGCGCCCCACAGCATCCTTACAGCCGCTTGTTGATCGAGGCGGAACCGAGCGGCGCACCCGTGCCGAGTCAATACGATCACAACTTGCTGGAGGTGGATGACCTGAAAGTCTGGTTCCCACTGCCCAAAGCGCTGTTCAGCCGTCAGCAGGACTACATCAAAGCGGTCGATGGCGTCAGTTTCAGCCTGCAACGGGGCAAGACCCTGGGGATTGTCGGCGAGTCCGGCTCGGGCAAATCGACGCTGGGTCAGGCGATCCTGCGGTTGGTGGAATCGCAGGGCAATATCCGTTTCGGCAACAAGCAACTGAGCCTGCTCAATCAGCGTTTGATGCGCCCGTTGCGCCGGCAGATTCAGGTGGTGTTCCAAGACCCGTTCGGCAGCCTAAGCCCGCGCATGTCGGTGCAGCAGATCATTGCCGAGGGCTTGCTGACCCATGGCATCGGCACCGAGGCTGAGCGAGAGACAGCGGTGATTCGCGTACTGGAGGAAGTCGGGCTTGATCCGCAAAGTCGTCATCGCTATCCCCATGAGTTTTCCGGCGGCCAGCGCCAACGCATTTCCATCGCCCGGGCATTGGTGCTGGAACCGGCGCTGATTCTGCTCGATGAACCGACCTCGGCGCTCGATCGCACGGTGCAGAAGCAGGTGGTGGAGTTACTGCGGCAATTGCAGATCAAGCACGGGCTGACGTATTTGTTCATCAGCCATGATCTGGCGGTGGTGCATGCCCTGGCCCATGACTTGATAGTGATCAAGGATGGCAAAGTCGTTGAACAAGGTGCTTCGCGAAAGATCTTTGCGGCGCCGCAGCACCCCTATACCCAGGAACTGCTGAAAGCCTCCGGCCTCAAGCCTGAAGAAGAACCCTGTGGGAGCGGGCTTGCTCGCGAAAGCGGTGTGCCTGTTATATGAGCTGTGATTGACCCATCGCCTTCGCGAGCAAGCCCGCTCCCACAAGGGAAATTGCGATGCCTTAAAAATATTTTCCAGGCACTGCATCCAATCGGCTCCGCCACGGGTAGTCCCTGTAACAGCCACTGTTGGCTGCCAGCGATCTACCCCTTTCGGAGAAAACACTGATGAACACCACACAGCTGATTTGCTTCACCGGTTTGCTTGCAGCCACCTCGACGGCCTTCGCCCAAAGCAGTTACCCCGACACCATCAAAGTGCCGGCCGGCCACAAGATCGCGATGGAAACCACCGGTGTCGGCGAGGTCACCTACGAGTGCCGCGACAAACCCAATATGGCCGGGCAGACCGAGTGGACCTTCGTCGGGCCGAAAGCGGTGCTCAATGATCGCAGCGGCAAGCAGGTGGGCACCTACTATGGCCCACCGGCTACCTGGCAGGCTAAAGACGGTTCGAAAATCACCGGCACGCAACTGGCTGTGGCGCCATCGGGCGCGGGCAACCTGCCCTATCAACTGGTCAAGGCCAACCCGGCCGAAGGCAAAGGCGCCATGAGCGGCGTGAGTTACATCCAGCGCGTTGCGCTCAAGGGTGGCGTGGCACCGAGCAGCGAGTGCACGGCAGCCAACAAGGGCCAGCAGGAAGTGGTGAAGTATCAGGCCGATTACATTTTCTGGGCGGCGAACTGAAGTCACAGGCTCAGCGCAAAACCTGTGGGAGCGGGCTTGCTCGCCAAAGCGGTGTAACCGTGACAGTGATGCCGACTGACACAACGCCATCGCGGGCAAGGCCGCTGCCAAAGGGCTCTGTGTGCTGAAGTTAAATGTGAGCTAGATTGCATTGCATGTCCTTACCCGAATCCGAATTCGATTACCAAGCCCGTCTCGCTGCCTGTGCCCGCGGCGAGCGAGCGGCCCTGCGCGATTTGTATGTGCAGGAGGGCCCGCGCCTGCTGGGTGTGGCCAAGCGGCTGGTGCGCGATACGGCGCTGGCGGAGGACATTGTCCATGAGGCGTTCATCAAAATCTGGAACGGTGCGGCGGGATTCGATCCGGCGCGCGGTTCGGCGCGTGGCTGGATGTTCACCGTGACCCGGCACCTGGCGCTGAATCTATTGCGCAATCAGGCCCGGGAAACGCCGTTCAGTGAAGATCATGAAATGGCCACGCACGACGATGACGGCTTCGATGCCCAGGCGCATTCGGCGCGCATTCACCGCTGCCTGGAACAGCTCGATCCACAACGCCGAAGCTGCATCCTTCACGCCTATGTCGACGGCTACAGCCATGCGCAGATTTCCACGCGTCTCAATACGCCGCTGGGCACCGTCAAAGCATGGATCAAACGCAGCCTCAACGCTTTGCGGGAGTGCATGGGATGACCACTGAATCGGCACAGGAACGCGATGAACTGGCCAGTGAATATGTGCTGGGCACGCTCCCGGCGGAAGATCGCGCCAAGGTTCAACGACGCCTGCCGACCGACCCCGAACTGCGTGCCGCGGTGGAGGCCTGGGAACGACGCCTGCTGGACCTGACCGAACTCGCCGCGCCGCAACAGCCGTCACCACAACTCTGGCCACGGATTGAGCGCAGTGTTGAACGGCTCACGCGGCCCCCCCCAATGGCAGAGAAAACCTCATGGTGGAATCTGCTGCCGCTGTGGCGTGGACTGACGGCTGCCGGATTGGCCGCGACATTGCTGCTCGGCTCGATCCTGCTGACCCAGACCACGCCGAAGCCGAGTTATCTGGTGGTACTGGTCGCACCGCAGGACAAGGCCCCGGGCTGGGTGATTCAGGCCAGTAATTCGCGGGAGATTCAGTTGATTCCGCTGGGCGTGGTGGAGGTGCCGGCGGACAAGGCCCTGGAATTCTGGACCAAGGCTGACGGCTGGCAAGGACCGGTGTCACTGGGCCTGGTCAAACCGGGACAGGCATTGAAAGTGCCGCTGGACAAGCTGCCCCCGCTGCAACCCAATCAGCTGTTCGAGCTGACGCTGGAAGGCGCCAACGGTTCGCCGATTGGCAAACCGACCGGGCCGATTCAGGCGATCGGGCGCGCAGTGAAGGTGTTGTGAAGCGCTAAGCTGCGGGTTCTGGCAATCATCATCGGCATCGATGTTCACCATCACGGCAATGAAGTTCTCATAAAAAATCTCCGGCGTAACATCTGCTCCACACCAACCAATAACACCCCGGAGCACACCATCATGAAACGCCAAACGCTTCTCAGCATCGCTTTCTCGGTTTTCGCAATTAACGCTTTTGCCGCAACTCCAGCGCACACGATGATCGCCGCTGATGGTTCGGATCGTCTGTACCAGAACGCCGTTGCCGCTGACGGTTCGGATCGCCTGCAAGGCAACACCGTCGCCGCTGACGGCTCGGATCGCTTGCAAGGCAACACCGTCGCCGCTGACGGTTCGGATCGCCTGCAAGGCAACACCGTCGCCGCTGATGGCTCGGATCGCCTGCACGGCAACACCGTCGCTGAAGGTGGTGCTGATCGTCTGAACGAACTGCGCAACGCTTGAATGAATGGCGTCATCGCAACAAACCAGAAAAACCCGGCGCCCATCAGCCGGGTTTTTTATGTCTGCAACAATCAGCCAGCCTTGGCCATACAGCGTTTGTAGCGTTCGTCCACCCGCTTGGCAAACCAGGCGGTGGTCAGTTTGCGGGTGATTTTCGGGCTCTGCAGCACGATCCCCGGCAACACCGCACGCGGCAGTGTTTTACCCTCGGTTTTCTCGGCCAACTCGAATACACGCTGATAAAGCCTGGTCTCTTCGAATGCCAGGGTTTTGCCCTTTTCCAATTGATCGCGAATGGTCGGATTACGCATGCCCAAGGACTTGCCCAGGGTGCGCACGGCCAGTTCAGTGCTTCCGGGCATGATCGAGTCATAGCGAATCAGGTCGCCATCCAGTGCCAACGGGATGCCCGAAGCGCGGCTGACGGCGTTCTGAAACGCGGCATTGCGGCTGGCGTACCAACCGGCGTTGAAGTCGGCGAAGCGGTACAGCGGTTCGCGATAACTGACGGGGTAGCCGAGCAAATGGGCGATACCGAAATACATACCGCCGCGACGACTGAACACTTCATGGCGGATCGTGCCGGCCACCGGGTACGGGTAATCCTTGGCATGCTGCTCGGCGAATTCGATGCTGACCTGCATCGGCCCGCCGGTGTGCACCGGGTTGAAGCCGCCAAACAGCGTGCTGCCCATGGGCACCATGCCGATGAAGTCGTCGAAAATCGCGCTCAACTCCTTCTCGCTACGCGCCGCATTCAAGCGCTCGCTGTAGCTTTTGCCATTGGGAGAGCGCACTTGCAGGGCGCCGCTGACCAACAAGCCGGGGATATGAATGTTGCCGGCACGACGGTCGATTTCGTCGCGGGCGATTTTGCCCAGGCCCGGCACAGTAGGGTCAGCCTGAAAGGTTGACTCCTGTTCGGCAACGGCCAGCACCGAGCACAGATGCTGCGTGGTCGGGCTGATGTGTTGCGCGGCGAACGCGGCGTAGATATCGGTGGCCCAGCCTTGGCGATCGGCGATTTTGACCGGCATCAGCCGCACGATCTCGGCCTTCACTTCGGCGGGAGGACGCGGGGCGGGCTCGCCGCTGCGCTGACTGGCGCAACCGCCAAGTACGAACAGGGCGGCGAGGGTGATCAGTAATCGAGGGGGGTGCATGCGGCTCCATCATCCAGTCCGTTGAGGCGGGTTAACCATACACAATCCCTTCGGCAGCTCAAGGTGATGACAAACTGATTGCAATACGTTACTGAGAAAACCTATCATTTGCACCTGGAGTCGCATTTGCGCAAGGAGTTGCGCGCAGCCCTTATTTTTCTCACTGGCCGTGCGCCTCCAGGTACGAAACATGCCCGCTTCAGCTCGACTCGCTGCTCCCTTTCGTCCGACGCTTCTCGCCCTGCTGTGCTCCCTGACTGTCACCGCTCACGCCGCCGAAGGCGATAACAAACAACTGGTGCTCGACAACGTCAACATCAACGCTCAGGCCCCAGCGCCAGATGCCCTGCCCCCCGCCTACGCCGGTGGTCAGGTCGCTCGCGGCGGCCAATTGGGCGTGTTGGGCAATCAGGACATGATGGACGTACCCTTCAGCGCCGCGTCCTACACCGAGCAACTGATCCAGGATCAGCAGGCCGAAAACGTCGCCGATGTGCTGCTCAACGATTCCTCCGTGCGCCAGGCCTCGGGCTACGGCAACCAGGCGCAGGTTTTCATGATCCGCGGCCTACCGCTCAACAGTGACGATATTTCCTATAACGGCCTGTACGGCGTGCTGCCACGGCAGATCATTTCCACCGATGCTCTGGAGCGCGTGGAAGTGTTCAAGGGCCCGAACGCCTTTATCAATGGCGTAACCCCGACCGGCTCGGGCATCGGCGGTGGTGTCAACCTGCAACCCAAGCGCGCCGGTGACGTGCCGCTGCGTCGCTACACCACCGACATCAATAGCGAAGGGCGCATCGGTCATCACTTCGATATTGGCCAGCGTTTTGGTGAAGACAACCGTTTCGGCGCGAGGATCAATCTGTCCCAGCGCGAAGGCGATACCGCTATCGATCACCAGAACCAGCGCTCCAAACTGTTCGCCATTGGCCTGGATTACCGTGGTGATGCCCTGCGGATTTCCGGTGATTTCGCTTACCAGAAAGAGCGCGTCAACGGTGGCCGCAGCTCGGTCAACCTCGGCACTGCCACGCACATTCCGGACGCACCCTCGGCCGACACCAACTACGCGCCGAAGTGGGGCTACACCGACATCGAAGACACCTTCGGCATGCTCCGCGCCGAGTACGACCTGAACGACAACTGGACCGCCTACGCGGCCGGCGGCGCCAAGCACACCCGTGAAGTCGGGCGCTACAACTCGACCACCCTGGTCGGCAACAGCGGCGCCTCGTTCACCACCGGCTCGTTCATTCCCCACGATGAAGACAACACCAGCGTCATGGCCGGCCTCAACGGTAAATTCAATACGGGTCCGGTCAGCCATAAGCTCAACTTCGGCCTGACCGGGATCTGGGCCGAGCAGCGCAGTGCCTATGATTTCGACCTGACCCGCTACAGCAACAATATCTATCACCCGGTGCAAACCCCATCGCCGGTGGGCAACTTTGCCGGTGGCGACGTGAACGACCCGGGCATCGTCGGCAAGACCTTCAACCGCAGCCTCGCGATCTCCGACACCCTCGGTTTCTTCGATGATCGCCTGTTGATCACCGCGGGCCTGCGTCGTCAGCAACTGGTCGTGCAGGGTTACGGTTACGCCAGCTATGGCAGCGGCCCGCGCTCGTCGAGCTACGACGAATCGATCACCACGCCGGTGTACGGCATCGTGTTCAAGCCGTGGGAGCATGTGTCGTTTTACGCCAACCACATCGAAGGTCTGGCCCAGGGCCCGACCTCACCGACCAGCTCCGGCGGCTTTCGCGTGACCAATGGCAACGAAGTCTACGCACCGGCCCGTTCCAAGCAGACCGAGGCCGGGGTGAAAGTCGACATGGGCACCTACGGCGCGAGCCTGGGTGTATACCGCATCGAGCAACCGAGCGACGGCTACTGTGAAATCGACAGCGCCAGCACCTGCACTTACGTGCGTGAAGGCGAGCAGATCAACAAAGGCGTGGAAATCAACGTGTTCGGCGAGCCGATCAACGGCCTGCGCCTGATCAGCGGCCTGACCTTGATGGACACCGAACTGAAGAACACCCTCAACGGCGCCAACGACGGCAACCGTGCCATCGGCGTGCCGACCTTCCAGTTCAACGCGGGCGTGGACTGGGATGTACCCGGCCTGCAAGGCGTTGCGCTGAATGCGCGGATGCTGCGCACCGGCGGCCAATACGCCGACGCGGCGAACAACCTCAGCCTGCCGACCTGGAACCGCTTCGACGCCGGCGCGCGTTACGCCTTCAAGGTCTCGGAAAAAGACGTGACCTTGCGTCTGGGCGTGGAGAATCTGGCGAACAAGAAATACTGGGCATCAGCTCAGGGCGGTTATCTGACGCAAGGTGAACCGCGAGTGGCGAAGTTGTCGGGCACGATCGACTTCTAAGCAACGTCGTAGCCCGAAAGAGGCCTCGCAACGTCACGGTTGCGGGGCTTTTTTCCGTCTGGCTGATCAACTGGCCACCCTCTCCTTCTGATCCATACTTGCTCCACAGCAAACGGAGGACAGGCCCATGAACCGCAGCGACATCCTGATCATCGGCGCCGGCCCCACCGGCCTGGTGCTGGCCCTGTGGCTGAGCAAACTGGGCGTGCGCGTGCGCATCATCGACAAGACTTCAGCCCCGGGCACCACCTCCCGCGCACTGGCGGTACAGGCGCGAACCCTGGAGCTGTACCGGCAACTGGACCTGGCCGACACCCTCGTACGCAACGGCCACCGAGTGGCGGCGGCAAATTTCTGGGTCAATGGCAAACCCGTTGCGCAGCTACCGCTCAACCGCATCGGCGAAGGTCTGACGCCCTACGCCTTCGTCGAAATCTTCCCGCAGGACGAGCACGAACGGCTGTTGATCGAGCGTCTCGAAGACTACGGCGTCGTGGTCGAGCGTCATACCGAACTTGAGCGCTTCAAGGAAACCGGTGACGGCCTCACCGCGCATTTACGCCTGCCCGATGGCGAGCAGGAAATCTGCCAGGCCTGTTATCTGGCGGGATGTGATGGCGCCCGTTCCGTGGTGCGCAACACCCTCGACACGGGCTTTCCCGGTGGCACCTATCAGCAGATTTTCTACGTCGCGGACGTCAAGGCCAGCGGCCCGGCGATGAATGGCGAGCTGCACCTGGATCTGGATGAAGCAGATTTTCTCGCGGTCTTCCCGTTGGCGGGCGAAGGGCGGGCGCGGTTGATCGGGACGGTGCGCGACGAACGTGCGCAGCGCGCCGACACCCTGGCGTTTTCCGACGTCAGCCGCCGCGCCATCGAACATTTGAAAGTCCAAATCGAAGATGTCCACTGGTTCTCCACCTACCGCGTGCATCACCGCGTGGCGGAGCACTTTCGCAGCGGCCGCGCCTTTCTGCTCGGCGATGCCGCGCACGTCCACAGCCCGGCGGGCGGTCAGGGCATGAACACCGGTATTGGCGATGCGATCAATCTGGCGTGGAAACTCGCCGCCGTGCTCAGCGGCGCTGCCGAGGCCAGACTGCTCGATACTTACGAAACGGAACGCATCGCCTTCGCCCGGCGGTTAGTATCGACCACCGACAAAGTCTTCAGTTTCGTCACCGCCGAAGGGCGCATGGCCGACCTGCTGCGCACGCGGCTGGCACCGTTTCTGATCCCGAAACTGGCCTCATTCGAAACGAGCCGCGAGTTCCTCTTTCGCACTGTGTCGCAAGTCACCCTCAACTACCGTGGCATGCCGCTCAGCCAAGGCGTGGCCGGCCACGTTCACGGCGGTGATCGCTTGCCGTGGGCCCATGACGGTGAGGGGGATAATTACGAGCCGCTGAGGCAGCCGTGCTGGCAGGTGCATGTGTACGGCGACACCAGCGACGAAATGATTGCCTGGTGCCACGAACATCATCTGCCGCTGCATGTGCTCGACTGGCGCCCGGCGTTTGAAACGGCGGGGTTGGCGCGTAACGGCTTCTATCTGCTGCGCCCGGACACCTACGTGGCGATTGCCGATAACAGCGCTGATCCGAAAGTGATCGAACGCTATTTCCACGATCACGGGATCAGACCATTTTTCGCCTGCACCTGACATCAATGTGGGAGCGGGCTTGCTCGCGAAAGCGGTGTATCAGCAACCAATAGTTGCCTGGTACGACGCCTTCGCGAGCAAGCCCGCTCCCACCGTCTGGATTGATGGTGTTTGTCAGATGCCGGCCAGGGCCAGGTCCATCGCAAAGTAAGTGAAGATCAGATCCGCACCGGCACGTTTGATCGCGCCGAGGCTTTCGCGCACCACGCGATCTTCATCAATCGCACCCGCCTGAGCGCCGAACTTGATCATCGCGTACTCGCCGCTGACCTGATACGCCGACAGCGGCAGGTTCGAGGCTTCACGGATGTCGCGGATGATGTCCAGATACGCACCCGCCGGTTTGACCATCAGCGCATCGGCGCCTTCCTGTTCGTCCAGCAGCGACTCGCGCAGGGCTTCGCGGCGGTTCATCGGGTTCATCTGGTAACTTTTGCGGTCGCCCTTGAGCGCGCTGCCGCCGGCCTCGCGAAACGGGCCGTAAAGCGCCGAAGCGAACTTGGTCGAATAGGCCATGATCGGAATCTGCGTGAAACCGGCCGCGTCGAGCGCCTGACGAATCGCCCGCACCTGGCCGTCCATTGCCGCCGACGGCGCAATCACATCAGCGCCGGCACGGGCCGCCGCCACGGCCTGTTTGCCGAGGTTGACCAAGGTCTGGTCGTTATCCACTTCATGGTTGTGCATCACGCCGCAGTGGCCGTGATCGGTGTATTCGCAGAAGCAGGTGTCGGACATCACGATCATTTCCGGCACCGCGTCCTTGGCGATCCGCGACATGCGCGAGACCAGACCGTTTTCGCGCCAGGTGTCGCTGCCGTTGCCATCCAGATGATGGGACACACCGAAGGTCATCACCGACTTGATGCCGGCGCGGGCATAACGCTCGATCTCGCCGGCCAGTTTGCGTTCGGGGATACGCATCACCCCCGGCATGCTCTTGATCGGCACGAAGTCGTCGATTTCTTCCTCGACGAAAATCGGCAGCACCAGATCGTTCAGGCTGAACTCGGTTTCCTGGAACAGACTGCGCAGGCTCGCATTGCGGCGCAGACGGCGGGGACGTGCTTCGGGGAACTGACTGGACATGGGGCTTTCCTGAAACCTGCAGATGAGACGAAAGTCGTAGGGGGCGAAGCTTATGCCTTGCGGGGGGCGCGGTACAAACCTGGATCAATCAAGAGTGCATTACCGCGTACGCAATAATCGCTGGCTTCCCCCCCGATGCATTTTGCGGTCAGAGCGTCAGCTGTCCTGCAATGCACGTCACCACAGACCCGCCAACCCAGATTTCATCGCCAAGTCGGCTGATCCGAATCCGCCCTGCCCGGCCCATGCTCAAGCCCTGACTGACCGTATAAGCGTCTGGCGCCATGCCCTCGCCCAGTAACCATTGGGCAATCCCGGCATTCAAGCTGCCGGTGGCCGGGTCCTCCGGCATCCCATCACCGGAAATAAACGCACGGACCTCGAACTGGGCCTCATCGCCGTCACGCTCAGGATTCCACGGCGCTATGACGCCTACCGCCAACCCTTGCATCTGTGAATGGTCCGGTTGCAGAGTCAGCACCTGCTGCCGGTCCTTGAGCATCACCGCCAACCACCCAGCGCCGTTGTCCACCCATTGCGCGTGGACAATGGCGTCGCCGCTAAGCCCCAGCCCCCGCTGCACCCGCGCCATGACTTCGGCCTCGACGGGGCCCGACCTTAGCAATGGCGGGGCGAGAAACGCGAGTTCTGCGCCCTCGCGGCGTATCCGTACCAGCCCGACGCCGCACTCCTGAATGATGTCATTGCCTTTGGGCACCCCACCTGCTTCCAGCCAGGCATGGCAGGTGCCGAGTGTCGGATGACCGGCAAACGGCAATTCGCTCAGGGTCGTGAAGATCCGCACCCGATAATCGGCGCGCGGATCTTGCGGTTCAAGAATGAAGGTGGTTTCACTCAAATTGGTCCAGGAGGCAAATGCGGCCATGCACTGATCGCTCAGAGCGTCGGCGCCAAAAACCACCGCCAGCGGATTGCCTTTAAGCGCTCTCTGGCTGAAAACATCGACTTGCTTGAAATCGAATGAACGCATACACCGTCCTTATTGAGGAATGCTCAAGCCACGCACCACCGCCGGCCGCGCCACAAATCGCTCCAGCACACGGGTGACATTCGGGAAATTCTGAATACCAACCAAATCACCCGCCTCGTAGAAACCAATCAAATTACGCACCCACGGGAACGTGGCGATATCAGCGATGGTGTAGCGCTCGCCCATGATCCAGTCGCGGCCTTCCAGGCGCTTGTCGAGCACGTTGAGCAGGCGTTTGCTTTCATCCACGTAGCGATCACGCGGACGTTTGTCCTCGTAATCCCTGCCGGCGAATTTATTGAAGAAACCGAGCTGGCCAAACATCGGGCCAATGCCGCCCATCTGGAACATCAGCCACTGGATGGTTTCGTAGCGCAGGGCGCCTTCCTGGGCCAGGAGCTGACCGCTCTTGTCAGCCAGATAAATCAGGATCGCGCCGGACTCGAACAGCGGCAGCGGTTGGTCCTGCGGGCCGTGGGGATCGAGAATCGCCGGGATCTTGTTGTTCGGGTTCAGCGACAGGAACTCGGCGGACAACTGATCGTTGCTGTCGAAACCGACGCGGTGCGGCTCATACGGCAGGCCGATCTCTTCAAGCATGATCGAGACTTTGACGCCGTTGGGGGTAGGCAAGGAATAGAGCTGAATCCAGTCGGGGTACTGCGCCGGCCATTTCTGGGTGATCGGGAACGCGGACAGATCGGTCATGGGAAGCATCCAGTCACAAAAGAGACCCGATCATAATGCATCAATCGTCACATCCTGCGGCTAGCGTGCAAAAGCCAGGATCGAACCAAACCGGCCTCAGGGGACTCTGAGCTATGCCTTTATTGAAAGGGACGCCGTTCACGACATGGAAAACACCCGGTGCTGGGAGCCCGAGGTGCAGAGGTTTGTCAGCCTTAACCGAATATGCTGAAGAACCTTTTATTTCATGACGAACCTGCTGAGTTTCGCCAAGCGCTTCAAACAACGCGCTTATGTGGCCCTGCCCTCGCTGCTGGCAGTCAGTGCATTGATTCTGTCACTTGAGTCCAGTGAGAGCCGCGCACAACCGGTCGACGGTACCCAGACGCTGGTGTTTTTGCGCCACGCGGAAAAACCCGAGGGCGGTCTCGGTCAGCTCAACTGCCAGGGCCTCAATCGCGCCATCGATCTATCGACGCTGCTGCCGGAAAAGTTCGGCAAGGCCAATTATGTGTTCGCCGCCAATCCGACGCGCAATGTCGAGGAGGGTGAGCTGGACAACGCCTACAGCTACATTCGTCCGCTGATGACCATCAGCCCCGCTGCGATCAAACTCGGCCTGCCCGTGAACATCGAGTTTTCGGCCAATGACACCAGCGACCTGGCCCGCGAACTGCTCGAAGACAAGTATCACAACTCGACGATCTACACCGCCTGGTCCCATGGCTATCTGCCGGAGCTGATCAACAAGGTGGCCGGCAAAGCGCTGGGCGAGAAACAGACCATCACCGATGATTGGGCCTCCAGTGATTTCGATTCGCTGTACGTGCTGACACTGACCTGGCACAACGGCAAGGCCAGTTTGCAGAGCCACAGCTACAAGCAGGGGCTGGATCATGGCAAGCAAACCTGTCCCACCTGATGGCGATGTCGTCTGATCCGGCGCTTGCTCGCGAAGAGGCCATTCAAACCAACATCAATTTTTCTGACTCACCCGCTCACGCAGATACTCAAGAACCGCCGCCCGCTCCCCGGCAAACTCGATCCGCCCGCCCTTCTTCTCCCGCTGAAACACATACATCGGGTCGTAATACTCACGCAGCAGCCCCTCGATCCAGCCGCGATGCAGATCCACCGCGCCACTGCGGGCCTGCTCGGCCAGCGCCTCTTCCATCAGCGTCAACATGCGTTGATGACGTTCGCCCCCCAAACGCTTCTGCACGTTGTTCAGGCTTTCCAGCAGCCGCTGCGAAAACAGCACGAATCCATCTTCGCCATGCACCGCCGAAAATTCAGCCGACAGGTCCACCACATAGTCACGCAGAATCCGCTCGACACGATCCTCAAAACTGTCTTCCAGCCAGACCATCGGGTACTGCTGCATGCCTTGATACAGCGGCAGCGGCAACGCACAACTGCCGACCACCCGGCTTTCGTCCTCCAGCACAAACTGCTCGATGCCAGTCTCGCGCTTCTTGAGGATGTCGATTGACAGACGGTTTTCAAAATCGATATTCGACGGCTGCCCGGTGGCACGTTTACCAAAACTGGAGCCGCGATGGTTGGCGTATCCTTCCAGGTCCAGCCCATTGCGCAACTGCACCAGCACTTCGGTTTTACCCGTGCCGGTCATGCCGCCCAGCAAGACGAAATCACATTGCGCGATGGCTTGCTCAAGGGTGTTGATCAGAAAACCGCGCATCGCCTTGTAGCCACCACCGACGCGTGGATAGTCGATGCCGGCCTCGTCACGCAACCACTGCTGGGTAATCTGCGAACGCAAGCCTCCTCGAAAACAATAGAGATAACCATCAGAATGGGCCCGGGCGAAGTCGGCCCAGGCCTGAATGCGCTCGGCCTTCACCGCACCGGACACCAGTTGATGGCCCAGTTCGATGGCCGCTTGCTGACCCTGCTGTTTGTAGCAAGTGCCGATTCTCTGCCGCTCGATGTCGTTCATCAGCGGCAGATTGACCACACCGGGGAACGCGCCGTGGGCAAATTCAATCGGCGCGCGGGCGTCCATCAGCGGTCGGTCGTTGAGGAAAATGTCGCGGTAATCGGTGCAGTCGCGGAGCATCAAATCACCTCGACTGCGGTGGTCTGTCGCTCAACCAGTTCGCCGATTGGCGCAAGGTTCAGGCCCAGTTCGGCGGCGACGGCGAGGAACTCGTCATTGCCTTCAGGCGTTACGGCAATCAGCAGGCCCCCGCTGGTTTGCGGGTCGCACAGCACACGCTTGTGCAGTTCCTGCACGCGGCCGACCTTGCTCGAATAGCTGTCGAAGTTGCGCAACGTGCCGCCGGGCACACAACCCTGATCAAGGTAATACTCGACGCTGTCCAGGCGTGGCACACGGTCATAGGCGATGCGCGCCGTGAGCTGGCTGCCATCGGCCATTTCCACCAGATGCCCGAGCAGGCCGAACCCCGTGACGTCGGTCATCGCGGTGACACCGGCGAGTTTGCCGAAACGGCTGCCGGGTTTGTTCAAAGTGCACATCCAGTCGCGGGCCACACCGACATCGGCGGCGCGCAACTTGCCCTTCTTTTCAGCGGTGGTGAGGATGCCGATGCCCAGCGGTTTGGTCAGGTACAGCAGGCAGCCGGCCGTGGCGGTGTCATTGCGTTTCATGTGGCGCTTTTCGACAAGACCGGTGACCGCCAGACCGAAGATCGGCTCCGGCGCATCGATCGAATGCCCGCCCGCCAGCGTAATCCCCGCCTCGTCGCACACTGCACGGCCGCCACGAATCACTTCCCGCGCCACTTCCGGCGCCAGCACATTGACCGGCCAGCCGAGGATCGCAATCGCCATCAGCGGATCACCGCCCATCGCATAGATGTCGCTGATCGCGTTGGTGGCGGCAATGCGGCCGAAGTCGAACGGGTCATCGACAATCGGCATGAAAAAGTCAGTGGTCGACACCACACCGCGCTCGGCATCGATCTCATACACCGCCGCGTCATCACGCGAGGCGTTGCCGACCCACAGTTTCGGGTCGAGGTTCTGCGCGCCGCTGCCGGCCAGGATCACCTCCAGCACCTGCGGGGAAATCTTGCAGCCGCAACCGGCGCCATGGCTGTATTGGGTCAAACGAATCGGCTCGCTCATGGGGAAGTCTCTGGCAGGGAATGGGGCGGATTCTAGCAGAGCGTGGGATGACGGATTTGTGCGGTGAATCGCAGGAGCCCATCGCGAGCGAGCCCGCCCCTATATTTGGAATGCGTGCGCCTGCGCAAGCCAGTCTGCAGGCAGAGCGAGCGCGCTCCCACTGGGGATTTTCAACGTTCAAGAAAGAATTGGTACGGCTTATGCAAACGTTTGCGATCCGTCAATCCCGGCATTTTCGTCACAAAACCTTACAGGCCCGCAGACCCGGGCCTTGATCCGTAAAAAAGGACTTTGAATGCACAGCGCATCCCTTCTTCGCGCCCCATTTTCGCGCACGTTTGCTGTTTCCTTGCTACTGGCCGGCGTTACCGGACTTCTCAGCCAAAGTGCTCTGGCACAATCGACGCCAGCCGAAGAGTCCGCCCAAGGCGAAACCCTCAGCCCCGAAGCCAGCCCGCCGAAAAAAGGGGCGTACCTGTCGGATTGGTATAACCAGGACCTGACCCTGATCGGCAGCAAGGACATCAGCTTCGGCCCTCAACCGGCCGACGATATCTACCTGGAATACGAGTATTTCGGACGCAAAGGCCCGTTCGAGCTGTACGGCTACATTGATGTGCCAAAGATTTTCAACATCGGCAACAGCCATGACAAAGGCGTGTGGGACCACGGTTCGCCGGTGTTCATGGAGCACGAACCGCGCATCTCCATCGACTACCTCGCCGGCCGCAGCCTGGCCATCGGCCCGTTCAAGGAATGGTACGTAGCGTTCGACTGGATATACGACCACGGCAGCCGCAAAGAGAACCGCGCCAACACCCTCTACAGCGGCTTCGGCACCGACATCGACACCCATTCGCGGGTCAATCTGTCGGCCAACCTGTATGGGCGTTACCAGTGGGAAAACTACGGTGCGAGCAATGAGTATTCCTGGGACGGCTACCGCGCCCAACTCAAGTACATCATCCCCATCGACAGTTACAGCAACGGCGCCTCGCTGACCTATATCGGCTTTACCAACTTCGACTTCGGCTCCGACATGCACAAGGACAATCCGGCACGCACCGCCAACGCCACGGTGGCGACCAATGTCTTGTTGTACTCGTTCACGCATTTGCGCTTCACGCTGGTGGGGCGTTATTTCCACAACGGCGGCAACTGGGAGGACGGCAGTGAGTTGAACTTCGGCGACGGTAATTTCCGCGCCCGTTCCAACGGCTGGGGTTACTACGCCGGCATCGGTTATCAGTTCTGAATCCAGGAGATGTTCATGCAAGCAATGATGCGAGTTTCACTGGCCGCAGCCACCCTGCTCTCTTCCACGGCGTGGGCTGTCGAAGCGCCGATCCAGCCCAAGGTTGTCCTGATCACCATGTTCGCCCCCGAGGCACAGCACTGGATTGATCGCTTGGAGCTCAAGCAGCAAATCCGCGTGCCGGGCCTGTCCGCCGAATACCCGACCATCCGCTGCAACACGCAGCAGGTGTGCCTGTTGACCACCGGCATGGGCCAGACCAACGCTGCCGCGTCGACCCTGGCACTGGCCTTGTCGCCGAAATTCGACCTGCGCAAAAGCTATTTCCTGATCGCCGGCATTGCCGGGATCAGCCCCAAACACGGCACCCTCGGCACCGCCGCGTGGGCGCATTACCTGGTGGAGTTCGGCACGCAGTGGGAGCTGGATTCACGCGACGCACCGTCGAGCTGGCCGACCGGTTATCTGGGCATCAACACCCGGGGCCCGAACGAAAAACCGCCGCTGGACTACAAGACCGAAGTCTTCGAACTCAACCCGACATTGCAGGCCAAAGCCTTCGCGCTGAGCCACGACGTGGCACTGAGCGAGAGCAAGGAATCCGCCGCGTGGCGCCTGAAATACCCCACCGCCCCGGCCAATCAGCCGCCAGTCGTCACTCGCTGCGACACACTGGCAGGCAACACCTGGTTCTCCGGCACGCGCCTGAGCGAACGGGCCGAGGTCTGGACCAAACTGTTGACCGACAACAAAGGCGAATACTGCACGACGCAACAGGAAGACAACTCGACCTATGAAGCGCTGCTGCGTGCCAGCCGCGAAGGTCTGGTCGACGTGCAGCGCCTGGCCGTGGTGCGCGCCGGCTCCGACTTCGACCGCCCGGCCCCGGGCGTCAGTGAAGTGGACAATTTGCTCAAATACGCCGATCAGGGCGGTTTTGTCCCGGCACTCGAAAACCTCTACCGCGCCGGCAATCCGCTGGTGCAAGACATCCTCAAGCACTGGTCTGCCTGGGAAAACGGCGTCCCGCAATCCTGAACCCCACGCAATACAAACGGTGGGAGCGGGCTTGCTCGCGAAAGCGTCGTATCAGTCGATATTTCTATTGCCTGACACACCGTATTCGCGAGCAAGCCCGCCCACCGTTTTGCGTTGTGGTGTATCAGGGAATCAGGATGACCTTGTCACCACGGCCCTGATTGACCTCGGTATACCGCGCCAGGCCTTCGGCCAGCGGCGCTTCCACCAGCCCTTGGGGCAACGGCAGCAAGTCTTCATCGAAGAGGCGCCCGAATTGTTCCAACATGGCCGCGCACGCTTCAACGCCGTACAGCAGCGAGTTGATGCCGACCACCGAACCGCCCTTGCGATACAGCGCCAATGCTGGCAACTGCACATGGCCGTCGGTCGGCGCGGCGATGATGGCGATGCGGCCGAACGGCGCGAGTGCCGCAACGGAGGCCGGCAACCAGAAACCCGTGGTGTCAAAGATCACATCGGCACCGCCGGTATACACCGCGTTGACCTGCGCACCGAGGTCTTCAGGTTTATCCAATTGCAGCGTCTGGTAGCCCTGCGCTTGCAAGTCCTTGACCTGCTCCGGCCGCCGCGCCGCTGCCAACAACTGCGCGCCGCGAACGTTGGCCAACGCCAACGCTGCCGTGGCCACCGCACCGCCGCCGATCACCAGCAAACGGGTTTCGGCGGTAACCAGACTGCGCTCCAGCGCATCCCACGCCGTGGTGTACGGCACGCCGAGGCTGGCAGCCTGGGCGAAACTCAGGTGCGACGGTTTATGCGCAACGCCCTTGATCGGGAGTTTGACGAATTGCGCATGGGAGCCATCGGCGAAAAACCCCAGCTCACGCCCGGTGCCCCAGACTTCCTGACCGATCAACGCCTGCGGGCCTTGGACCACAACCCCGGCAAAATCCCGCCCGGGAATGCGTGGCAGCGTGGTGTAGGGAAAACGCCCGAGGACGTTTTTCACGTCGCTGGGGTTCAGGCCGGCGGCCTTGATCTCGACCAATACTTCATCATCGCCGGGCACCGGGGTCGGCACTTCAACGTAGCGCAGGGAAGACAAGTCGCCGGTTTGATCGAATTGCAGTGCTTTCATGGACACATCCACCGAATAAGAAAGAGGGATTTCAGGACAACCAACCGGCCACCAGTTGCCGGCCCATCGGCCACAACTGCTCACCCGCGAGCATGCCCAGCAAGCCAACCAGCGCAATGGCCGGTGGGGCTGGAGAACGGAAATCCAGCGCACCGTAGAGCAGGCCGACACCAAGGCCGATGCCCAGCGAAATGAGGTAGTTCATGGAGAAAACTCCGCCGCGTAAAGGGAATGGGCAGAGTCTAGGGAAAGGACTTGATCGCTACCGGCCAAGGACTTCTGATTATCGGCCAAATGCCTGAAGTACGCCGACAGTCCCGGTGTGAGCGGGCTTGCTCGCGAAAGCGTCGTACCAGTCGATATTTCTATTGCCTGACACACCGCCTTCGCGAGCAAGCCCGCTCCCACAGGATCTGCGTTCAGTCTGCCGTGAATTGTGAAGGGGGAACACCCAGCTCCCGGCGGAACATGTCGCTGAAACTGCTCGGCGAATAGCCCAGCTCACGGGCGATGGCGCTCACGGCAACGCCTTGGATCAACTGCGCCACCGCCGTCGCCAGTTGCACTTGCCGCCGCCATTCGGCGAAGCCCATGCCCAGGCTGTCCTTGAACAACCGCGCCAATGTCCGCACGCTGGCCCCGGCGTGTTCCGCGTGCTGTTCGAAAGAAATCTCCAGCGACGGTGCGGCCATCACCGCCTGACACACATTCATCAAGCGCCGGTCGGAATCGTCCGGCAAGGGGATCTTCAACGGCGAACGCCTGGCGCGTTTGAGCTCCAGCAAGGCCAGACCGACCATCGCCTCGTAGTAGGCCGGCTCACCACTGTCGCCTTGCTCCACCAGCCCGACGATCAACTCACGCAGCAACCCGCCGACCTCGATCACCTGCACCGTCTCATCCAGTGTCGCCGCGAGCGCCGGACGCAAGTAGATATTGCGCATCTGCAAATCCGACACCACGCGAATCCCGTGCGGTACCCCGGGCGGCAACCACACCGCCCGCTGCGGCGGCACCACCAGCGCCTCGTGCGGGGTTTCAACCCACATCACCCCGCTCATCGCATACAACAACTGCCCCCAGACATGCTCATGCGGCTCGATATACAAACCACGCGGATATGTACGCGCCAGCGGCTGCACGGGGACATCGGTGTCACTGAGATCGGGGGGCGCGGCGAGGGCCATGGCGAGCATTCATTGGGGTTGGTGAAGCCGTCATGGTAACCAGTGCGCCACCGCGTCGCCATGGATAGATACCGTCCGACAATCCGAGTGAATTTTCCGCTCGCGCCGCGATCCTTCTATTACCACAGGGAGGATTACGGGCTTTATGAACAACGCAAAACTGTTTGTCATCGATTACACCCTTCACGGCACGCCCAAGTCGTTCATTATCCGCTCGGACAAAATGGACAACGCCGAGGCGTGGCACTGGGCGAGCTGCGACGCGGGAGTGGGTCGAATTCCGCGCTTCGGTCGCGAAAAGGTGCAGAAGACCAGCAAACCTATGGCGGAAAAATTCGGCGTGGAAAACGTCATGTGGCGACCGGCGAGCTAGGCTTTGCCTGGCGATTGGAAAAAATCGGGGGGGAATGCACCATGAGCACCATCAGCAGTCCGGCGCATCTGGATTACGGCCTGGACACACTGTTCGGTCGTATCACCAAAAGTGTCGATTGTCAGGTGGGGCTGGAAGCTGTCGAAGACGACCCGTTCAGCTTCGCCCTGCGCGTGTCAGCGCCGCTCCCCGACAGCCTTGACCAAGCGAAAACCGTGGTGGTCAGGGTTGAAGGCCGACGATTGCAAGGCACAGTGCGGCATACCGAACGGCAGGATGACGACAGCCTGAAACTGCAAGTGGAGCCTGATTAGGCTCCACTTTTTGTGAGCGGTCGTTAGCCGTGTGCGCATTTACAGCCCTTGCTTGAACACGCCTCACCATGTTCGTGGTGCTTGGCACAGCCTTCGCAGCAGTAGTGCTTGCCGTGGCAAGCAATCGGATGTTCACCGAGCTTGCAGTTGCATTTAGGACAGTCACAGGTGCTTTCAGAAGTAACAGGCATGGGACAGACTCCTTCAGTGGTGGTTGTCTGAGGCTTGAAGGGCAAGCCATAGCAATCAGTGTAGGAGCTGTCGAGGGCTGCGATCTTTTGATTTGGTTTTTCCGCGGATTTGAGCTTGAGGTTTGTGAGCATATCCGTTGCCGCGGCAACGCCTGCTCAGGGTTGCCCAAAGCAACGGATATTCACCCATCCCGTCATGCCACAGCAAACACCTCGACCAAACGCTCAGCAATATGCTGCTGCGCCTCTTGAGCCTCATCGATAATCGCGCCCATGCGCATGAAGTCGTGGGTCATGCCCTCATAAACCTTCAATTGCACCTCAACCCCCGCCGCCTGCAAATGACGCGCATACGCCACGCCCTCGTCGTGCAACGGATCACACTCGGCCAGCACCAACAGCACCGGCGCGACATTGGCGTTGACCTGCGCCAGCAACGGCGAAAACCGAGGATCGAGACGATCGCTGACATCACGCTGATAGTGCTCGTAGAACCAATGCAGCGAATCTTTCTCCAGCAAATGCCCTTCGCCAAAACGCTCGATCGACGGCGTGCTGCGACTGGCATCCGTGACCGGATAAATCAGCACCTGCAAGCGCGGCTGCACGGCGGCGCCCGCCAGTTGCGCGGCGAGTACCGTGGCCAGGCTGCCGCCGACACTGTCACCGGCTATCGCCAGGCGCGAGGCGTCGATGCCCATATCCTCGGCACTGACCACCAGCCAATCCCAGGCATCCCGGGCATCATCGGCCGCCGTTGGAAAGCGAAACTGCGGCGCCAACCGATAAGCCACCGACAGCACCACACAATCGGCCATCGACGCCAATGCCCGGCAAAGCGAATCATGGGAATCGAGGCTGCCGACCACATAACCCCCGCCGTGGAAATACAACAGCGCCGGACGTCCGGCACCTGCATACAAGGGCTGATTGCTGTAGATCCGTGCGTTCAGGCGCGTACCATCGCGCACGGGTAACTGCAGTTCATCCACCACTTGCAAGTCTTCGCCGCCGGCATCCATCAACAGTGACGACCGATCAAATTGCTCGCGGGCTTCTGCCGGGCTCAGCTCATGCATGCCAACACGTTTGCCACTGGCACGGCCGTTACCGACCAGTTGCAGGAATGCGGCGATATCAGGGTTCAAAGGCATTTAATTCTCCAAAAGCATTCGCACGCGATGAGCGCCCGAATGCTTTCTTTCCGGTTTCAGAGCAAATTTCAGGACATGGCTACTGGTTCAACGATCTCGCCGAGCATTTCTTCAGCCTCGGACAGGAAAGTTTCATCGCGCGGGATCTGGAAGTGCCCGCAATCGAGCCATTCGCCGCCCATGCCCGGCTGTCCGAGTTGCGCCGCCAGTTCCACGGCCTCCTCTTCGCGCCCCAGTGTCCACCAGCAGATGGGGTTGAGCGCCAACGGTGCACAGCGATCCAGTTGCAACGACAGTTGCTTGAGTCGACGCGCCACGCTGAACACATGGGCCAGTTCATCGGCGCCCAGTGCCACGTAGGTCGAAGCCCCACGGTCGGCACTCATGGCCCCGGCGAACAAAGCGCGCAGGTTCTGCGGCGTTTCTTCACCATCGATGCTCAAGCCCGGCGCAGCGCCCGGCAGGGTCACCCGCAGGAAGTCACGCAGATCAGCCTGCCAATCATCCACCGTGCCTTCGTTGACCTTGGCCGACGGTACGAAGCTGTCCACCAGACCAACGAACTTGACTGTCTGGCCGACCTGTTCGAGTTGCGCGGCCATCAACATCGCCAACGTCCCACCCAGCGACCAGCCCAACAGGTAATACGGCCCGTCTGGCTGTTTCTCACGGATCTGCGCCACATAATCGCTGGCCATGTCCTGCAACGACACATCGTTGAACGCCGGATCCAGCAGCATGCGCGACTGAATCGCCAACACCTGCCGGCGCCCGCTCAAGCGGCGCGCCAATGGTTCGTAGTCGAACACCGTACCGAAGCCGGCGTGAATGCAGAACAACGGCGCAACGCCCTTGACCTCAGCGTTCATCGCCAGCAACCCGGAGGCTTTTTCGGCGGATCCCTGCACACTGGCAACCAGTTCGGCGATGCTCGGTTTCTGCATCAGGTCGCGCAGTTTCAGGCTCAGCCCTTGAGCTTTCAGCACGCGACTGCGCGCCACCACTTGCAGGCTGAGAATCGAATCACCGCCCAGTTCGAAGAAGTTATCGGTGAGGCCGACGCGTTCGATTTTCAGCACCTCTTGCCAGATCTTCGCCATGGCCCGCTCAAGCTCGGTGCGCGGCGCCACGTAATCCTGACGTTGTTCGGCGTCGGGGCTGGGCAGGGCTTTGCGGTCGAGTTTGCCATTTGGGGTCAGCGGCATGCGCTCTAGCAACATCAGGTGCGCAGGCACCATGTAGTCCGGCAGGCTGGCCTTGAGCTGCTCGCGCAAGCGTTCGCACAAGCCGTCCGTTGCCGTTTCGGCTGTGGCCAGTACAAAACCGAGCAACTGCTTGCCGCTGACACCCTCGCGGGCCACCACGGCGGCGTCACGCACCCCCGGTTGTTGCTTGAGGCGCGCTTCGACTTCGCCCAACTCGATGCGGAAACCACGGATCTTCACTTGATGGTCGATCCGACCCAGATAGTCGACAGTGCCGTCCTCACGCTGGCGAACCAGGTCGCCGGTACGGTACAGGCGACTGCCATCAGCGCTGAACGGGTTGGCCACGAAACGCTCCGCAGTGCCGCCGGCACGTCCCAGATACCCACGGGCCAACGCGCCACCCAGGTACAGCTCGCCGGCAAGGCCCACTGGCAGCGGATTGAGGTCGGCGTCGAGCACATGACCGCAGCGCTCACCGACCACATTGCCGATTGGCGCATAGGCCGCACCGCACTGATCGTCAGCGCCGGCCTTCCAGATCAGGGGCGTAACCACGGTTTCGGTCGGGCCATAGCCATTGATGATGTATTGCGGTTTCAGTGCCCGTTTCGCCAGCTCGAAACTCGCCACCGGCACCGCATCACCACCGAAGCAATAGATGCGCACCGCCGGCGGGTTGCCGTGCTGTTGAGCGTGCTCGGCCAGTTGTTGCAAGTACACCGGCGGGAACGCGGCCACGGTCACGCCATGCTCATGCAGGGCGTTGTAGGTTTGCTCGGCGGTCCACAGGCTGTCATCACGGATCAGCAGGCGCGCACCGTGGGTCAGTGTCGTCAACCAGCGCTCATGGGCACCGTCGAAGGCGAACGACATGAAGTGCAGTTCGCAATCGGCTTCGCTCATCTCATAACGCTGACCGATGGCCTGGCAGTGCATCGCCAATGGCCCGTGAGCGACACCGACGCCTTTCGGCTGGCCGGTAGAGCCGGAGGTATAAATCACGTAGGCCAGATTGTCCGCTTGCACCGCGACCTGCGGCGCCACCTCTGGCTGAGCGCTCAGGTCCAGGTGATCGAGTTCCAGCACATGCAGATTGTCCCCGGTCGGCATCACCTGACGCAGACTCGAATCGCTGAGCAACAAGGCGATGCCCGAATCGCGCATCAGATAACTCAGGCGTTCGCGTGGATACGTCGCGTCCAGCGGTACATAAGCGCCTCCGGCCTTGAGCACCGCCAACAGCGCGACGATCATGTTTTCGCTGCGCGGCAGGGCCACACCGACGCGGATTTCCGGGCCGACACCTTCGGCGATCAGTGCATGGGCCAGACGATTGGCCCGGGCGTCTATCTGCCCGTAGCTGAACGCTTCGTCGTTGAAGATCAGCGCCGTTTGTTCGCGGTGCCGGGCAGCCCATTGGCCAATACGCTGATGCACCCATGGCGCGTGCGTTGGCATCCGAACGACTGGCGCCAACAAACGCTGGCCGGTCGGCAGACCGATGCGGCCCAGCGGCTGCGCGGCGTCTTGCGCCAACGCGGCGAGCAGACCTTCCATGTTGCTGCGGATGCCTTCCACAGTCACCCGGTCGAAATGCTCACGCAGGAACATGTACTCAATCACCAGACCTTCTTCGAGCGTGACCATCAGGTCCATCGGGAAGTTGGTCAGGCCGGCGTTGCTGATTTCGCCGAATTTCAGCGAGTCATCGCGCCATTCGCGCAGCGCCTGATCGATCGGGTGGTTCTCGAAAACGATGATGCTGTCGAACAGCGATTGCCCGGCACGTCCGGCCCAGCGCTGCACATCGGTGAGCGGGGTGTACTCGCGCTCACGCATTTCCAGGTTGAAGGCCTGCAAATCACGCAGCCACTCGCCGACCGACTGCTCGGCCGGCACATCCTTGATCACCGGCAAGGTATTGATGAACAGGCCGAGGATCGATTCCGACGCCGGCAGGCTCGCCGGGCGCCCCGCCACTGTCGCGCCGAACGCCACACAACGCTGACCGCTGTAGCGGCTGAGCAGCATCAGCCAGGCGCCCTGCACCAAGGTATTGAGGGTCACTTGCTGAGCTTGCGCAAAGGCCTTGAGCTGTTCGGTGCGCGGCTCGCCCAAGCGGCTATACAGTGCCTCGTGACCACGACCGCTGCCAGTACGCGCCACGGTGTCGGCCAGGTAGGTCGGCTCCTCGAGCTGGCTCAGGTGCTGACGCCAGAACCCTTCGCTGGCATTGCCGTCCTGTTGTTGCAGCCAGTTGATGTAACGACGATACGGCACCGCGTCGGCCAGCGGCTTGCCGGAATACTGGCTCAGCACTTCGCCGATCAACTGCGAACTGCTCCAGCCGTCGATCAGGATGTGATGATAGGTCCAGATCAACTGATAGCTGTCCTCGCCCACTTGCACCAGCGTCAGACGTTGCAGCGGCGGCTGATCGAGGTCGAAGCCCTTGGCCCGCTCGCCGTCCGCCAAGGCCTGCAAGGCTTGGGCCGAGTGATCCTGTTCGCGCCAGTCGAGCAGGCTGAGCGGCAACGGCGGATCGGCGAGGACGAATTGCAGCGGTTCGGCCATGTCCTGCCAGAGGAAACCGGTGCGCAGGATGTCGTGACGACGGCTGACGGTTTCCCAGGCGTCTTTCAAGCGCGAAGGCTCAAGGCCTTGCACCGGAATGCACAACTGGTTGATGTAGAGGTCCGACTCCGGCGAGTTCAGGCCGAGGAACAGCATGCCCTGCTGCATCGGCGACAAGCGATAAAGCCCCGCCAACTGATCCTGCGGCAGCGGCAACTGCGCGATTTGCGCGTCGGTCAAACCGTGCAGAGGCAGGTCGACCAGCGCTGCCAACGGTACGTCCGAGGTGCTGGCAACGCGTGGCGCCAGTTGCTCGATGGTAGGGTGCTGAAACAGGTCTTTCGGCCTCAGTTCCAGGCCTTGCTGACGGGCGCGGCTGACCACTTGAATCGAGATGATCGAGTCGCCGCCCAAGGCGAAGAAGCTGTCGGTGGTGCTGACCTGCGCCAGACCCAGCACGTCTTTCCAGATGTCCACCAGCGTCTGCTCGGTAGCATTGGCCGGTTCGACATGTTGTTGCGCGGCCGTGAGCACCAGCGCCGGCAAGCGCTTGCGATCGATCTTGCCGTTGGGGGTCAGCGGTAGCTGCGCCAGCCACAGACGGTGAGTCGGCACCATGTATTCCGGCAGGGTCGCGCCCAGCCAGGTGCTGATGTCGTCGTGCAGTTCACGTTGCAGCTCAGTGCTGGCATCCAGCGTTGTCGGATCGGTCGGCACCAGGTAGGCGATCAATTGTTGGCTGCCCAGTACTTCACTGGCCACGACCACCCCTTCGCGCACGGCGGCGTGGGCCATCAGACGCGCTTCGATTTCGCCGAGTTCGATCCGCAGGCCGCGAATCTTCACTTGATGGTCGATGCGGCCCATGTACTCCAGTTCGCCCGCTTCACGCTCGCGGATCAGGTCGCCGGTGCGGTACATCCGCTCGCCATTGTCGGCGAGCGGGTTGGGTACGAACCGTTCAGCGGTCATCGCCGCGCGGCCCAGATAGCCGCGCGTGATGCCGGCCCCCGACAGGTACAGCTCAGCCGAAACCCCTTGCGGGACAGCTTGCAAATCAGCGTCGAGCACGTGACTGGCGCTGTGGTCGAGGGCACGGCCGATACGCGCCTGACCACCGGCACTGCGCCGAGTCCAGGTCGAATAGGTGGTGTCTTCCGACGGGCCGTAGAGGTCGTAGACGTGCTCGACCGTCGACTGTTGATACAACGCGTCAACCAGCCCTTGCTTGAGCGGTTCACCGGCCAGATTGATGATCCGCACGCTTGGCGGAATCTGCCCGGCGCGTTGCAGCGCAGCAATCGCCGACGGCACGGTGTTGATCAAACGAACCTGATCGCGAGCCGGCAAGTGCGGCAGCTCCAGGGCATTGCGCGCGATGATCAGCGAACCGCCGTTGGCCAGTGTGACGAACAGCTCCCACACCGACAGGTCGAAGCACACCGAGGTCGAGGCCAGTACGCCTTGGATATCGTCACGGCTGTAGACCTTGGCCGACCAGTCGATCAACGCCATGACGTTGCAATGGGCAATCGCCACGCCTTTGGGTTTGCCAGTGGAGCCGGAGGTGTAGATCACGTAGGCGAGGTTATCCGGCGCGACCGATGTTTGAGGCGCGACATCTGAATAGCTATTCAGCGACACCTGATCCAGCAGCAACACTTGCGTTTCGCCAGGCACCGTCAGGGTCGCGGCGACGGCTTGCTCGGTCAGCAGCACCCGCGCGCGGCTGTCCTCGATCATGTACGCGACACGATCCGCCGGGTAATCCGGGTCCAGCGGCACATACGCGCCACCGGCCTTCAGCACCGCCAGCAAGGCAATGAGCAACTGCTCGGAACGCGGCATCGCCACGCCCACGCGCACTTCCGGGCCAACACCCAGTTCGATCAGTCTGTGCGCTAAGCGGTTGGCTTGCGCGTCGAGTTCGGCGTAAGTCAGTTGCGTGCTGCCAAAGGTCACCGCCAGCGCATCCGGCGTCGCTACGACTTGACGAGCGATGCCCTGATGAATGCACAGCTCGGTGACGAAATCGGCAGCGACGCTCGGGACGCGTTCGATCAGGTTCAACTCACTGAGCGACTGCTCGCCCGACTCAGTCATCTGGCTCAGCAGACGCTGCAAGTACTCGCCCAACTGCGTCACGCTGTGCGCCGCGAAACGCTCGCACTGGTAGCTGAAGTGCATCGACAACTCGTCGCTTAAATGCACCAGCAGCGTCAGCGGGTAGTTGGTCTGTTCGTGATTGTTGATCTCGCCAAAGCGCAACTCCTGCGGCGCGCCCTGCTCCAGCGCCTCGGACACCGGGTAGTTCTCGAACACCAGAATGTTGTCAAACAATGCTTCACCGTTGCGCGCGGCCCAACGTTGAATGTCGAACAACGGCGTGTGTTCATGCTCGCGCAGGGCAAGGTTCTGCGCCTGTACGCTCTGCAACCACTCACCCACGCTCGATTGCGCGTGGGGGCTGGCGATCACCGGCAAGGTGTTGATGAACAGGCCGATCTGCTGCTCGACACCTTTGAGTTCAGTCGGACGCCCCGCCACCGTGGCACCGAACGCCACGCTTTGTTGGCCGGTCAAGCGCTGCAACAGCAGCAGCCAGGCCGCCTGAATCAGCGTGTTGAGCGTGACCTTTTGCTGGCGAGCGAAATCGCCCAGTCGTAGGGTCTGCCGGGCATCGACAACACAGAAGTGCTCGCCATGACCGTCCCGTGGAGCGTCGCCACGCTGCGCCTGAAGTGCTTGCGCCAACAGTGTTGGCGCTTCCAGGTCAGCCAGTTGCGCGGTCCAGTAATGTTCGCTGGCCTGCACGTCCTGACGCTGTAACCACTCGATGTAATCGCGATAACGCCCGGCAAGCGCTGGCTGAGCAATGCCGCTGTAGCGTTGCAGCACTTCGCCGAGTAACTGCGAGTTGCTCCAGCCATCCATCAGGATGTGATGGTTGGTGTAGATCAAATGGCAGCGCTGGTCATCCAGACGCACAACGACCATGCGCAGCAGCGGCCCTTGGCTCAGGTCGAAACCTTGCGCCTGCTCGGCAGCAGCCAGTGCATTCAATTCGCCCTGGCCATCGCCATGCTCGCGCCAGTCGAGCACGCTGAACGGCATGTCCAGTTGCTTGTGTACCACTTGCACCGGTCGCGCCAGCTCACCCTGCCAGACAAAACAGGTGCGCAGGATATCGTGGTTGTCCACCGCCGCTTGCCAGGCCTGCTGGAAGCGTTGCGGATCAAGGCCTTCGACGTCGAGGCGAACCTGATTGATGTAATTACCAGCGGCCTGTTCGTAAAGGCTGTGAAACAACATGCCCTGCTGCATTGCCGACAGCGGATAGACATCGGCAATCTGTTGCGCCGGCAATGGCAAGCCGTCGAGTTGCGTCTGGGTCAGGCCGGCCAACGGGAAGTCCGACGGGGTCAGACCTTCGACGCCCGGGGTCAGGCAATGGCCGATCAACGCGGCCAGTTCTTCGGCGTAATCGGCGGCCAGTGCTTCGATCACCGCACTGTCGAAGCGTTCGCTGCTGAAGGTCCAGCCCACGCGCAACTCGCCGCCATACACCTGACCATTGAGGGTCAGCCAGTTGCCCAGCGGCGCGTCCGGGCTTTGATCGAGGCCGGCGTTGTCCGGCGATGGCACGAACAATGCGCTGTCATCGCCCTCGAAACTGCCGTCGAACTGGCCGAGGTAGTTGAAGGTGATACGCGGGCTCGGCAAGGCACGCAGGCTCTGCTGCGCCTGAGCGTCACCGACGTGGCGCAGCACACCGAAACCAATGCCCCTGTCGGGGATCGAGCGCAGTTGTTCCTTGATCTGTTTGATTGACTCACCCGCTGTCGCGGCCGGGGTCAGGCACACCGGGAACAGGCTGGTGAACCAGCCGACGGTGCGGGTCAGATCGACGTCGTCAAACAGCGCTTCGCGACCATGGCCTTCGAGCTGAATCAGCGTCGACGCCTGTCCGCTCCAACGGCCGATGACCCGCGCCAGTGCCGTCAGCAACAGGTCATTGACCTGAGTGCGATACGCCGCCGGCGCTTCTTGCAGCAATTGCCGGGTCAGCTCGGCGCCGAGTCGGGTCTGCACAGTCTGCGCCAGTCGATTGTGCTGACCGGCGTCCACGCGTTTGCACGGCAGGTCGGTGCTGACATCGCTCAGACAGGCCCGCCAGTAAGCCAGCTCTGCCTGCAACGCCGGGCCGTTGGCGTAGCGCTGCAAGTGCTCGCTCCAGTCCTTGAAGGCGCTGGTCTTCGATGGCAGGCTCAGCGGCTGATCATCGAGCAATTGCTGATAAGCGTTTTGCAGGTCTTCAAGCACAATCCGCCACGACACACCGTCCACCGCCAAGTGATGAATCACCAACTGCAAACGCTGAGTGCCGTCGGCCAGATTTGCCAACACAGCGCGCAGTAACGGCCCGTTTTGCAGGTCGAGACTGCGCTGGGCGCGGTTGCCCAAGGCTTCCAGCGCAGCAGCATCGGCGACGTCCTCCTGCCAGAGCAGGTTCTGCGATGAGTCTTCCACCGCTCGGTGTTCGGCCTGCCACACGCCATCCTGCTGCGAAAAACTCAGGCGCAGGGCATCGTGATGGGCCACCAGCGCGCGCAGCACTTGCTCGACCTTGGCGGCGTCCAGCGCCTGACGCGGTTGGAGCAGCACCGACTGATTCCAGTGGTGACGTTCAGGGATCTCGTCTTCGAAAAACTGCTGCTGGATCGGCAGCAGTACCGCCGCGCCGGTCACCGCCTGTTGATCAATCGTCGACGAGTCATCGCCCAACTGTGCGACCAGCGCCAGACGCTGCACGGTCTGGTGCTGGAACAGGTCTTTGGGATTGAGACGAATACCGGCCTGACGGGCACGGCTGACCACCTGAATCGAGATGATCGAGTCGCCGCCCAGTTCAAAGAAGTTGTCGTTGAGACCCACTCGCGGCAGCTTCAGCACGTCTTGCCAGATCGCCGCCAGGCGCTGCTCCAGTTCGCTTTGGGGCGCCTGATAAGCCTGCTGCGCCTGACTCGCGTCCGGGGCCGGCAAGGCGCTGCGATTGAGTTTGCCGTTGGCGGTCAATGGCAGTTGCGCCAGCAGCAACAGGTGCGCCGGGATCATGTGATCCGGCAGGTTTGCCTTGAGCCCGGCACGCACACGGTCGCGCCACAGGCCTTGCTCGGCCGGGCTGGCATCAAGTAGCGCGGCATCGTCCGGCACCAGCCAGGCGACCAGTTGCTGACCACTGAGGCCCGGCTGCGCGAGTACCACGGCTTGGCGCACGACGGCTTGTTCGAGCAACTGCGCTTCGATTTCACCCAGCTCGATACGGAACCCGCGAATCTTCACCTGATGGTCGATTCGACCGACGTATTCGACGACGCCGTCAGCGCGGTAACGCGCCAGGTCACCGGTGCGGTACAGACGCCCGCCGTCAGCGGCAAACGGATCGGGAATAAAACGCAGGCTGGTCAGATCGGCACGGTTCAGATAACCCCGCGCCAGGCCGGCGCGCCCGATGTACAGCTCGCCGATACAGCCTTTGGCGACCGGGTTCAGGTCTCCGTCGAGCAAATACCACGACAAATCCGGAATCGGCTCGCCGATCGGGCTGCCGACATCGCCTTGCAGATCGGCCATCGACAATGGGCGGTAAGTCACATGCACGGTGGTTTCGGTGATGCCGTACATGTTGATCATTTGCGGCGCCTGATCGCCGAAGCGTTCGAACCACGGGCGCAGGCTCTTGACCTCCAGCGCCTCGCCGCCAAACACCACGTAACGCAGCGACGGCTGAAGCGCGGCGTGTTGCGGGGCGCACGCCACTTGCATCAATTGCTTGAACGCCGAGGGCGTCTGGTTCAGTACGGTGATGCCTTCGCGGCAGAGCAAAGCGTAGAAATCTTCCGGCGCACGGCTGACCTCGTAAGGCACCACCACCAGTTTGCCACCGTACAGCAGCGCACCGAAAATCTCCCACACCGAGAAATCGAAGGCGCAGGAATGGAACAGGCTCCAGACATCGGTCGGACCAAAACCGAACCACGCATCGGTGGCTTCGAACAGGCGCAGCACGTTGCGATGCGCCAGCAAGGTGCCCTTCGGCTGGCCGGTCGAACCGGAGGTGTAGATCACGTAAGCCAGGTTGTCCGGGCTCATGCTGACCTGCGGGTTGCTGTCGCTGTAGCCTTGGAGAGCGTCGCGGTCCTGATCGAGCATCAAACTGCGGACCGAGTCCGGCACCGGCAGACGATCAAGCAGATGGCTTTGGGTCAGCAGCAGGCCGATGCCGCTGTCGCCGATCATGTAACTCAGGCGTTCTTGCGGGTAGCTGGGGTCCAGCGGCACGTAAGCGCCCCCGGCCTTGAGGATCGCCAACAGCCCGACCAGCATGTCGAGGCTGCGCTCAACCGCCAGACCGACACGCACGTCCGGGCCGACACCGTTGGCGATCAATTGGCGGGCCATCTGATTGGCGTGGCTGTTGAGCTTCTCGTAGGTCAGCGTCTGTTCGCCGCAGGTCACGGCAATCGCTTGCGGGGCGCGCGCAGCCTGGACTTCGATCAATTGATGCAGGCACCGCTCGCTGGGGAAATCGGCCACGGCCGGGTTCCATTGCAGCACGGTCGCCGCGCGTTCGGCTGCGTCGTGCAGCGGCAGTTCGGCAATGCGCTGACCGCTGTCGGCGACGATGCCTTGCAGCAGATTCGTCCAGTGTTGCGCCAGACGCACGATGGTCGCGGCGTCGAACAAATCGGTGGCGTACGTCAGCTCGGCCCAGACGTTATCGGTGGATTCGAAGGTGTTCAGGGTCAGGTCGAACTGTGCAGTGTTCGACGCCCAGTTCAGGCCTTCGATCTCGATGTTCGGCAAGCGCGTGGCGCCCTGTGCCTGACGGGCCTGGCTCTGGTGATTGTGCAGCACCTGGAACAACGGACTGTGGCTGAGGCTGCGCTCCGGTTGCAGCGCATCGACCAGTTGCTCGAACGGCAGATCCTGATGAGCCTGGGCGCCGAGCACGGTGCTTTTCACTTGCTGCAGCAGGCTGCGGAACGTCTGCTGGCTGTCGAATTCGGCTTTCAGCACCTGGGTGTTGACGAAGAAGCCGATCAGCCCTTCCGTCTCGACCCGGTTGCGGTTCGCCACCGGCACACCGACGCGGATGTCGGCCTGACCGCTGTAGCGATGCAGCAAGGTCTGGAACGAGGCCAGCAACAGTGTGAACAGCGTGACGTTTTCACGCTGGGCAACCTGCTTGAGCGCAGACGCCAGTTCCAGGCTCAGCGGGATATCACGACGGGCGCCGCGATAGCTTTGCTCAGGCGGACGTGGGCGGTCGGTCGGCAGCTCCAGCAGCGGCTGATCGCCATCGCCCAGTTGCGCCGTCCAGTAGTTCAACTGACGCTCGCGTTCACCGGCGTCCATCCACTGCTTTTGCCACACCGCGTAGTCGGCGTATTGCACCGCCAACGCTGGCAATTGCACCGCCTGCCCCTGGCTATAAGCGGCGTACAACGCCACCAGTTCATCGACCATGACCGTCATCGACCAGCCATCGGAAACGATGTGGTGCAAGGTGATGACCAGTGCGTGGTCGTCATCTGCAAGACGCAGCAATTTGACTCGCAGCAGCGGGCCTTGCTGAAGATTGAACAGGTGCAGGGTTTCTTCGGCGACCAGCGCTTGCAGCGCGGCCTCGTCCAGATCGGCGGCAACGTCCTGAACGTGCAGATCCAGCGTGCCGTGGGCCTGAATCACTTGCAGGGTCTGGCCCTGCTCTTCGACGAAGCAGGTGCGCAGGGCTTCGTGGCGGGCGATCAGAGAATCGAAGCTGCGCTGCAACGCCACCAGATCCAGTTCACCGCGCAGACGCAGCGCGGCCGGGACGTGATAAGCGGTGCTGGTCGGCTCCAGTTGCCAGAGGAACCACTGGCGCTCCTGAGCATACGAAAGCGCCAACGGTTGCAGACGCGGCAGCGCGACAATCGGCGGTTCCCAAGTCGCCTGATCAATACCGAGCGCGGCGACAAAATCTTGCAGCGTGCTGTGTTCGAACAGCGTGCGCAGCGGCACCTGAACGTTCAGTACCTGTCGCACCCGCGAGATCACTTGAGTGACCAACAAGGAGTGGCCGCCCAGTTCGAAGAAATTATCGCCAAGGCCCACGCGATCCAGCTTCAGCACCGCTTGCCAGATCTCGGCGACGGTGTGCTGGGTGGCGGTTTGCGGTGCGCTGTAGGTCGATTGCAACTGGCTGGCGTCGGGCGCCGGCAAGGCTTTGCGATCCACTTTGCCGTTGGGGGTCAGCGGCAGTTGCGCCAGGAACAACAGGTGCGCCGGTACCATGTACTCCGGCAGTTCAGCCTTGAGGCTGGCCTTGAGGCTGGCCTTGAGCGCGGCACGCAAATCGGTTTGCGAAACATCATTGACCGATGGCACCACGTAGGCCACCAGTTGTGGGCCGGTCGGGCCGTCCTGCGCGACCACGACGGTTTCGCGCACGCTGTCGAGCGCGAGTAAACGCGCTTCGATTTCACCGAGTTCGATACGCAAACCCCGGATTTTCACCTGATGGTCGATCCGCCCGATGTACTCGATCACACCCTCGGCGCGATAGCGCGTCAGGTCACCGGTGCGGTACAGACGCGCACCGTTTTTCGCGAAAGGATCCGGCACAAAACGTTCGGCGGTGAGGCTTGGGCGCTGGAAATAACCACGGGCCAAACCGTCACCGCCAATCAGCAATTCACCCGGCGCGCCGAGCGGATTGAGCTCAAGGTCACTGCCGAGGATGTACAACGCGGTGTTGTCGATGGGCGTGCCGAGGAACGGACGGCTGTTGTCCGCACTCAGTGCATGTTGTGCTGACCAGATCGTCGTTTCGGTCGGGCCATAGAGGTTCCACACGCGTGGCGTCAGCGCCAGCATGCGCTGCGCCAGTTCCTGCGGCAGCGCTTCACCGCCACAAAGGAACGTGCGGCCGTTGAGGATCGCGGCGTGTTCGTTGTCCAGCAGCATGCGCCAGGTCGACGGCGTGGCTTGCAGCACACTGACGGCGTGACGCTCGATCAGTTCGAGCACCGCTTGCGGGTCTTGATGCACGTCCTTGCCGGTCAGCACCACGCCGGCGCCGGCCAGCAATGGGCCGTAGATTTCCAAGCCGAAAATGTCGAACGAGAACGTGGTCAGCGACAGCATGCGATCAGTGGCTGCGATCCCTGGTTGCTTGATCATGCTCGCGACAAAGTTGCTCAGCGCCGCGTGACGCACCATCACGCCTTTGGGGTTGCCGGTGGAACCAGAGGTGTAAATCGTATAGGCCAGGTGTTCGCCGTTGACCGCAACATCCGGCGCGGTCTGAGGATACGCCGCCAGCCAGCCGTGTGGCTGATCCAGCAACAGCATCTGCACGTTCGCCGGGATCGGCAACTGCGCCTGCAAGTGCGACTGGGTCAGCAGCAACTGCAAACCACTGTCCTCGATCATGTAGGCCAGACGATCTTGCGGGTACGCCGGGTCCAGCGGCACATAAGCGCCGCCAGCCTTGAGGATCGCCAGCAGGCCGACGATCATTTCGACGCTGCGCTCGACCGCGATGCCGACCCGTTGATCCGGGCCAACCCCGGCCTCGATCAGTTTGTGTGCCAGTTGATTGGCCCGGGCATCCAGTTCGCCATAGCTCAGCACGTCTGCGCCGATGATCAGCGCGGTCGCTTGCGGGGTTTGTTGCGCCTGCAACGCGAACACCTGCTGCACGCAACCG
Organism: Pseudomonas sp. EA_65y_Pfl2_P74; assembly: GCF_963970575.1. Lineage (NCBI taxonomy): Bacteria > Pseudomonadati > Pseudomonadota > Gammaproteobacteria > Pseudomonadales > Pseudomonadaceae > Pseudomonas > Pseudomonas sp. EA_65y_Pfl2_P74. The sequence continues at coordinate 68,442 of NZ_CAXAOQ010000012.1, forward strand.
CCCTGCGTGGTGTGATCGGCCACGCGTACCCAGTCCTGCAACAGCACATCGCGTTCGGTACTGTCCAACAACGGCAATTCGCCGACGCGGCAGGTCGGAGCGGCCACGATGCCACGCAGCAGGTTCTGCCAGTGACGAGCAATGCGCTCGACGGTCTCAGGCTTGAACAGGTCAGTGGCGTAGGTCAGCTCAGCGGCGAAACCGTCGCTGGATTCATAAGTATTGAGGGTCAGGTCGAACTGCGCGGTGCGCCCTTCCCACTGCACATCCTCGACACTCAACTGCGGCAGTTGCACCGCGCCACGCTGCTGATCACGGCGGGTCTGGTGGTTGAACATCACCTGGAACACCGGGCTGTGGCTCAGGCTGCGCTCCGGTTGCAGCGCTTCGATCAATTGCTCGAACGGCAGATCCTGATGCGCCTGAGCATCCATCGCCGCTTGCTTGACCTGCACCAGCAAGCGGTTGAACGGTAGTTGCCCGTTCACCTCGGCATTCAATACCTGAGTGTTGACGAAAAAGCCGATCAGGCCCTCCGTCTCGACGCGGTTACGGTTGGCCGCAGGCACACCGACGCGAATCTGCGCCTGGCCGCTGTAGCGATGCAGCAAGGCCTGGAACGACGCCAGCAACACCATGAACAGGCTCGCACCTTCGCGCTGGGCCAGTTGTTTCAGGGCGTCGCCGAGATCCGCCGGCAAGTCCAGCTCAAGGCGCGCACCGCGCAGGCTTTGCACCGCCGGGCGGGGGAAATCGATGGGCAACTCCAACACCGGCTGCTCGCCGTCCAGCGTCTTGATCCAATAAGCCAGTTGCCGCTCACGCTCGCCCGCTTCCAGCCAGTGACGCTGCCAGATCGCGTAGTCGGCGTATTGCACGTCCAGCGCCGGCAGCGTCAAGGGCTGCCCGCGGGTGTCGGCGGCGTAATGCTGGATCAGCTCATTGACCAGCACTTTGATCGACCAGCCATCGGAGATGATGTGGTGCTGGATCAGCACCAGCACATGATCGTCCTGCGCCACTTTCAGCAGCGCCACGCGCAGGAGCGGGCCCTGTTGCAGGTTGAACGGGCGTGCGGTTTCGCTTTCGACGAACGCCTTGATCGCAGCCTCTTCACCGGCGGCATCAAGACCTTCGGGCAGCGGAACCAGACTGATGTTCAGCGGCAGTTGCGGATGAATCACCTGGCAGAAGGTTTCGCCCTGCTCGGCGAAGGTCGTGCGCAAACTTTCGTGACGCGCGGCCACGGCATTGAAACTGCGTTCCAGCGCCGCCACCTCCAGCCGCCCCTTGAGGCGCAGGGCGCTGGGGATGTGATACGCGGTGCTGTGCGGGTCCATTTGCCAGAGGAACAATTGACGTTCCTGGGCATACGACAGAGGAATCGCCGCAAACCCGGAACGTGTCTCCGGGATCGGCAGGTTGGCCGCAGAGACGCCCTCTTCGAGCATCTTTTCCAGGTACAGCTTACGTTTGTCCAGCGGCAGAGTGATAAAGCGCTTGGCTACCCTCAAAGCAACACTCTTGTCCATCAGACTTCCTCCATATCGTCAAGCAGGGCTTCCAGCTTGCTCAGTTTCTGTTCGTTGATTGCCCCGCCTCCTGTATCGAGGTGAGCGACAAAGTCGCTCAGGACGGGGTGCTGGAATAACAGTTGCGGGGTCAGCGTCAGGCCCAGTTCGAGGGCCATGCGCGACACCACGTTGACCGCCAGCAGCGAGTGCCCGCCCAGTTCGAAGAAGTGATCGTTCAGGCCGATGCGTTGCACGTCGAGCACTTGCTGCCAGATCGCCGCGACCCGCTGCTCAAGCTCACTGTGCGGCGCGACATACGCGGCCTGCATCTGGCTGGCATCGACCGCTGGCAAGGCCTTGCGGTCGAGTTTGCCGTTGGGGGTCAGTGGCAACTGCTCAAGGAACAGCAGGTGCGCGGGAATCATGTAGTCAGGTAACGAAGACTTGAGGCCAGTCTTTAGTCCGTCGCGCAGGAGCCGCTGCGCTTGGCCGTCGCACAGATCCAGTGGCGGGGCGACCACATAGGCCACCAGTTGCGCGCCAGCCTCACCTTCGACGGCCAGCACCGCCGCTTCGGTGACGGCCGGTTGGGCGAGCAATCGCGCCTCGATCTCCCCCAACTCGATGCGCAATCCACGAATCTTCACCTGATGGTCGATGCGGCCCATGTACTCCAGTTCGCCCGCTTCACGCTCGCGGATCAGGTCGCCGGTGCGGTACATCCGCTCGCCATTGTCGGCGAGCGGGTTGGGTACGAACCGTTCAGCGGTCATCGCCGCGCGGCCCAGATAGCCGCGCGTGATGCCGGCCCCCGACAGGTACAGCTCAGCCGAAACCCCTTGCGGGACAGCGTGCAAATCAGCGTCGAGCACGTGACTGGCGCTGTGGTCGAGGGCACGGCCGATACGCGCCTGACCACCGGCACTGCGCCGAGTCCAGGTCGAATAGGTGGTGTCTTCCGACGGGCCGTAGAGGTCGTAGACGTGCTCGACCGTCGACTGTTGATACAACGCGTCAACCAGCCCTTGCTTGAGCGGTTCACCGGCCAGATTGATGATCCGCACGCTCGGCGGAATCTGCCCGGCGCGTTGCAGCGCGGCGATGGCCGACGGCACGGTGTTGATCAAACGAACCTGATCGCGAGCCGGCAAGTGCGGCAGCTCCAGGGCATTGCGCGCGATGATCAGCGAGCCGCCGTTGGCCAGTGTGACGAACAGCTCCCACACCGACAGGTCGAAGCACACCGAGGTCGAGGCCAGTACGCCTTGGATATCGTCGCGGCTGTAGACCTTGGCCGACCAGTCGATCAACGCCATGACGTTGCGATGGGCAATCGCCACGCCTTTGGGTTTGCCAGTGGAGCCCGAGGTGTAGATCACGTAGGCAAGGTTATCCGGCGCGACCGATGTTTGAGGCGCGACATCTGAATAGCTATTCAGCGACACCTGATCCAGCAGCAACACTTGCGTTTCGCCAGGCACCGTCAGGGTCGCGGCGACGGCTTGCTCGGTCAGCAGCACCCGCGCGCGGCTGTCCTCCAGCATGTACGCGACACGATCCGCCGGGTAATCCGGGTCCAGCGGCACATACGCGCCACCGGCCTTCAGCACCGCCAGCAAGGCAATGAGCAACTGCTCGGAACGCGGCATCGCCACGCCCACGCGCACTTCCGGGCCAACACCGAGCTCGATCAATTTGTGCGCCAAGCGGTTGGCTTGCGCGTCGAGTTCGGCGTACGTCAGTTGCGTGCTGCCAAAGGTCACCGCCAGCGCATCCGGCGTCGCTACGACTTGACGAGCGATGCCCTGATGAATGCACAGCTCGGTGGCGAAATCGGCAGCGACGCTCGGGACGCTTTCGATCAGGTTCAACTCACTGAGCGACCGGTCGCCCGACTCAGTCATCTGGCTCAGCAGACGCTGCAAATGCGCGCCCAACTGCGCCACGTTGGCCGCCGCAAAGCTGTCGCGCTGATAGCTCAAATGCACCGTCAGTTGCGTGCTCATGTTTACCAGCAGGGTCAGCGGATAGTTGGTCTGCTCCTGATTGGCCACCGCGCCGAAACGCAAACCTTGCGGCGCGCCACGTTCCAGCGCGTCGGCAATCGGGTAGTTCTCGAACACCATCAGGCTGTCGAACAGCGCATCACCGCCCTGCCCGGCCCAACGCTGAATATCGGCCAGTGGCGTGTGTTCGAACTCGCGCGACGCCAGGTTCTGCGCCTGCACGCCTTGCAGCCAACGGACCAGACTCTGCTGCGCCTGCGGCGCAGCAACCACCGGCAAGGTATTGATGAACAGACCGATCTGCGCTTCGGCACCCGGCAAATCCGCCGGACGCCCGGCGACGGTGGCGCCGAACGCAACACAGTCTTTGCCGGTATAGCGCTGCAACAGCAACAGCCAGGCGCCTTGCACCACGGTGTTGACCGTGACTTTCGCAGTCCGGGCAAATTCCCCCAGACGCTGAGTCAGATCCGCGTCCAGCACTTGGTAATGATCGCCATAGCCGACGCTCGGCAAACCGTCATGCGGCCGCGCGATGGCATTGGCCAGACGCGTTGGCTCTTGCAGGTTGTGCAGCGTCGCCAGCCAGTAGGCCTCGGCCGCCGCCGCATCCTGGCGTTGCAGCCAGCCGATGTAATCGCGATAGCGCCCTGCCGGACGTGCGACCGTTTCGCCGCTGTAGTGCTGCAACACTTCGCCGAGCAACTGCGCGCTGCTCCAGCCGTCCATCAGGATGTGGTGGTTGGTGTAAATCAGGTGATGACGATCCGTCGCGGTGCGCACCAGCACCAGGCGCAGCAGCGGCGCACAGGTCAAATCCAGCCCCTGTGCGCGCTCTTCGTCGGCGAGGGTTTGCAGCGCCGCGTCCAGCCCGGCTTTGTCGTGCCAGTCGAGCACGCTGAACGGCACTTCAACCTGGCGCTGCACCACTTGCACCGGTTGCGGCAGATCGCCCTGCCAGAAAAACCCGGTGCGCAGAATGTCATGGGCATCCACCACCGCTTGCCACGCCGCCTGGAAGCGTTGTGGATCGACGCCGTCGACGTCCAGGCGCATCTGGTTGATGTAGTCGCCGTTGCCATGTTCGAGCAACGTATGGAACAGCATGCCCTGCTGCATCGGCGACAGCGGGTAGATGTCATCGATGCTTTGCGGTTCGAGCACCAGCGCATCGAGTTGCGCCTGCGACAGTTGCGCCAGCGGGAAGTCCGACGGTGTCACGCCACGGTTGGCGTTGTCGCAGCAATGGCCGATCAGCGCCGTCAATTCCTGCACGTAATCATCGGCCAGACGCTGGATGGTCGCCGCGTCGAACATCGCGCCGCTGTAGGTCCAGCTCAGGTCCAGTTCGCCGCCGAAGACTTTGCCGTTCAGCGCCAGCGGGTTGCCCAGCGGGCCCTGCAGATTGACTTCGGCGCCGCCGGATTCGCCAGTCGGTACAAACAGGGCGTGGTCGGCGGCATCGAAACTGCCGTCGAACTGGCCCAGATAGTTGAAGGTCAGGCGTGGTGTCGGCAAGGCTTGCAGGGCTTGGCGAGCCAGCTCATCGCCCAGATGCGCGAGCGCGCCGAAGCCGATGCCTTTGTGCGGAATCGCCCGCAGTTGTTCCTTGACCTGCTTGAGCGATGCGCCCGGTTCGGCAACCGGCGAAAGGCGCACCGGGAACACACTGGTGAACCAGCCGACAGTGCGCGTCAGGTCGACGCTGTCGAACAGGTCTTCGCGACCGTGACCTTCGAGCAATACCAGCGCATGGTCGGCACCGGTCCAGCGCACCATCACCCGCGCCAGAGCCGTCAGCAGCAGATCGTTGACCTGCGTGCGATAAGCCGCCGGCGCATCCTGCAACAGCTGACGGGTCAGGGTCTGGTCCAGTTTGCTGCGAATGGTCAGCGCCTGATCGTGTTGCTGCCCACCGTCGGGACGGTCGAAAGGCAACGTCGCCGATGCACCTTGCAACTGTTGCTGCCAGAAGCCCAGTTCAGACTGCAACGCAGGCGTGGCGGCGTATTCCTGCAAGGCCTGCGCCCAGGCGTTGACCGCATGGGTCTTGGCCGGCAACTGCACGGCATTGCCCGTAGCGATCTGCCGGTAAGCGTTTTGCAGATCTTCAAACAGAATCCGCCACGACACGCCATCGACCACCAGATGATGGACGATCAGCAGCAGGCGTTGACTGCCATCGGCCAGGTTCGCCAGCACCGCGCGAATCAGCGAGCCACCGCTCAGTTGCAGGCTGCGCTGGGCCTTGTCGCCCAATGCCTCAAGGGCTGCGAGGTCGGCGACCGCGACTTGCCAGAGGATTGTTTCACCCGCCTGGGTCACAACGTCGCGATATTGCGCCGACCAGCCATCCGCCTGCTCGACAAATTCCAGGCGCAGGCTGTCGTGGTGCAGCACCAACGCATCCAGCGCTTGCTCAAGCAAGTTGCCATCGAGCGCCTGACTCGGTTTGAGCATCACCGACTGGTTCCAGTGATGACGATCAGGAATCGCCTGAGCAAAGAATTCCTGATGAATCGGCAACAGCGCCGTGCTGCCGGTGACCGGTTGCTGATCGATCATTTGCAGCGCTTCGCCCGTCTGCGCGACAACGGCCAACGCCTGAATGGTCTGGTGCTCGAACAGGTCTTTGGGCGTGAAGCGGATACCCGCCTGCCGCGCACGGCTGACCACTTGAATGGAAATGATCGAGTCGCCGCCCAGCTCAAAGAAGTTGTCGCTGATACCGGCCTGCTCAAGCTTGAGCACGTCTTGCCAGATCGTCGCCAATTGTTGCTCCAGCGCGTTCTGCGCAGCGACATAGGTCTGTTGCAGTTGGCTGACATCCGGTTTCGGCAGGTTCTTGCGGTCGAGTTTGCCGTTCGGCGTCAGCGGCATGCGTTCCAGACGCAACACATACGCCGGCACCATATGGCCCGGCAGGGTTGCCTTGAGCTGCGCACGCAGCTCTTCGGTGAAGTCGGCGCGGGCAGAATCACCCACCACATAGGCGACCAGACGCTTGCCGCTGCCGGCACTGCCTTCCTGGGCCACGACCACGGCTTCACGCACGCCGTCGAGCGCTTGCAGGGCGGCTTCGACTTCGCCGAGTTCAATGCGAAAACCGCGGATCTTCACTTGATTGTCGATGCGATCCAGATAGTCGAATGTGCCATCGGCGCGCTGGCGAACGAGGTCGCCGGTGCGATAAAGCAAGCCGCCAGTGCGGCTGAACGGATCAGCGACAAAACGCTCGGCGGTCAGCCCCGGACGATTCAGATACCCCCGGGCCAGCCCCGTGCCACCCAGATACAGCTCACCAGCCATACCTTGCGGCAACAGGTTCAGATCGGCGTCGAGCACGTAGGCACTACGGTCACCGATGCGGCTGCCGATTGGCGCGTAAGCGGCGCCGCACGGCACATCGCGGCCGGCCTTCCAGATCAGCGGCGTGACCACGGTTTCGGTCGGGCCGTAGCCGTTGATGATGAAGTCCGGATCGAGCGCCCGTTTGACCCGCTCGAAACTGGCGTTGGGTACCGCGTCGCCGCCAAAGCAATAGATGCGCACGTTGGGCGGATTGCCCACACGCTCGGCGTGTTCGGCCAGTTGTTGCAGGTACACCGGCGGGAACGCGACCACGGTCACGCCATGCTCAATCATGGCGTTGTAGGTCTGCTCCGGTGTCCACAGGCTGTCGTCGCGGATCAGCAACGAGGCGCCGTGGGTGAGGCTGGTCAGCCAGCGCTCATGGGCGCCGTCGAAGGCGAACGACATGAAGTGGAATTCGCAATCGCTGTCGCGCATTTCATAACGCTGACCGATGGCCTGGCAATGCATCGCCAAGGGGCCGTGAGCGACGCTGACGCCTTTGGGGTTACCCGTGGAGCCGGAGGTGTAAATCACATACGCGAGGTTATGCGGATCGAGTTGCACGGGCGGCGCGGTGATCGGCCATTCGCGCAAGTCGAGGCGATCGAGTTCAAGCAGCGGCACCGATTCGGCCACAGGCAATTGCGCCGACACCGACGAGTCGCTGATCAACAGCGCGAGCCCCGAATCCTCGATCAGGTAGGCCAGACGTTCACGCGGATAGCTGGTGTCCAGCGGCACGTATGCGCCGCCAGCCTTGAGCACCGCCAGCAACGCGACGATCACCGCCTCACTGCGCGGCAGGGCCACACCGACGCGGGTTTCCGCACCGACGCCACGGGCGATCAACGCGTAGGCCAATTGGTTGGCGCGCTGATCGATTTCGCCATAGCTGAAGCGCTGACCGTTGAAGATCACCGCCGTGCGTTGCGGACTTTCGCCGGCCAGCGCGGCAATACGCTGATGCACGCCGATGTCCACCGGGTACGGTTGCGGATGGTTTTCGGCTTGCTGGCGCGCCTGCTCTTCAGCGCTGGCCAGGCCGATTTCGCCGAGGTTGCGTTCAGCCGACACGGCAAACTGCTCAAGCAGTTGCAGCAGGTGCGCACTGATGCCGGCGATGACATCGCCGGCGAACTGGCCACGGTCGAAGCTGTAATGCAACGCCAGTTGCTCGCCGAGCGTGACCGCTACGCTGAGCGCATAGTGCGTTTGCTCCAGATTGCCCACGCCACCGAACACCAGCCCTTGCCCGGCCTGACTCAGGGCCTGGGCAATCGGGTAGTTTTCGAACACCAGGATGTTGTCGAACAGCGCTTCGCCACCCTGCCCGGCCCAGCGCTGGATGTCCGCCAGCGGCGTGTGTTCGAAGTCGCGCAGGCTGAGGTTCTGCGCCTGCACCGCTTGCAGCCATTGGCCGACGGTTTGGTCCGGACGCGGCGCACCGATCACCGGCAAGGTGTTGATGAACAGACCGACCTGCTGCTCGATGCCCGGCAGATCCGCCGGACGCCCGGCCACGGTCGCGCCGAACGCCACCGCTTCGTGACCGGTGTAGCGTTGCAGCAACAGCAGCCAAGCCGCTTGCACCAAGGTGTTGACGGTGACTTTCTGCTGACGGGCAAACGCTTCCAGTGCCTTTGTGCGTGGCACGTCCAGCGTCAGGTAGTGGTCGCCGTGACCGCTGAGGTTTCCCCCACCGGTGGCGGCGCGGGCCAGTCGGGTCGGCTCTTGCAGCGCAGCGAGTTGTTCGCTCCAGAAGTCCTGACTGAGTTGACCGTCCTGCCGTTGCAGCCAGGCGATGTAATCGCGAAAACGTCCACCGCCGCTTACCGGCGTCCGGCCGCCGTAACGCAGCAAGACTTCGCCAAGCAACTGCGAGTTGCTCCAGCCGTCCATCAGGATGTGGTGGTGGGTGTAAATCAGGTGCCATTGCTCGGCGCCGGTCTGCACCAGCACCAGTCGCAGCAAAGGTGCGCAACTCAGATCAAAGCCTTGCTGACGTTCGGCATCGGCCAACGCTGCAAGAGCGGCTGGCTGATTGTCGCGGTTGCGCCAGTCCAGCGTGGTAAACGGCAACTGCACCTGTTTGTGCACGATCTGCAGCGGCTGCGTCAGTTCGCCCTGCCAGACGAAACCGCTGCGCAGAATGTCCTGCGCGTCGACGGTGGCTTGCCATGCAGCGCGGAAACGCTCGGGATCAACGCCTTGTACATCGACGCGCAACTGGTTGATATACTCACCCGCCGCTTGCTCGTAGAGGGTGTGGAACAGCAAACCCTGCTGCATCGGCGACAGTGGATAAAGGTCATCGAGCTGACCGGCCGGCACCGGCAGTGCATCGAGTTGCGCCTGCGTGACCTGCGCCAGCGGGAAGTCCGACGGCGTCGCTTGCGCGGCTTGCAGGGTGCAGCAATGTTCGATCAGCGCGTGCAACTCGACGGCGTATTGATCCACCAGTTTCTGTACGGTTGCGCCGTCGAACATCTCGCGGCTGAACCCCCAACTCATCGACAGTTCGCCGCCATACACCTGACCTTCCACGGTCAGCCAGTTGGCCAGCGGCGCCTCTGGATCCTGCGCGACACCGCTGTTTTCAGCGCACGGTACGAACAGCGCCGCCTCGTCGAACTGGCGGTCGAACTGGCCGAGATAGTTGAAGGTAATGCGCGGCGGCGCCAGCGACTCAAATTCGGCGCATACCGACGGCGCCGCGAGATAACGCAGCACGCCATAGCCCAGACCTTTGTCCGGTACCGCGCGCAGTTGCTCCTTGATCGACTTGATCGAGCCGTCGAGATCATCGACGGCAATCAGATTTACCGCGAACAGGCTGGTGAACCAGCCCACAGTGCGACTCAGGTCGATGTCATCGAACAGATCTTCGCGACCATGCCCCTCCATCTCGATCAGCGTGCCCGGTTGCTCGCTCCAGCGGCTGATGGTGCGCGCCAGTGCCGTGAGCAGCAGATCGTTGACCTGCGTGCGATACGCTGCCGGCGCCTGTTGCAACAGTTGACGGGTGCGCTCGGCGTCGAGGCGCCATTGGATTTTCTCGCCATGCCGGTTCTGCAGGCTGCCATCCGGACGCTCGCACGGCAGATCCCGGGCATCCTGATGCTGGGCTTTCCAATAATTCAGTTGGTCGTCGAAACGCGACGCTGCGCTTTCGAGGCGTGCTGTCCAGCTCTGGAAGGCTGTGGTTTTTGCCGCCAATTGAATGCCGCCGCCCGCCGCCAGTTGCTCATAGGCCTGCTGCACATCTTCCAGCAGCACTCGCCAGGAAACCCCATCCACCACCAAGTGATGAATGATCAGCGCCAGACGCTGGCTGCCATCGGCCAGCGTGACCAGCAACGCGCGCAGCAGCGGGCCGTTGCGCAGATCAAGACTGCGCTGGGCCTCGTTGCATAAGGCGTTCAACTGCTCGACTGAGTCGGCGTCGCGCTGCCACAGCCCAGCGCTTTCAACCCGTGGGCCGTGGCTTTGCTGCCAGCCTTCGGCGTTTTCGACGAAGCGCAGGCGCAGGGCATCGTGGTGGTTGATGACGTGCGCCAGCGCGGTATCGAGCCACTGAGCGTTCAAAGTGGCGCGCGGGGTCAGCAGCAACGACTGGTTCCAGTGCTCACGCACCGGCATCGCATGGCTGAAGAAGTGTTGCTGGATCGGCCCGAGTACGGCGTCGCCGGTCACTGGCCCTTGATCCACCGACGTCTGGCTGTCCAGCGTGGCGACCCGTGCGAGGCTGCGCACGGTCTGGTACTGGAACAGATCACGCGCACTGACGCGAATCCCGACCTGTCGCGCCCGGCTGACCACTTGAATGGAGATGATCGAGTCGCCGCCCAGCTCGAAGAAGTTGTCTTCGAGGCCGACGCGCTCAAGACCGAGCACGTCGGCCCAGATCGCCGCCAGGGCTTTTTGCATCGTGTCCTGCGGCGCAACGAAGGCTTGCTGCGGCGCGGCGTCAGGTTGCGGCAGAGCCTTGCGATCCAGTTTGCCGTTGGCGGTGACCGGCAGTGTGGCCAGGGTCATCAGGTAGGTCGGCACCATGAATTCCGGCAGACTGCCGAGCAGCCAGGCCTTGACGTCCTGCTGCCATTGCTCGTGCGGCTGAGTATTTTCCAGCACCAGATAAGCCACCAGATGCTTGCCGCCCTGCACCAGCACCACGGCCTCACGCACCCGCGAGTGCTGCATCAGGCGGGTTTCGATTTCACCGAGTTCAATGCGCAAACCGCGCAGTTTCACCTGATGGTCGAGACGACCCAGGTACTCGATCACGCCGTCAGTTCGCTGACGCACACGGTCACCGGTACGGTACAGGCGCGCGCCCTCATGGAACGGGCACGGCACAAAACGTTCGGCGGTCAGTGCCGGACGCTGGTGATAACTGCGCGCCAGCCCCGCTCCGCCCAGGTACAGTTCGCCGGCCACGCCACTTGGCACCGGCGACAGTTCGGCGTCGAGCACATGGGTGCGCAGGTTGGCGATCGGACGACCGATCGGCACGCTGTCGGCGCCTTCGTCGACGCACGTCCAGTGGGTGACGTCGATGGCCGCCTCCGTCGGACCGTAGAGGTTGTAGAGGCCGGCGTTCGGCAGTTTGGCGAAGACTTGCAGTTGCGCATCCAGTGGTAATGCTTCACCGCTGCACACGATGCGTTTGAGGCCGGCGCACGTTTCGACGCCCGGCTCGTGAATAAACGCCTGCAACATCGATGGCACAAAATGCAGCGTAGTAATGCGGTGGCGGTTAATGGTGTCGATCATCTGCCGCGGATCACGGTGCGCCCCAGGCGCAGCGACGACCAGACGCGCACCGCTGAGCAGCGGCCAGAAGAACTCCCAGACCGATACGTCGAAGCTGAAAGGGGTTTTCTGCAGCACCGAATCACTGGCGTCCAGAGCGTAAGCGTCCTGCATCCAGCACAAGCGGTTGACCAGCGCGGCGTGACTGTTGCCGGCCCCCTTGGGCTTGCCGGTGGAACCGGAGGTGTAAATCACGTACGCAAGATTCAACGGATCAACCGGTACATCCGCACGGCTTTCACTGTAGCCGTCGAGCAGGCCCGGCTGATCCAGCGCAATGACCTTGACGCCGTCAGTCGGCAGGGATGTCAGCAGCGCCGCTTGGGTCAACAGCAAGGTGATGGCGCTGTCCTCGATCATGTAGGCCAGACGTTCCTGCGGATACTCCGGGTCCAGCGGCACATAGGCGCCACCCGCCTTGAGGATGGCCAGCAGGCCGACGACCATCTCCAGAGAGCGCTGGGCGCAGATGCCGACCAGACTGTCGGCCTGTACGCCTTGCTCACGCAGCAGCTGCGCCAGTTGATTGGCCCGGGCATCCAGCTCGACGTAGCTCAAGGTCTGCTCACCAAACACCAGCGCTGGCGCATTCGGCGTACGGGCAACCTGCGCTTCGATCAGTTGATGAATCGACTGCTCGGTCGGGTAAAGCGCCGGCGTATCGTTCCAGGCGTGCACCAGCGCGTGATGTTCATCGACCTCCAGCAGTGGCAACTCGCCAACCCGCTGCGACGGATCAGCGACCATCGCTGCCAGCAAGCGCAGCCAGTGACGTGCCATGCGTGCGATGGTCGCGGCGTCGAACAGGTCGCTGGCGTAGGTCAATGCGGCGTGCAGCTTGCCACCCTTCTCGCAGGTATCCAGGGTCAGGTCGAACTGCGTGGTACGACTCTGCCAGTCGAGACTGCTCAGCGCCAGACCCGACGCGGTGCTCAGCGCGGCGACGTCGGCCACTTGCGGCTGGTGGTTGTACATCACCTGGAACAGTGGCGTGTGGCTGAGGCTGCGTTCCAGTTTCAGCGCTTCGACCAGTTGCTCGAACGGCAGATCCTGATGAGCCTGGGCGCCGAGCGCGGTTTCCTTGATCGCGCGCAGCAGATCATCGACGCGGGTCTGGCCGTCCAGTTGCGTGCGCAGCACCTGGGTGTTGACGAAGAAGCCGATCAGCCCTTCGATGTCCCCACGGTTGCGGTTGGCAATCGGTACGCCGACACGGATATCCGTCTGACCGGTATACCGGTGCAGCAGCGCGTTAAAGGCGCCGAGCAAAAACATGAACAAGGTGACCTGATGCTGCTGCGCGGTGTTGCGCAGTTGCTCGGCCAACTGAGCGTCGACGGCAAATTCGTAGCGGGTACCGCGATAGCTCGGCACCGTCGGGCGCGAATGATCCAGCGGCAATTCCAGTACCGGATGTTCGTCGCCCAGTTGCGCCTGCCAGTAGTCGAGTTGGCGTGCCTGCTCGCCCGCCTCCAGCCAGCGCCGTTGCCACAGGGCATAGTCGCTGTACTGAATCGGCAGCGGCGCCAGTAGCGGCGGCTGATCGCCATCGAACGCGTCGTAGCAGCGGATGAATTCATCAATCAGCACGTTCATCGACCAGCCATCGGAGACGATGTGGTGCAAGGTCAGCAACAGGACGTGTTCCTGCTCCGCGAGTTTGAGCACATTGACCCGCAGCAGCGGGCCGACTGCCAGATCGAACGGCAGCACCGATTGTTGCTCGGCGGCGTGAACCACAGCCTGCTCGCGTTCGGCCTGCGGCAGAGCGCTGAAATCTTCACGGGCAATCACCAGCGGTGCGCTGGCCGGCACTTGCAGCAGGCGGTCATCGGCCTGGCGCTGGAACACCGTGCGCAGGGTTTCGTGACGCTCCACCAGACAGGCGAAGGCTTGCTCCAGCGCCGCCACATTCAAGCGCCCACTCAGACGCACTGCGCCCGGCAAGTTGTAGGCGCCACTTTGCGGATCGAGTTGCCAGAGAAACCACATGCGCCGCTGCGCGTAGGACAACGCCTGACGATCCTCGGCCTCGATGCCGGCGGGGATCGGAAACCGGGCGAAATCCACGCCCTCCTTTTGCAAAGCCGCAAGGAACATCTGGCGCTTTTCCAGCGGCAGTCCGATAAACCGGCGAGCAAGTTTCAAGGAGTCTTCAGCATTCATTTCTCAGCATCCGGATCAGTAGGCAGGCAGCACAAAGGCACGTCGTCCCTATAAAACGAATGCAGACCGGAAAAATTAGCGAATGAGAACAACTGTCAGGCGGGAAGCAGAACGGGGATTTTTCAGTTAATACAAATCAAATGTGGGAGGGGCTTGCTCGCGAATGCGCTTATCAGTCAGCAATACATCAACCGAAACACCGCATTCGCGAGCAAGCCCGCCCCCGCAGGTATTGCCGTGATCATGCGGTTGCGGCGCTGGCATGCCGGCGATGATGCAGGTCGAGTTGATCCTTGATCACCTTCAGCACCTTGGCCTCATGTTCATGAATGAAAAAGTGCCCACCGGCGAGCATGTCCACCGAGAAGCTGCCACGGGTTTCCTTGCTCCAGCCGATCAACTGCTCGGCGGTGGCGCGGTCAGCCTTGCCGCCGAACACATGCACCGGGCAATTGAGCAGTGGTCGCCGTAACGGCTCGAATCTGCCGCAGAGCTGGAAGTCCGCGCGCAGGATCGGCAGCGTCAGGCTCATCAACTCCGCGTTGGCCAACACTTCTTCGCTGGTGCCATTGAGTGTGCGCAATTGATCGATCAGCTCGGCGTCGGTTTTCGGCTCGGCAAACCCGCGATCGTAATCGGCGCGCATCGTCGGCGCTGCCGTGCCCGAGGCGAACAGTGCAACCGGTTCCGGGCAACCGAGGGCACGCAAGGCGTGCGCCATTTCGCAGGCCAGCAACGCGCCAAGGCTATGGCCGAACAACGCGTAAGGCGTCTTGAGTGTCGGGCACAACTCTTTAGCCAGTTGCCTCGCCAGTGCACGCATGTCGGTGTGCAATGGCTCACCGAAACGTGCGCCGCGCCCCGGCAGCTCTACAGGTTGCAAGTGCAGCCATTGCGGCATCTTCGGCCGCCAGCGGCTGTACACCATGGCACTGGCGCCAGAGTACGGCAGGCACAGCAGGGTCAGCTTGGTCACCATGCGCTCCTCAAAAAAACTATCCGTAGTGAGAAACGGATTGCGCCCTGAACAAATTAGTCGCCAGCCAGTAAATCCTGCATACAGGCGCTCGTTAACTGTTCAGACCAAAACCAATAATGAGGATTCACCGTGGACCTGCAGCGCATTCTGGGCAAGTTGTTCGCCAATGCCGGTGCCGTCGGCATCGAAGGCGTTTTCCAATTCGTGTTTGGCCCGCAGCAGGCCTACTGGTCCGAGGTCAAGGCCAGCAGCCGCACTGTGCCGGGCCGACATGCCAGCCCCGATGTGACCATCGAAGTCGCCGAGTGTGATTTTCTCGGGATCATGGGCGGCATGGCCAACGTCGAAGAACTGTTCGCCAGCGGTCGCCTGAGGATCGGCGGCAACATGGGCCTGGCGACGCTGCTGCCGCAGATCATCGAGCATGCGATGCACGGTGGCCCCGTGACGGAAAAGGTCGACATGAACAAGCGCTATCCGACCCCGCCGCGCTTCAGTGAAAAACTCACCGCCAGCCTGCCGACACAGATCAGCATCGAGCGACGCGCGCGCAACGAGTTGTCGGTCAGCGAATTCAAAAGCAAGTACTTGCCTAACGGTATTCCCGTGGTGATCAGCAACGCGCTGCACGACTGGCCGTTGTTCAAACTCAGCCGCGAAGAATCGCTGGTGCATTTCGCCGAACTGCAAGGCATCACTCGCCATGGCGATTACGTGAAGAAAACCTTCTCTACCGAACGTGATTTCCGTTCGACATCGATGGCCGACTTCATCGCCTCGCTGGACACGCCAGCGGCCAAAAGTGCAGACGGTGAACCGCCGGCGTACATGGGCAACAACATTCTGCCGACGCAATTGATGCAGCAGATCCAATACCCGCCCTACTTCGATGCCACGCTGTTCATCCCGCCACGAATCTGGATCGGCCCCAAAGGCACGCTGACGCCGTTGCATCGCGACGACACCGACAATCTGTTTGCTCAGGTCTGGGGGCAGAAGACGTTCACCCTCGCCGCGCCTCATCACCGTGAAGCGCTGGGCACCTGGTCGACGGCGCCCAAGGGCGGTCTGGATGGCTGTGACTTCAACCCGGATGCGCCGGACTACGAACGCTTCCCGGCGGCGCGGGATGTGACATTCCTGCGGGTGACGCTGGAGGCAGGGGACCTGCTGTTCTTGCCGGAGGGCTGGTTCCATCAAGTGGTGTCGGTGTCGACGTCGCTGTCGGTGAACTTCTGGGTCAACTCGGGGCGCGGTTGGTGACCGCGCCCACAAGGACGAGCTCATTTCAAATGTCGGAAGCTCTGCACCGCCGAAACCAGCACCACCGATCCGGCCGCAATCGCCAGCCAGAAACCGCTACGCGCGCCAAAGGCATCCACCAGCGCCCCGGACCCGGCAGCACCGACAGCGACGCCGATGCTCAGACCGGTCACCAGCCAGGTCAGACCTTCAGTCAGTTTGGCCGGCGGCACAATACGCTCAATCAACGCCATCGCCACAATCAGCGTCGGCGAGAAGAATAGCCCGGCGATAAACACCGCCACCGACAACCCGAAAATATTGCTCGCCAGCAGCAACGGCAAGGTTGTCACCGCCGTCGCCATACCGCCATACAAAAACAATCGCGGCAACGGCAGTTTCGAACGCATCGCACCAAACGCGATCCCGGCCAGGCACGAGCCGATGGCGTACACCGACAGCACAATGCTCGCCGCGGCCGGCTGCCCTTGATGCTGGGCGAACGCGACGCTGACCACATCGATCACGCCGACGATGATGCCCATGGCGGTCATCAACAGCAGCAACCATTGAACGTCCGTCGAGCGAATGATCGAGCCTTGGTGATGGGATGCGTGGGGATGCACCGCCGGCTCGGTGCTGCGCTGGGCCACGAACGCCGTTACGCCGATCGCCAACATCAACAACGCCGCCAGCGGCCCGGCTTCGGGAAACACCGCCACGCACAATCCCACCGACAGCGGCGGGCCGACGATAAAGCAGACTTCATCGAGCACAGACTCCAGCGCATACGCGGTCTGCAGTTGTGGCTGGCCGCGATAGATTTGCGTCCAGCGCGCCCGCACCATCGCCGACATGCTCGGCATGCAACCGGCCAACGCGGCGAAGATGAACAGCGTCCAGGTCGGCGCCTGCAACCGCGTACACAGCAACAACATCAACAACGCCCCGCCACCGATCAATGCCGACAGCGGCAAAACGCGCCCCTGACCAAACCGATCGACCAGCCGCGACACCTGCGGCGCACAAAACGCGGTGGCCAAGGCAAACGTCGCCGCCACCGCACCCGCCAGCGCATACCCGCCCTTCAACTGCGACAGCATGGTGATCACGCCGATGCCCGTCATGGAAATCGGCATACGCGCAATCATCCCCGCCAGCACAAAATTTCGGGCGCCGGGGGCATTGAACAATTCGCGGTAAGGGTTTGCCATCGGTTGCAGCCTCATCAGGGGCGGCCAAGTTGCCATAAAGGCTGATGAGCGTGGAAGCGGGGAATTGTTGGTGGAGTGTGAAAGCCTTCCTATCGTTTATTTCATGTTCGTCGATGAACTCTGGCCGCCGGCCATCAGTCAGCTAAATAAGCCCTCAATCCAGGCGCGACTTCGCATGCAGATTTCCCTCGCCCATCAAGTGGCACTCATCACCGGCGCCAGCTCCGGCATCGGTCATGCGGCTGCCAAAGCCCTCGCCGCTGCCGGCGCTGCGGTCGTCATCAACTACAATCGTCATGCCGAACCCGCCCACGCGCTGGTCCGGCAGATCATCGCCGACGGTGGTCAAGCCCTCGCCATTGGCGCCGATGTGTCAAAAGAGGATGAGGTCGATCGGATGTTCACTGACACCCTGGAAGCCTTTGGCTCACTGGATATTCTGGTGGCCAATTCCGGCCTGCAAAAAGACGCCGCCGCCGTGGACATGTCGCTGGACGACTGGAACACGGTGATCGGCGTCAACCTCACCGGCCAGTTCCTCTGCGCTCGCGCCGCGCTGCGGATTTTCCAGCGCCAAGGTATTCGCGAAGGCGTCTCCCGGGCCGCTGGCAAGATCATTCACATGAGTTCGGTGCACCAGCGCATCCCATGGGCCGGGCACGTCAACTACGCGGCCTCCAAGGGAGGCGTCGATCAGTTGATGCAGACCCTCGCTCAGGAAGTCAGCCATCAGCGCATTCGCATCAACGGCATTGCGCCGGGAGCGATTCGCACGGCGATCAATACCGCGGCCACTGAAGGGGATGCCGGCGAAAAACTGCTCGAGCTGATTCCCTACGGACGTATCGGCGAAGCTGAAGACGTCGCCAACGCCCTGGTCTTCCTCGCCTCTGACGCGTCCGACTACATCGTCGGTACGACCCTGTTCATCGACGGCGGCATGAGCCTCTATCCGGAGTTTCGCGGCAATGGCTGAACATCATCAAGAACGACAAAGCCCGATCGACGCCCACGGCATCATCGGCGACATGCGCAGTGCGGCACTGGTCAACGACAAGGGCAGCGTGGATTTTTTCTGCTGGCCGGAGTTCGACAGCCCGTCGATTTTCTGTTCGCTGCTGGATACCCCTGAAGCAGGGATTTTTCAACTGGCACCGGACTTGCCCGATGCACGGCGCGAACAGATTTACCTGCCGGGCACCAACGTCTTGCAGACCCGTTGGCTCAGTGAGCACGCGGTGGTCGAAGTCACCGACCTGCTTCCCATCGGCGACAACGAAGATGACATGCCGGTACTCATGCGGCGGGTTCGGGTGGCCAGCGGTCAGGCGACGTTTCATATGCGCTGCGCCGTCAAGCATGACTACGCCCGCGCCGAAACGAGCGCCCGGATGGACAGGCAAGACGTGTTATTCAGTGCCAGCGGTTATCCAACCCTGCGGCTGGCTGCCGACCAGGCGCTGAACATTGACGCAGGCGCGGCTGTCGCAACGTTCACCTTGCAGCAGGATCAGCAAGCCTCATTCATGCTCGGTGAAAGCCAGGATCCTCGCTTTGCCGAAGGGGCCGGCAACCTGTGCATGGCGCGCACCCTGAAGTACTGGCGCGACTGGATCAGCCAGTCCAGCTATCGCGGACGCTGGCGCGAGATGGTCAACCGCTCGGCGCTGGCACTCAAGCTGCTGACCTCACGCAGACACGGCGCCATCCTCGCCGCCGCCACGTTCGGCCTGCCGGAAACGCCGGGGGGTTCGCGCAATTGGGACTATCGCTACACCTGGATCCGCGACGCCTCATTCACGGTATATGCGTTCATGCGTCTTGGCTTTGTCGGGGAAGCCAACGACTACATGCGCTGGCTGCGTGGCCGGGTCAGCGATGGCCACGGCAAATCGATGAAACTGAATATTCTTTACGGTATTGACGGGCGCCAGCGGTTGCCGGAAACCGAGCTGACTCACCTGTCAGGTCACGGCGGCGCCCAACCCGTGCGGATCGGCAACGAAGCCTACGACCAAATCCAGCTCGACATTTTTGGCGAGTTAATGGACGCGGTGTACCTGGTCAACAAGTACGGCGATGCGATTTCTCACGAGGGCTGGAATCATGTCCGGCAAATAGTCGACCGCGTCTGTGAGACTTGGCAGAACAAAGATGTAGGAATTTGGGAAATGCGCGGTGAGCAGCATCATTTTCTGCACTCACGGCTGATGTGCTGGGTAGCGCTGGATCGCGCGATTCGCCTGGCTTACAAACGCTCGCTGCCCGCGCCATTTGCGCGATGGGATCAAACCCGACAGGCCGTTTATAGCGACATTTGGGAAAACTTCTGGAACGAAGAACATGGGCATTTTGTTCAGTACCAGGGCGGCACCGCGCTGGACGGCTCGATGCTGCTGATGCCGTTGATGCGCTTCGTCAGTGCCAAGGACCCGCGCTGGCTGGCAACGCTGCAAGCCATCGAGAAAAGCCTGGTGCGCGAAGGCATGGTCTATCGCTATCGCAACGACGACAACGGCATTGATGGCCTGCCCGGCACCGAAGGCGCGTTCGCCGCCTGCTCATTCTGGTACGTCGAATGCCTGGCGCGCGCCGGGCAAGTGGACAAAGCGCACCTGCAATTCGAACAATTGCTGCGCTACGCCAACCCGCTGGGGCTGTATGCCGAGGAGTTCGACACCCATGGACGCCACTTGGGCAACACGCCACAGGCGCTGACACACCTGGCGTTGATCAGCGCGGCAAGTTTTCTGGATCGTCGTTTGAGCGGAGAAAAGAATGCTTGGCAGCCGTAATGTCGTCAGAGGCTGTCGGAAATTTCACTCAAATAACCCTCGCTGTAGGACTAAAACCCGCCACTGATGCAGGAAAGTCCTGTCCCTGCGGCGAGGGACTACAAATACTCAACAGCACTTGATCCATCCTCCCCCTGCAACTTGCACTTACACCCCGAAATACCTTGTTGCCAGCTGTTTAATCCGCCCCTAACATCCACCGCAACGGGCACAGCGGAGCTGTCCAACAAAACCCGATTCAAGGAACCAGAATGACCCACCACGTCCAGCGCACCATCGACTCGCCCCTGCGCACCGGCCTGACCCGCACTCAACTGTGGGAGGCCGACGACAAAGGCCTGATCAAATGCTGGGAAATCGGCCGCCAGCGCGCCATCCGTTTCCCCGAACTCGCCCAACAGTGCCTCGCCGACGAATTGCCGGTACTCGGCTGGAAAGGCGGCGTCAGCCGTAGCTTGAAGAAAAGCGAGAAGTACGGCTCGCTCAAATACCTCGCCCAGTGGCAGGGGTTGCGCGGGGAAGACCTGGATATTCACTTGAGTGAAGAACGCTCGCTGACCTGTTCGCGGACAAAGATGCGGGTCACGTTTACCCCGGATCGGAGCAAGTATTTCAATCAGGTGGCGGAAGCTGAAGCCTGACCGGGCCAACGCTCAGGGCAGTGCTGGATCTTTTGCAGCACTGACCGAAAAGCGCTCCCGATAAGCCTGCGGCGTCACGCCAATCGCCCGCAGAAAACTGCGGCGCAGCGTCTCTTCACTGCCAAACCCGCAGTGGGCGGCGATGCGTTTGACCGGCAAGCCCGTATCACTGAGTAACCGCCTCGCCGTTTCGACGCGAATCAGCTCAAT
Source organism: Pseudomonas sp. EA_65y_Pfl2_P74 (assembly GCF_963970575.1). Lineage (NCBI taxonomy): Bacteria > Pseudomonadati > Pseudomonadota > Gammaproteobacteria > Pseudomonadales > Pseudomonadaceae > Pseudomonas > Pseudomonas sp. EA_65y_Pfl2_P74. Next base: position 89,375 of record NZ_CAXAOQ010000012.1, read on the forward strand.
CGCCCGCGCCGGGGTCTGGCCGGTGTCGGCGCGGTAGTGGCGCACGAAGCTGCGCTCGCTCATGCCCGCCTGCTCGGCCAGGGTCGGCACGCCTAGATCGCAGGTCAGGTTCTCGGCGATCCAGGCATGCAAGTCATCAAAGCGATTGCCCTGATTTTGCAACGCAAGCGTCACGCTGAACTGTGACTGCCCGCCCGGGCGTTTGAGGAACACCACCAGATGCCGGGCGACGTCCAGCGCAATCTCGCGACCGAGGTCTTGCTCGACCATCGCCAGTGCCAGATCGATGCCGGCGGTGACGCCCGCCGAGGTCCAGACCGGGCCGTCGTTGATGAAAATCGGATTGGCCTCGACCTGCAATTTCGGGTGCTGCTGCGCCAGTTGTTCGCAACGGGTCCAGTGGGTGACAACGCGACGACCGTCGAGCCAGCCACTGGCTGCGAGCAAGAAAGCCCCGGTGCACACCGAAGCCACGCGCCGACATTTCGCCGCGTGTTCGCGCACCCAATCCACCAGCGGCACATCTTCAGCCGCCGGATAAATACCCCAGCCGCCCGCAATGATCAGCGTGTCGCTGGGCTCTTGCGGTAGCGGTTCGGCCAATATCGCCAAGCCTGCCGACGACATCACCGCCCCGCCCTCGCGGGCAATCACCGTCGGCGCATACGGAATCGGCAAACCGCGCTGGCGGGCAATGTCGTTGGCCGAGGCGAATACCTGCAAAGGCCCTGTGACGTCGAGGATCTGCATGTTGGCAAACGCGAGTACGTGAATGGCTTTGGGCATTTGGCGTAATTCGTGGGGTAATTGGCGTATACGCCAGAACCTACGCGCCTACAGTGAAGCCGTCCACCCCTTCAATGGAGAAAAACACCATGACGTTGCAGATCGGTTTTCTATTGTTCCCGCAGGTTCAGCAACTCGACCTGACGGGCCCGTATGACGTGCTTGCTTCGCTGCCGGATGTGCAGGTGCACCTGATCTGGAAGGATCTGATGCCCGTCACCGCCAGCACCGGTCTGCTGCTCAAACCGACCACGACGTTCGAAGACTGCCCGGATCTGGATGTGATCTGTGTGCCGGGCGGTGGCGGCGTCGGGCCATTGATGGAAGACGAGCAGACCCTCGCGTTCATTCAACGCCAGGCCGCCCAAGCGCGTTACGTGACCTCGGTGTGCACCGGCTCGCTGGTACTCGGCGCCGCCGGTCTGCTGCAAGGCAAGCGCGCCACCACGCACTGGGCGTACCACGAGTTGCTGCCAACCTTGGGCGCGATTGCGGTGAAGGAACGGGTGGTGCGTGACGGCAATCTGTTCACCGGGGGCGGAATTACGGCCGGGATCGACTTTGCGCTGGTGCTGGCGGCTGAACTGGTCGATGCCGAAACGGCACAACGGGTGCAACTGCAACTCGAATACGCGCCCGCACCGCCGTTCAACTCCGGCTCTCCTGACACCGCACCGAGCGCAATTGTCGACCAGGCCCGTCTGCTCGCCGCGCCATCGTTGAAGCTGCGCACAGAAATTACCGAACGCGCAGCGGCAAAACTCAACCTGCGCTAATCCCCCTGCCCCCCGGTGGAATACAAATCCCCGGTGGGAGCAAGCCCCACATTGGGATTTGTGTTTGGCCAATGGCTTTGGTGCTGTCCCGGTTTCTCACTTCACCTTCACTTGTCCCCCGCCGCCCGTCCGTGTAGAAAGCCCCTCCACACCCTCTGCACAAGGACCCTCCATGAAGTCTCTGCCATGGTTCTATCTGGCACTGCTCGGCCTCGGCTACGGATTGGCGCTGAGCCTCGGCCAACTCGGCTGGCTGGCATTGATCTCGATCGCGCTTCTGTTATTCGCAGGCTTCGCCGTACGCCAGCAGCAGGTGCCGGTCGGACGTTATCTGGGGCATGGTCTGTTCATTGTTTTGGCCGTGGCGCTGGCCCTGCACTGGCTGCCCGGCTTCTATAACGGCCGGGCCATCGCCCCGCAACGCTTCACCGACAACGCCGTGCCGTTTTCGATGTACCTCAATCTCGACAAACCGCTGATCGGTTTCTGGCTGTTGCTGGTGTGCCCGTGGATTGTCGCGCGGCGGTCGTTGCGCCTGACGGTCTACGCCACTGTTTTGGCCCTGACCTTGAGCGTCATTCTGGCTTTGGGCGGCGCGATGTTGCTCGGCGTGATCGCCTGGGCGCCGAAATGGCCGGATCCGGCGTGGCTGTGGGTGTTGAACAATCTTCTGTTGGTGACACTGGTCGAGGAAGCGTTGTTTCGTGGCTATATACAGGGCGGTCTGAGCCGACACTTCAAACACCTGCCTTATGGCGAAAACCTTGCCCTGCTAGTGGCTTCATCACTGTTTGCACTGGCGCATATCGGCGCAGGCTGGACATGGGTGTTGCTGGCGGGTTTGGCAGGTGTCGGCTATGGTCTGGCCTACCGATTTGGCGGACTCGGTGCGGCGATCGCCACACACTTCGGACTGAACCTGCTCCATTTCGGCTTGTTCACTTATCCGATGCTCGCTGGCTGAAGCAAGAGCCGTTTTGCGACGCCGTACTTAAAACTGAAAAAAAACTTCAATAAAAAGCTGACAGCGCCGACAACCTTTCAAAGCCTTGCGGATTGAAAAACATGCGTAACAACCAGCCCATTACACAACGCGAACGGACCTTTCCGGCTCAGCAACGGTTGATTTCCACAACCGACGCCAAAGGCATGATCACCTACTGCAACGACGCTTTCGTCGAGATCAGCGGGTTTTCGCGTGAAGAATTGATCCGTGCGCCGCATAACCTGGTCCGTCACCCCGACGTGCCGGCGGCGGTGTTTTCGCACATGTGGGGCACACTGAAACAAGGCTTGCCATGGATGGGCATTGTCAAGAATCGCTGCAAGACGGGCGACCACTACTGGGTTAACGCCTACGTGACGCCGGTGTTCGATGGCAGTCAAGTGATCGGTTACGAGTCGGTGCGGATCAAACCCACTGCCGAACAGATCCGCCGTGCCGAAGCGCTCTACCAACGCATCAACCAGGGCAAGTCGGCGATCCCTTCCAGCGATAAATGGCTACCCGTGCTGCAAGACTGGCTGCCGTTCATTCTGGTCAGCCAACTGAGCTTCGTGATCGGCGCGACCCTGAACTCGCACTGGGGCTTTGCCCTGGCGGCCGGTTTGTCGGTGCCGTTGGGCCTGATGGGCCTGCAATGGCAGCAACGCGGGCTCAAACGCCTGTTGCGCCTGGCCGAGCAGACCACCTCCGACCCATTGATCGCACAGATGTACACCGACAGCCGTGGCGCCCAAGCGCGTCTGGAAATGTCGATCCTCAGCCAGGAAGCACGCCTGAAAACCTGCCTGACCCGACTGCAGGACACCGCCGAACACCTGACCGATCAGGCCAAGCAGTCCGACGCTTTGGCGCACAACAGCTCCAGCGGCCTGGAACGTCAGCGCGTGGAAACCGAACAGGTCGCCACCGCCGTCAACCAGATGGCCGCGACCACGCAGGAAGTGGCCAGCCATGTGCAGCGCACCGCCGACGCTACCCAGGAAGCCAATCGCCTGACCGGTCGCGGTCGTGACATCGCCGGTGAAACCCGCGAAGCCATTCAGCGCCTGTCCGTTGTCGTCGGGGAAACCGGTCTGACCGTGACCCAACTGGCCAAGGACAGCGACGAAATCGGCGGCGTGGTCGACGTGATCAAAGGCATCGCCGACCAGACCAACCTGCTGGCGCTCAACGCCGCCATCGAAGCGGCCCGTGCCGGCGAAATGGGCCGTGGTTTTGCCGTCGTGGCTGACGAAGTGCGCCAACTGGCGCAACGCACCAGCGAATCCACCGGGCAGATCCACACCCTGATCGCCAAATTGCAACAGACCGCCAGCAGCGCCGTGCAGACCATGGAAGCCGGGCATCGCCAGGCCGAAGAAGGCGTGGCACGGGTGCTGGAAGCGGATCAGGCTCTGGTGGGCATCAGCGAGGCGGTGGCCAACATCACCGACATGACCACGCAGATCGCCGCCGCGACCGAAGAGCAAAGTGCGGTGGCTGAAGAAATCAGCCGCAACATCAGCAATATCTCGGAACTGGCGGATCAGACCTCGGAACAGGCGCATAACTCGGCGCTGCTGAGTGAAGAGCTGACCAAGACTGCCAATACGCAGTATTCGTTGGTGGAGCGGTTTAACCGCTGACAATCAAAAGATCGCAGCAGCCTCTACACCGATCTCTGGAGCTGCCGAAGGCTGCGGATTTTTGATCTTGCTTCATTAAAAAACCCGGACAGCGAAAGCTTCCGGGTTTTTTATTGTGGTGAGACCTACCCCAACCCTCTCCCCCAAGGGGGTCTGGTCAAACGATCCTGGACCGTGTATCTCGCGACCTGGACATTTGTACTCAGCGCCCACACTTACGCGAGGTCGTCCAGCTGTCAGGTTTTACAGTAGACACGCGTCCATAAAATCACCATCAATGGGCACTCAGGTGTTTTCGCCGGTCTTTGTTCATTCCCCAAGAAGGATTTCATCATGAGCGCCAAGTGCATTTTCATCCCGAAGCAAAACAGTGTTCAGCCCGCCACCCATGATTTTCACTGGAGTTTCAACGCGGGCCCAATCTACGCTCAAGACAGCTCGTTTCACTACAGCGTCTTCCCGCCGACCGGCAAAGAAAGTTGGGTGTTTAGCGGTTCGACCGGGACGGGCGAGGAGGAAAACTATTTCGCCTTGCTTTTGAGCGTGCCTTACCTGGACGAAGACTTGATGGAGTACACCTACAAACTGAATGACGGCCAAGGGTTGCATGTTTCCCATATCCATTCGATACCGGCCCCACCGGGTTTCACCGGATTCGCAACTGTCGATGCCGATGATGCGGAGCTCACGATCAGACTGGATCGGAAAACAGGCACGGTCACCGGCAATTTCACCGCAACATTCAAATCCGCTGGGTATCGCTTAAAGCCGGACGGCACTTTCAAACTGACAAGAACCGATCAATAAATCAGCATCAGACATTACGGTTTATGCCCGATGAGCGGGGCAAGCGCCCCACTCATCATCTTCGCCGCTATGACGGCAAACGGAGTTTATCCAATAGCCGATTGACCGACAGTTCGTTCAGCATGATCACCTGTTGCAGCGCCAGTAGCGGTTTGCGCTCCGGGCCGCCCACCGAGCTGGCGATATTACCGGCCATGGCATGGGCGTTTGAAAGCGACTCGCAGGCCTCGACGCGCGGGGGTTCGTCATCCAGCGTGGGGGCGACGAGATAGACGGGGCGAAACCTGGGCGAGCTTGGCAGGGTCGCCAGGTCTGCGGGCTTGAGGCAGTAGACACTCCCAATCAGTCAGAACCCCGAACACTGCTGCGATACATAAACACCAAAGCCAACCCCAAACAAACCATCGCCAACATCCGGTTAGCGGACAAATCGATAGCCGGGTTACCAAGCCAGCCAAAGTTATCGATCAACATCCCCATCCCGAGCTGCCCGACAATTACCGCCACGGTCGCCACCGCGGTACCCACCCGAGGCACTGCACCGACCATCACGATCATGTACACCACGCCAAACAACGCACCGCTGAGCTGCCATTTCGGCACGTCGAGCAAACTCACCGCGTGGGCCGGTTCGAAGAACACAATCAGCAACCCGGTAACCAGCGCACCCACGGCAAACGTCAGCAAACTACTGCGCAACACCCCAACGGTTTCACCCAGACGCCCATTGATCGCAGCCTGAACACTCAACACCGCGCCCGCTGCAACCACCACGGCCAACAAAATAATCAGATTCATCATCAACCCCGAGCAATCAAGACAAGTGCCGCGACAATCAGCAGCAGCGCCAGCCAACGTTCACCGTTGACCTTTTTACGAACCGCGCCGAACCAGCCAAAGTGGTCGATCAACACACTCTTGCCAACCTGCCCGGAGAGAATCGCGATCATGGTCATGGCGATGCCGATGTGCGGGGTCGCCAGCGTCAGCACCACCACATAGACCGGTCCGAGAACACCTCCGATCAACTGCCAGCGCGGCAATGTGTTCAACGCCGGCCCTTGTTGCTGGCCGCTGAACAACAGGAGCAAAAACAGAATCGCCGAGCCCACGCCGAAAATGCTCAACGTCGCCCACAAATGCCCCACCTGCACACCCAACGGCCCGAGCAACCCGGCCTCTACCGACAACCCCATCCCCGCCAAAATCACCAGCGGCAGCAACAACAAGCGCAACCCCGGTCTGACCGCCGGCGGCGCAACACTCACTTCATCCAACGTCTGCATCACAAACATCCAGGCCAATAAACGATGGCGCGGATTATCGGCTGGCGCCGCTGTGCGATAAATGGGAGCATCCGGACAACACTTTTGCGCAATACGCACAGCAGGGCACCGCATGCACGGGCTTAACGAACTGGGATTCAAAGCGCTAAGGCTATTTGTGGCCGTACTCGACCAAGGCAGTTTTTCCGAAGTCGCCCGCCGCGAAGGCGTGGCGCCCTCATCGATCTCTCGGCAGGTCCAGTTGATGGAGCAGGCGCTCAACCAGCAATTGCTCTACCGCCACACCCGGGCGGTTACGCCAACCGAAGCCGGACGCATGCTCGGCCATCATGCGCGGCTGGTGCTGGTGCAACTGGAAGAAGCCGAGCAGGCGTTGCAGGAACAGCAAAGCGAACCCACGGGCCTGGTGCGAATCAATGCCCCCGTGGTGTTCGGCCAACGCCATCTGACGCCGTGGCTCGGTCAGTTATGCGCGCGCTATCCGAAGCTGCAACTGGATATTCAACAGACTGACCATTACGTCGATCCGCTGCAGGAAGGCGCCGATTTGCTGTTTCGCATCGGCCCTTTGCACGATTCCAGCATGCAAGCGCGGATTCTGGCGCCGCATCGATTCCAGGTCGCCGCCAGCCCCGCTTACCTCAAACGCCACGGCATCCCGCAACATCCGGATGATCTGGCGCAGCATCAGTGCCTGGCCTACAAAGGCGCGACCGGCCAACAGCGCTGGTTTTTTCGCCGTGAGGGGCAAGACTGGACGCCGTATTCGGTCAAAGGCCCGATCACCGGCAACCACGCCGACACCCTCACGCAAGCCGCCGAGCAAGGGTTGGGGCTGGTGATGTTTCCGTCATGGCTGATTGGTGAGGCGGTGCGCGAAGGCACGCTGGTACCGGTACTGAGGCAATATCAGGTCTCCAACAGCCTGGAGCCGCAGCAGATTGCAGTGCTGTGGCCGGGGAGCCGTCGGCTGTCGGTGAAGGTGCGCACAGTCATCGACTTCTTCATCGAATGCTTCGGCGAAATCCCCTATTGGGACAGACCTTAAGCCCTGCACAAAACCCAATGTGGGAGCGGGCTTGCTCGCGAAGACGGTGTGTCAGAGACACAAATACTGAATGTCACGACGCCTTCGCGAGCAAGCCCGCTCCCACAGGTTATGTGTAGCGTTCTAGATACGGAACTGCCCGACCAGTTTGCCCAGTCGCTGGCCCAGATCCGCCAGGCTGCGTGAAGTCTGCGCCCCCAACTGCGTTTCATCCGCCACGTTATCCACCGCCACCGCAATCTGATGCACGCTGCGGTTGATCTCTTCGGCCACCGCCGTTTGCTCTTCGGCAGCGCTGGCAATCTGCGCGTTCATCGAGTTGATTGTCGCAATCAACTCAGCCATCGCATCCAGCGAAGCCCCGGCCTGATTGGCCTGCACCGAGGTGCCATCACCTGCCTCACTGGAACGGCGCATGGCCTCGACCGCCGACTGCGTCCCGGCCTGCAGGCGATCGATCATCCCCTGGATTTCCTGCGTACTGATCTGCGTACGACTGGCCAGCGCCCGCACTTCATCGGCCACCACCGCAAAACCGCGTCCGGCCTCACCGGCCCGCGCCGCTTCAATCGCCGCGTTCAGTGCCAGCAGGTTGGTTTGTTCGGCAATCGAGCGGATCACCCCCAGCACGCCGACAATCGACGACACGTCCTGTTGCAGGCTGTCCAGCGACACGCCACTGCTGCGAATGTCGTCCACCAGCGCATGAATCTGCTTGATGCTGCCGGCCACCACGCGCTTGGCGCTCTGGCCTTCCTCGTCGGTCTGCTGGGCAGCGACGGCAGCGTTTTGCGCACTCTTGGCGACTTCCTGCGCGGCAGCGGACATTTCGTTGATCGCCGTGGCGACCTGATCGGTCTCGTGGCGCTGACGCTCCATCGCTTGATCCGAGCGCTGCGCCTGATCGGACACCTGCGTCACCAACCCGGTCAGTTGCGTGGTCATCTCGGTGATCTGGCGCACCAGACCATGAATCTTGTCGACGAAACGGTTGAACGAGCCGGCCAGTTCGCCGAGTTCATCCTGGCTGGTGATGGTCAGTCGGCGAGTCAGGTCGCCCTCGCCCGCCGCGATGTCATCGAGGTTGGCTTTCATCAAGTTCAGGGGACGCAGAATGGTGTTGGCCAGCAACATCCCCGCCACGGCGATGAGCAACAGCATCACCACAGCCACACCCACGATGCTCAGCACCACGCCTTGCATACGTTCCTGCACCTTGGCTTCGACCACCTCCACCTGCGCCTCGATGCCGTCAAGGTTGACCGAAGAACCGACGGCCATGTCCCACTTCGCCAGGTATTCGGTGTAGCCGAGTTTCGGCACCAGCACCTTGGCATTGCCTGGCAGCGGTGAGCTGTATTGCAGATAGTGGGTGCCGTCCTTCGCCACACTCACCAGACCGCGGTTGACGTAGACGCCGTTTGGATCGCGGTTGTCCTTGAAGCTTTTGCCTACGCCTTCGGGATCATTGGCCTTGAACAGGCGCACGGTCTGGGAGTCGTAACCGAAGAAGTAGCCATCCTTGCCGTAGCGAATACCCGACAACAGTTTGATCGCTTGCGCACGCGCCGCTTCATCGCCGGGAGCGGAGGCGTCGTATAAAGGCTTGATCGCGGTCATGGCCACGGCGACGTAACTTTGCAGCGTGGCTTTGGCGTCGCTGAGCAGACGCTGGCGGGTTTCTTCGACTTCCTTGCTGGCCTGATCCTGAAGGATGAACAGCGTGGTCAGGCTGATCACCAGCGCAAATAGCAACACCGGAAGAACGGCAAGGGAAAGGACTTTAGCCTTGAGACTCAGGCGCATGGGGGGCTCACTCTCTTGGTTTTATTGGCGTGGTTAAAGGCTTTAACGGCACGCCAGATCAAAAGTTGAGCAAACGATTCAATCCCCCCCTGTGGGAGCGGGCCTGCTCGCTCCCACAGGGGGATTTGTGGTGTTACAGAACCATCGCCCCGATCCAACCGAACGCCAGCAGTGGCAGGTTGTAGTGCAGGAACGTTGGCACCACGGTGTCCCAGATATGGTGATGCTGGCCGTCGATGTTCAGGCCGGAGGTCGGGCCCAGCGTCGAGTCCGAGGCCGGTGAACCTGCGTCGCCCAGTGCACCGGCGGTGCCGACAATGCACACGGTCGCCAGAGGGCTGAAACCCAATTGCACACACAGCGGCACGAAAATCGCCGCCAGAATCGGCACGGTGGAGAACGACGAGCCGATGCCCATGGTCACCAACAAACCCACCAGCAGCATCAGCAACACACCCACGCCCTTGCTGTGGTTGATCCATGTTGCCGACGATTCGACCAGTGTCTGCACCTGCCCGGTGGCCTTCATCACTTCGGCAAACCCGGAGGCGGCGATCATGATGAACCCGATCATCGCCATCATCTTCATGCCTTGAGTGAACAGGTCATCGGTCTCGCGCCACTTGACGATACCCGAGGCCGAGAAAATCAGAAAACCGGCCAGCGCCCCGATAATCATCGAGTCCAGCAACAACTGAACGACGAATGCCGCCGCAATCGCCACACCGGCCATCATCAGACTCAGCGGGTTGTACTGCACCGCCACTTGCTCGACCTGCTCGATTTTCGCCAGGTTGTAAACGCGCTTCTTGCGGTAGCTGACGAAAGCCATCGCCAGGCCGAACACCATGCCCAATGCCGGAATACCCATGGCGTGGGTGACATTGATGCCGCTGATGTCGACACCGCTGCGGGCAACGTTGGCCAGCAGGATTTCATTAAGGAAGATGTTGCCGAAACCCACCGGCAGAAACATGTACGGGGTGATCAGACCGAACGTCATCACGCAGGCAATCAATCGGCGATCCAGTTGCAACTTGCTCAGTACATAGAGCAGTGGCGGTACCAGCAGCGGAATAAACGCGATATGGATGGGCAGGATGTTCTGCGAGGCTATCGCGACCATCCACAGCATGCCGATCAGCAGCCATTTGACGTTGCCGCCGTCGGTCGAATGCTGGCGGTCAACCATTACCAGAACCTTGTCGGCCAGTGCGTGGGCCAAGCCGGACTTGGCAATCGCCACCGCGAAAGCGCCGAGCAACGCGTAGGACAACGCCACCGTCGCCCCGCCGCCCAGACCGCTATTGAACGCCTTGAGCGTGGCATCAATGCCCAGACCGCCGGTCAGACCGCCGACCAGCGCACCGACGATCAGAGCGATCACTACGTGCACGCGGGACAGACTCAGGATCAGCATCACGCCGACTGCTGCAATCACTGCATTCATTTCACTACCTCAAAATCACTGCGGTGCAACAGCCACCGCCAGACAGGATGAGCCCGCCCACGGAGCACCGGCGGATTTGCAAAGAGGGTCTTATTAGAAGGGCGCGCACTTTGCCGCAGAGTGGCAGCGGTGTCAAAGCCTCCAAACCCGCCAACGGCTGTGACAATCCGCCCTATTGTGTTTTAAGGATAAAGAAAGCCAATTCGCGGCCGCTACAGTGCAAAGTCTCAGATATTTATCGAATAAGGACGTCTCCATGTCGCTCAGACAACTTTCCATCCAATGGAAAATCACCCTGCTCGCCGGGCTTTGCCTGGCCGGTATCGTGACCCTGTTGGTCGGTCTTTCGCTGTACCGCATGGAGCACAGTTCCGAACTGGTGAAGGCTTCAAGTATGGAGATGCTCACCGAGTCGGCTCAGGCGCGCATCGAATCCCAGGGAGAAGTGCAGGCGGCGGGCATTCGCCAGCAGTTCATGGACGCCTATCAATACGGCCACGGTTTCTCGCGACAGGTGTTGTTCCTGCGTGAACAGGCAGAAAAGCGCTTTCTCGATGCCTTCGACCTGCGCGAAGACATGACCCGTCAGGTCAAGTCCGCGCTGCAAGCCAATCCGGATCTGCTTGGCCTGTCGCTGGTGTTCGAAGCCAATGGGCTGGACGGCAAGGACGAACTGTTCGCCGGGCAAGCGGAACTGGGCAGCAACGACAAGGGCCGCTTCGCCCTGTACTGGTCGCAGCCCGTACCTGGCAAAGTCACGTCGATGGCGTTGCCGGAAAGCGACATGGCCGATACCAGCACCGGCCCCAGTGGCCAAGCGGCCAACGCGTGGTTCACCTGCCCGCGCACGACCCTCAAGCCCTGCGTGATCGAACCGTACTTCTACGTGATCGACGGCCAGAAGGTGCTGATGACCAGCATCGTCTTCCCGCTGATGGTCAACGGCAAGGTCATCGCTTCGCTGTCGGTGGACATCAACCTCAACAGCCTGCAAGCGATCAGTCAGGGCGCGAGCAAAAAGCTCTATGACGGCCAGACCGCCGTGAGCATCATCAGCCCCGCCGGCCTCCTCGCCGGTTACAGTCCGGACGCCGGCAAACTCAGCCAGCGCCTGGACGCCGTCGATACCACCAGCGGCACCGAACTGCTGCGCCTGCTCGCCTCCAGCAGCAGCGTCAGCAGCCTGCACAGCAAGGGCCTGTTGAAAGTGCTGTCGCCGTTCCAGCCGATCCCGGGCGGGCCGTCGTGGGGTGTATTGCTCGATGTGCCGGAGAAAGTCCTGGTCAGCCGCGCCGAAGCACTCAAACAACAACTGGATGCGAGCAACACCTCGGGCACGCTGATCGAACTGAGCCTCGGCGTGCTGGCCGCGCTGGTCGGCCTGTTGTTGGTGTGGCTGATGGCGCGCAGCGTGACCAAACCGATCCTCGGCGTGGCGCACATGCTGGAAGACATCGCCAGCGGCGAAGGTGATCTGACCCGGCGCCTGGCCTACGACAAGAAGGACGAACTCGGTCAACTGGCCGGTTGGTTCAACCGCTTCCTCGACAAGTTGCAGCCGATCATCGCCGAAGTGAAACGCTCGGTTCAGGACGCGCGCAACACCGCCGACCAGTCCTCGGCCATCGCCTCCCAGACCAGTGCGGGTATGGAGCAGCAGTACCGCCAGGTCGATCAGGTCGCCACCGCGTCCCATGAAATGAGCGCCACCGCCCAGGACGTCGCCCGCAGCGCCGCCCAGGCCGCTGAAGCCGCCAAGGATGCCGATCGCGCGACCCGTGAGGGCCTGACGGTGATCGACCGCACCACGGCGAGCATCGACACACTCGCCAGTGACATGAGCGCTGCGATGGTCCAGGTCGAAGGCCTGGCCGCCAACAGCGAGAAAATCGGCACGGTACTGGAAACCATCCGCGCCATCGCCGAACAGACCAACCTGTTGGCACTCAACGCGGCCATCGAAGCCGCCCGCGCCGGTGAAGCCGGACGCGGTTTCGCCGTGGTCGCTGACGAAGTACGCAACCTCGCCCGCCGCACGCAAGAGTCGGTCGAGGAAACCCGTCAGGTCATCGAGCAGTTGCAGAACGGCACACAGGATGTGGTGGGTTCGATGGGCAACAGCCATCGTCAGGCACAGGGCAGTGTCGAGCAGGTGGGGCAAGCGGTGACAGCGTTGCGCCAGATTGGCGATGCGGTGACGGTGATCAGCGACATGAACCTGCAGATCGCCAGTGCGGCGGAAGAACAGAGCGCCGTGGCTGAGGAAATCAACAACAACGTGGCGACGATTCGTGATGTGACCGAGTCGCTGTCCGGGCAGGCGAATGAATCGGCGCGGGTGAGCCAGTCACTCAATAGCCTGGCCAATCAGCAGCAGGGTTTGATGGATCAGTTCCGGGTCTAAGGCTCACTGCACAACGCAATGTGGAAGCGGGCTCGCTCGCGAAAGCGGTAGTTCAGTCGACATCTTGATTGACTGACCCGCCGCCTTCGCGAGCAAGCCCGCTCCCACAGTGGTTTTATAGCGACCTGCGGTTCAGCGCCGGGGCAACTCGATCACCACCTTCAACCCGCCCCACTCGCTTTCGCCCAGCACCAACAACCCACCCCACGTATCGACGATATCCCGCACGATGCCCAGCCCCAGACCATGCCCCTGCGTCTGCTCATCAAGCCGCGTCCCACGGCTGAACACTTGACCCCGTTGCGCTTGGGGTATGCCCGGCCCGTCATCCTCCACGCTCAGGGCAAAGCCATCAGTACGCTTGATCACACGGAGACGAACCTCGGCATCCGCCCATTTACAAGCGTTGTCCAAGAGGTTGCCGAGCAGCTCCAGCAGGTCTTCCCGATCCCACGGTAATTGCAGCCCCGGTGGCGCTACGTAACTCAACGCCAGATGCTCGCCGTGGATCATGTTCAGGGTTGCCAACAGTCCCGGCAGTTCTGCGTCACAGTCAAACAACGCCCCCGGCAGCGCATCACCGGACAATCGCGCACGGTTGAGCTCGCGATTGAGCCGCTGCTGCACTTGCTCCAGTTGTTCCTTGAGGATCTTGCGTAACTCGGGATGGCCATCGAATTTTTCGCTCGACGCCAGACTCAACAGCACCGCCAATGGCGTTTTCAGGGCATGCCCCAAGTTGCCCAGTGCATTGCGCGAGCGTTTCAGGCTGTCTTCGGTATGGGCGAGCAAATGGTTGATCTGCGCCACCAACGGTTCGAGTTCAACCGGCACCTGATCATCGAGTTGCGAACGCTGGCCCTGCTGCAATTGGGCGATCTGTTCACGCGCCTTTTCCAGCGGTCGCAAGGCACGGCGCACGGTGAGCCGTTGCAAAAACAGAATCAGCAACAGCCCGAGCACGCCCAAACCCAGTCCGATCTGGCGCATGCGCTGAAAGCTTTCGCGCACCGGGGTGTAATCCTGGGCGACGCTGATCGAGATCGACTGGCCCAGCCGTCGATAGTCCGAACGCAACACCAGCAACTGCTGCCCGTCCGGGCCCAACTGCAGATTGCTGTGCAGGCCTTGGTGTTCGAGCTGCGGCAGGTCCTGATCCCACAACGAACGGGAACGCCAGTGACTGTCGGCAAAATCAATGCGGAAATAGTGCCCGGAGAACGGTCGCTGATAGGCCGGCGACAGGTGCCGCTCATCCAGCTGCAAGCCTTGCGGGCCACGCACCAGCGCCACCAGCAGGCTTTCGCTGTCGTTGCGCAAACCGGCCTCGAGATAGCGCTGCAATCCCACCTCGAACAGCCACAGACTGGTTTGCGCCAGCACCACGCCGACCACCACCAGCACGCTGATCAACCCCAGGCTCAAGCGGCGCTGGATTGACCTCACGACGCTTGCCCGCCGAACAGGTAACCCTGGCCGCGACGGGTTTCGATCACGCTTTTGCCGAGCTTGCGGCGCAGGTGATTGACGTGGACTTCAAGAACGTTGGAATCACGCTCGGTCTCACCGTCGTAGAGGTGTTCGGCGAGGTGGCTTTTGGAGAGGATTTGCTCGGGGTGCAGCATGAAATAGCGCAGCAAGCGAAATTCGGCGGCGGTCAGTTGAATGTCGGCGCCGTCGCGAACGACACATTGGCGGCCCTCATCCAGATGCAGGCCGGCTGCCTTTAGCGTCGGCTGGTTGGCCTGGCCTTTGGAGCGGCGCAACAACGACTGAATGCGCAAATAAAGCTCTTCGGGATGAAACGGTTTGGTCAGGTAATCGTCGGCACCGGCCTTCAGGCCTTCGATGCGCTCGGCCCAGGAATCGCGTGCCGTGAGGATCAGCACCGGCACCGCCAGGCCCCCGGCACGCCATTGCGCCAGCACCTCTAGCCCCGGCACGCCAGGCAAGCCGAGGTCGAGGATGATCAGGTCATAGGGTTCGCTGCGGCCCTGATACACCGCATCACGACCATCTGCCAGCCAATCCACTGCGTAACCTTGGCGTTGCAGGCCGGCGAGCAACTCGTCGGCCAGCGGTACGTGGTCTTCCACCAAAAGCAAACGCATCGATCAATCTTCCTCGTCTTTCACAAGTTCACCGGTATCAGCCTTCAGGTGCAGCTCACGCGCCACACCCTCGACGGTCAGCAACTCGACTTCATACATGTAGACGTCGTGCTTCTCTTCCAGCTCGACCTCCAAAAGCTTCGCGCCGGGGTAACGCGCCATTGCCTGATGCAGCACTTGCTCCAGCGGCAAAATCACACCCGCGCGAACCAGGCGCAGCGCTTCGTCCTGATCGAGGTCGCGAGCCATCGCCGTCGAACAAAAAATCACGAGCGCCAACGCCGTGCAACGGGTGGCGCGAACATTAACCTTCATTACTTATCCTGATGATCCCTGAGAACCTGCCCCGTCACCGCGTTCAATTCCAGATCCCATTCCTGCCCCTGCGGATCACGCATTTCAATCTGGTAGATGTACTTGCCGTACTGCTCTTCCAGCTCGGTGTCGGTGATCTCGGAACCCGGATGTCTGGCCAGCGCCGTGGTATTGAGCTTCTCGAAGGAGACGATAGTACCAGCGTCGTGCAGACGCAGGGCTTCATCGGGGCCAAGGTCGCGGGCGTGGGCGATGCTGGCGGTCAAGCCGAAAAGCGAGGCGATGGACAGGGCAGTCAGGGTTTTCATGGGTGACTCCATATTTTTATGTGTTGCAACGCAGGGCACCTTAGCGGGATGAACTTAACTGAAACTGAATTGCCATCATTGTTTCCTCGCTCCCACAGAGGGCCGCCGTGGTTCTATAATCCTTCGCTTGCTAACGATCGAGACCGGTATGACAGCCATCCACATCAAGTTTCCGTCCCTCACCCTCAAGGCCGGCCCCCGGGCCATGGCGCGCATCCGCGCCCAAGGCCTCAACGCTGCTGATGTCGGCACCCTGCCCGGCGCGGCCGGTGGGCCAAAGGCTTTGGGGATTCAGGGGCTGGATCTGGCCTTGTTCGGTGAGTGGCTGCCGAGTGCGCCGCGCGAACGTTCGCTGATCGGTGCGTCAGTGGGTTCCTGGCGCTTCGCCAGCGCCTGCCTGCCGGACGCCGCCGCAGGCATTCGTCGCCTCGGCCACCTGTACGCCGAGCAGAATTTCAACAAAGGCGTGACCATGGCCCAGATCAGTCAGAGCTCGCAGCGCATGCTCAATGACCTGCTCGATGGCCGCGACGACAGCATTCTCAATAACGCCGATTACCGCTTGAACATCATGGTGGTCAAAAGCCAGGGCCGTCTGGCGGACGACCATCGCGCTCGACTCGGGCTGGCGCTGGGCTCGGTGATTGCCGACAACCTGCGCGGTCGCGCGCGGCTGTCGCGACATTTCGAACGGCTGATCATCCACGATCCGCGCCTGGCACCGCCGGTGCATGCGCTCAACGATTTCCCGTCGCGCTTCGTCGCGCTCAATGCTGCCAATCTGCGTCAGGCGCTGCTGGCCTCGGGTTCGATTCCGATGATCATGGAAGGCGTGCGCGACCTGCCCGGCGCCGGTGCAGGGACTTTCCGCGACGGCGGTCTGCTCGACTATCACCTTGACCTGCCCTACAGCGGCGACGGCATCGTGCTCTATCCGCACTTCACCGACCGTGTGATTCCGGGCTGGTTCGACAAGACCCTGCCATGGCGCCGGGCCTCGGTGGAGCGCTTGCAAGACGTGTTGTTGCTCGCGCCGTCAAAGGAATATCTGGCACGCCTGCCCTACGGCAAACTGCCCGACCGCAACGACTTCAAGCGCTTCATGGGCGATGCGCCGAGCCGGCAAAAATACTGGCACGCGGCGATGGACGAGAGCCGGCGCCTGGGGGACGAATTCCTCGAACTGGCTGCCAATGGTCGCCTCGCCGAGCGCTTGCTGACCCTTTAGTCAGCAAGGCCAAACACAAGCTGATAAACTCGCCGCCTGCCCGAATCGCTGCGGCGAACGCCATCTGAACAGAGCCGAAACTACTGTGGAAATCTTCAAGGAATTTACATTCGAATCCGCCCATCGCCTGCCGCACGTACCGGACGGCCACAAGTGCGGGCGCCTTCACGGCCACTCGTTCAAAGTGGCGATTCACCTGAGCGGCGACCTCGATCCGCACACAGGCTGGATCCGCGACTTCTCCGAGATCAAAGCGATTTTCAAGCCGCTCTACGAGCGCCTGGATCACAACTACCTGAACGACATTCCCGGCCTGGAAAACCCGACCAGCGAAGTCCTGGCCAAATTCATCTGGAATGAATTGAAACCACTGCTGCCGGAACTGAGCGCGATCCGCATCCACGAAACCTGCACCAGCGGCTGCATCTATCGCGGCGAGTAATTCAATACACATCCCCTTGTAGGCGTTGCCAGAAGCCGCTTCAGGGGATCGGTGTTCATCAAGGATATAGAGAACAGCCTTCGCGGCTGTTTTTTTATGCCTATGCTTTTTTGGCTCCCACCCTGCCAAGAGGACAGGACCATGACGGACTGGCTGCTGGATCAAGTCTTCGACTTCAACGGGCATAGCGTGCGGTTGACTCACAAAACATCGACATCACCATTAAGAGTCAGTCCTTCAATCCATGTATGAAGCCCCCGCTTGATAACATGCCGTGATTTGAACGCCCCTGACTCCTCTAGAATATCTTTCAATATCGGTGAATGCGTAACAACCCAAATCTGCGATCGCTTACTGGCAGAGCTAATCAAACCAGCCAACGATCTGAGCATATCAGGATGAAGGCTGTTATCAGGCTCGTTCAAAACAATAAAAGGAGGCAAAGAACCGGATGTTAGCGCAACGACCAGGCAAATATACTGCAACGTACCGTCAGACAACTCCCACGCATTACTTGTCCGATTACTGTGAGCGAAACGCAAACCAAACGAAACGGTACGCTCGGGCTTTGAAATATCCAAAGTTGCTCCACCGAATGTATCCGCAATCAGTTTTTCAATAACATCAAGATCCTGAACTATATATTTTTGCGTCGCCAAAACAGCAGCGAGATTTGTTCCACAGGAATCAAGCACGGTACCACTAACAGCGTAGCAAGGCTTACGGATGGGTGACTCAATATCAGTCCTGAAACCATGATAAAAACGCCACCCCATTATTTCATGTTTGATACGCAACACCTCGGGAAAACGCTCCGCATCTGTGAGAGAGTTTAATGCCGTTGCCGAGGGAAATAGTCGAATAGAATTAGTCATGTCCAGCATGGCCATTTCTCGACCCATGACTTTCAAGAAACTATTCTCTCTGACCATCAGAATATGAGTTTTTCGCCCATCATAAAACGATAGCTTTTCATTTTTAATTTGCGGTTCAAACTCAAAGCCATCGCCCAATACAATTTTCTCTCCAAAAACATTTTTTTGCGGCACCAAGCCTGCTGTAATTCTATAACTGTAATAGCCATCATCTGGAAAAGTTGAAAAACGCACTTCAAGAATAATTTTTGAGCGTTCGGCACTGCGCTTTGAACTTTCCGAAAGGATCGACTGCATGCCACCTTCCCTAACGATAAACTTTGAGAACTCCCCCGTCGCGGCGGCCTGCACGAGCTTTAGTGCATTATACAAATTGGTCTTCCCAACTCCATTAGCGCCATGAAAAATGTTCAATCCGTCAAGATTAATAAACACATCATCAATAGAGCGATACCCTTTAACTGAAACAGACAAAATTCTCACTACTAAAGCTCCACACAATATTCGCCATTAAACGAGACTACTCGATCAGCCAGCTTTAATATTGACTCGCGATGAGCAACAATGATCACAATGTTAGACGCATTATATTTCTTTATATTTGATATGACTGTACGCTCTGCCGCCTCATCAAGAAACGCGGTACTCTCATCAAAAACAACCACCTTATGATCCCGCAAAAAACTTCTTGCCAGCGCAAGACGTTGGCGCTCTCCTCCCGACAACATTAGACCTCTGTCTCCAATTTCCGTGTCCAGTCCGGACGGTAATCCTTTCAGGAATACCTCAAGATTAGCGAGCTTTAGAACAGCTTCCAGTCTCTCATCCGGTGCATTCTGATCGGCAACTTTTAGATTAAATCTCAGCGTACCGTTGAACAAACCAACCTCTTGGGACACGAAAGAAAACCTGGAATAAAAATCGTGATCAGACAAATCGCCTATCGCAACACCACCATATTTAATTAAACCTGACGATGGCACGTAGAGTCGCATCAGCAATTTGACAATAGTTGACTTACCCACGCCAGACGGGCCAGTGATCGCGACGACTTCACCCGGAGCAAATCGAATTGACAAATCACACAGCACCTTTTCTACAGGTCGGTTAGGGTAAGAGAACCCAACATTACAAAACTCCAGACCATGACCAACGTTCGGAAGTTTATTATTTTTATCAACACGCCGAATTTCGCAAGCGTCAAAATGCTTTAGTAATGGTGCAAACCCACCTAGTGACTCGATCATGCTTCCAACACTCTTTAAAAGAGCGTCGTACGGCTGACAAACCTGAAACATATAGGCTGCAACCATTACTAAATGACCAACACCTATCTCACCGGAAAGCAACCTTAACGAGGACTCATAAATAACCACAAAAAAAACCAATGAAAAAACAACTATCCTGACCACCTCCAGAGAAGTACTTTTCCTATAGAAATCCAACCAAGACTGGTAAACCCCTTCTTGATCTTCGCGAAAAAACCGCAGTAGAAACTCCTCAGCTAAATAAATACGTATCGTCTCAATATTCGAAACAATGCCATGGACAGTTTTAGAACATCCCATTTCCTTCAATATCACAGCTTTGAATAGCTCTGACAAACGACCTATCACTGAAGCGCTAAGAATGGCATATACAAAAACATATAAAAAAATCATAAACATTACGAAAAAATCTTCAAAAAACAGCAACACTACAAACGATACTAATATCTGAACCAAGGACGGCAGCACACTAACCAATAAAGAGCGCACAGTATTATCCATACTCGCAGAAGCACATTGCAACACCTGCGCAAGGTGTGCCGGCCCTTGTACAAGACTCTCATTCGCAGATAAACCAATTGATTTCTTAATAAACATCTCACCAAGATTTATATTAACCCTCTGAATAAACATCATTGTCAACACATCAGACGAATGAGATAACACCTGAGATATAAAAACAACACCAATCACCAAAACCAGAAAGTTCAAGAACTGTTCATGATCACTTGAAGCGACCGCAAGCATCCGTTGAAAAAACATGGGCAACAACCCAAACCCTATCGCGGTAAGAAAAACCAGCGTCACCAAAAAGGCCAAACGACCTGCATCCTTTGATTTCATGGACAACTTTAATAGCTTATAAGCATCGACAAACCCTTTGGCCTTCATTCGAATACTTCCTGAAAGTTAAGCTTGAACAATTCATGAGGTAACAGGGGAAAGGATCGATCACCTGTCATCAGGGATTTCAGGGCTAGGCATTCTCCGGCACTTCCTTTCATCAGACCACAACCTAAAGTGGCCGAACCATGAATCGACCAATACTTACTTTCCAAATCACTATTCAAAGCTTTCTTGAATAGTCGCCGATAAATCAACTCTACGCCCAAGGCTCCGTTGGAAACTGAGAAACTTTCTTTTTTGCCAGGTTCTAAAACACTCGCCTCAAATAATGCACGAACATTGTATTTCTGTAGGAACTCATTGATCATGCAGATATTAAAATGTCTTTTTAAAAAATCTAATACATAAATAATCCCTGCCCCCCCCATAAGCCCACCCAAACTCATCTTGAAGTTCTATATTTCGAGGTTTACTTCTCAAATCAGGCCAATTACCACGCTGAGGGTCGAAGCAATTGATTTCCGACATGATCACGCCTTTTATCAATGGCAGGATCGCCCCATCAGGAATATCAAAAACAAGTGCATATACCGCGATCGAATAAGCGACTCCTGCTTGACCATGCGAAAGCCCAGATAATATCTTCTTTGCGTGCCTTGAGATATTGGCAGAAAATATTATCTGCTCACCATCGAGTTCGGATCGCGCTACTAAAACATCGAATAGCGACCTAGCAACATCTCGCCAAACCTCCATCCGTGATAGTTCAAAGTAACAACTTGCAATCACTAGAGCCCCGGCAAGACCATAAACCAATCCCGAACCCATTTTCTTATATTCACATGCATAAATAGACGTGACAATTTTATCGGTTGCAGCGGAAATAGAGGTCAGGTTTCCATCTATAAAAACCGGAGCTATCGAACTCAACCCACCGACATATGCTCCACCTATTGGGGACGAGGAGAGGAACTCACTACTCACCACCATTTCATAATACGCGGAGAGAAACTCCTTATTCTCAGACTCTGACTCGAATAACCCCCCAGTAGAGGCGAGATACCCAAGCCCTCCCGAACCCGAAAACAAATCGAACCCTACCGAAGTTAGCTCAAGATAGCTCTCACTTCTACTGGTAAACAGTAACGGGGGAGATTTTTTATAAAGCATGTGCTTAGCAGTTCTCTTTACTGAAGCGGAAGTCGTGTCTAAAGAAAAACAATTAGAGACTTCTCCATCATCAAAGAAGCCAACCCTATTAAATCTAAAGTTCATATCGACTACTTTTCCAGCCTCTTTATACACGCACTTTAAAAATTCAATCTCGTGACCATACCCATCACTTACTATACGATGCAAATCACTCCTTACACTATCGTACCCACTCACATAGTTAATCAGTTTAATACTTTTCACAGCATGAACTGAACAAACGAAAAGAGCCTTTGCACTAGACGTAAACCTTGGGACATCCCCAAGAAAACAGGCTTCAACCTCAGCCTTTAAGAGAGCGGGCTCAGCCCGATAATCTTCGATTGATCCGAGGCAGGACTCGATATAGTTTTTTCGCCCTTCATTACTCTTTAGAAGTAGCGGATGAAAAGACGCCTCAATCACCAAGCAATAATTAGCCGTGTCTCTCAATATCATTCTATTTTTAAGATTAGAAGCTTGATTAAAAAACCTCACAAACCGCTGATACTCAGCAGTTATAATTTTATAGCACTCCACACAGCCAGCAACCATACAATCAATATAGTCCATCGGATTCTGTACACAACCATCAAACACTACTGCGTTCGGATTTTTGTTCAAAGATGCTTTTCTAATGATTTCTTTCCGAAATATATTTCCTATCCCCGCGTGCTCGGTGTCGGCAAGTCCATCTGTGTATTTAATAACATTCGGCACAAGCCCAGTTCTAGCTATTGCCGAACGAGACGCGTCAACATAGACATGATGAAATACTGCTTCCAAGTCAACCGGCACAGGATTTCCATGATGAGTTACTATATTTTCATAATGAAGATCGGTAACCCCTAACGAAGCAACTGCGGCAATCAAATAGCCTGCTAACTTATAATAGTTCTCTACCTCCGCTTGGCTCTTCAAAGGAACCTGATCACACCACTTCACCCATCCGAAATCCTGCCCCGATATATATTCAGGAAACTCCCAGCCTTGGATATCACATTGATCCTTAAAGAAATCCCCAAGAAACTCGCTTGTTTTCCTTTCCAGTTCCAGGTCGCGCAATTTCAAGGCAAAGGCGGGGCATCCCCGTACGTAAAATAGAGCGACATTTTTATTTCCATCGTGACTTTCATCCCCGAGCAAAAACACATCACTCACTTCATGAGCGTCCGCCAGAAAACCAGTCCGTAGCAATTCCGGAAGCGACTGAACAAAAGCCCCCTTTACTAAGGAAAAGTTTTCCAACTCATCCGCAAAAAGTTTATCTAGCAAGTACTGCAGTGATTCATATTTACTCAAAAATTCTAGATACAACTCATCATTCTCTAAAAAATCCTCGTACGTCATACTGACGCCGAGATCTTCATTGACATGCGAAACTTCTGCCTCAATGGTTTGCCGAACATAACTTTCCACCTTGTTCGCAACATGTATAGCAAACGCATTAGCCAGTTTTTTATCGAACAAAGAAGCAAGATCGAACTCCTTACTCTTATACAGTTCATTCAGATAATCATTTACTAAAACTCTATGCGCTCCGAAATAAGTCGACATGGATTCAACTTTTGAAAAACCACTCATCAACATTTCCTTATGTCAAATAAAATACCGCCTTTCGGCGGTTTGCGACTAGTTAAAGACAACTACATTGGCACTTGGCACCAGCCCATAACACGTCCCGCTTTTTATTGATTTTGGCGAGTAGGAAGCATAGCAACACCTGCTGAAGCATTGAGTACAGTTACTTGTCGCCGGCCCCGTGTGTACAGGTCTTGTAAGCTCCATTCCAGGGGGAGTATTTTCAATTTGCAAAAGAAGTGGATCTACATACATTTTTACGAAGGCAGCACTCATCATGACGCCATCCGCCCGAATAACATTTTTAATAGATTCAATATCGACACTACGATTACTCATCTTACGTCCTTGTATTGCCATTAGAATGCTTTGAAAAATTGAGAATCATTTGGAGCTATAGATATATTGGATCAAACCTTTACGGTCAATAAATTCGAAGCAGGAACAGGACTAATATCCTGTAGGACTATTCCAGTGGGGCCATAGGAACAATCCAGACTCAATTCAAAATATTAAGTTCTTTCATACAAGAAATTGACAGAACAAAACGTCAAGATGACAGCTCACCCCAATAGTTGTTAATCCAACAACTATCAATTCATATAGTTCTCAAGCATTGGAAATAGCTATTCAAACTTGGTTCGAACTCTGCAACCTTCCCCGCCTCTCTCTCATTCCAGCAAGGAACGCCCTATGGCGCAGAGCGATGCCGGCAACGATCCCCCCCCTCAGCGAAGTCCCCAAAGTGGCGATTCACCTAAGCGGCGACCTCGATCCGCACACGGGCTGGATCCGCATCCACGAAACCTGCACCCGTGGCTGCATCTATCGCGGCGAGTTATCCATGAAGAACACTGAAATCCCTGTAGGGACGGGCTTGCCCGCGCACAGGGGTGATGCATGACGAATGCATAAATCACAGGCAAAAAAAAACCGCATTGGGCGATACCCATGCAGTTCTGTTGAATCGTTCGATGTTCGTTAAGGTGGTAACCCCACCAGCCACACCCCGGCACACAATGTTCCCGCTGTGGCTGCTTCCTTCCGGATCTGACCAGGTTCACGGGTAATCGTTGCGGGGGGACCGATGGGGTCACCATAACGACACTCACCTGTCGGCGAGCCGCGCCATTGTACCTATCTGAGACGAAGTTACAACCGTTGGTTTCAGATAAAAAACATGAAGAGGTTCAAGCACTTGCTATTGCGCTTGCAACACCTCATCCGCCCTGCCGCCCTCTTGCTGGATCACCAGGTGAATGAAGTGCAGCTTGGCAATCGCCGCCGCCGGCAACACGAACGGGTAGAAGTCCGGCTGACCCATGCTGCGTGACAATTCGTTGAGCATGCCGGCCAGTTCGATCCAGGCGTTGACGAACGACAGAAACGCCCCGCCGCCAGGATGTTCAGGTTCGTACAGAGTGCTTGGCGCAAATGGCTGGTAGTCGAAGTCCATTTCCCGCGCACTCATGCCAAAACCCAGCGCAGTGTCCACTGCGTCCATCATGTGCAGGTAATGCGCCCAGGTTTCCGCCCAGTCTTCCCAAGGGTGCATGGTCGCGTAGGCACTGACGTAATGCTGCGGCCAGTCCAGTGGGGCGCCTTGTTGATAGTGGTGGTCAAGTGCCTCGGCATAGCTGGCGCGCTCGTCGCCAAACAGGCTGCGGAATGATTGGAGCCATGGACCGTTAGCGATCAGCCGATCCCAGTAGTAGTGTCCAACCTCGTGGCGAAAATGCCCCAGCAGCGTGCGATAGGGCTCATGCATTTGCGCCCTCACCCGCTCGCGATGGGCGTCGTCGGCTTCTTTGATGTCGAGGGTGATCAGGCCGCTCGCGTGGCCGGTCATTGGTGAATTGCCTTCGAGGTCGACGCCGATGAAATCGAAGGCCAGTCCGGTTTCTTCACTCACCGTTTTCGGGATGACCTGCAAGCCGAGGGTGATCAGTTGTGCCACCAGGCGGCGCTTGGCCGTTTCCACCTTGCGCCACAGTTCGGGGTTTTCAGAAACCGAAAGATCGGGAATCGTGCGATTGAGGCTGCAGGCAACACACAGGACGTCGCGACCGTTGTCCGGCAGCAACCAGTTGCACGCCGCAGGCGTATCGAGATTGGCGCAACGACGGAACAGTCCCGCCTCGGGATCGGCATCCAGCGTCCAGGAGCCTTCCTGCGGCCCCGGTTGCAGCGAGGTCAGGCGACTTTGTTCAGACTGATAACCGAGCAATGCGCTGCAAGCCAGGCACTGACTGTTGCGAAAGAACAGTGACTGACCGCAGCGACACGGCCAGACTTTGCTGTTGCGTGAAGATTCGCCCATGAACGGCGCGACGATGCGAGAACTGAGTTGCTCGAAAAAGCGGTACATGGCGATCTCTCCTTGGGGCTTGCCAAGACTAGATCATTCCCGCCCAAAGATCGTTCCCACGCAGAGCGTCACTAGTGTCCGGTAAAACCTGTTTCATAGCAGAAGGCAGCCTTGAGCTGCCTTCTGCTCCGTTCGCTTCTGCCTTCGATGTTCAAGATGTTCGATGCTTGATGGCCGTTCGAACAACGTGTGGGCTAGCCGAATGACGAAGCTGGAAATAGCCCAGAGCCACCTGACCGGCGCTGCTAAAGGTGCAGCAAGAGGTACGTGATCAAAGCGCTGTATATCTGAAGACGAACGGCATTTTCGGAGAACTTGAAGCATCTGTGCAAATCGGGTGCTGCTGAACATAGGCGAAAATCGAGCCTGAAAAACCTGATTATTGCTCAGGAAGCAGGCACAGCAAGGGGGAGCAAGCTCCCCCTTCAGTTTTTACCGGACACTAGTGACGCAATGCGTGGGAACGAGAGGTCAGACGGAGAGGCCACAGCCCTTCAGGAACGCGATAAATGCCTCCTCATCCATCACCTTCACCCCAAGCTCATTGGCCTTGGTCAGCTTGGAGCCAGCGCCTGGGCCGGCCACCACGCAATGCGTCTTCGCCGACACCGAACCGGCCACCTTCGCCCCAAGGCTTTCCAGATGTTCCTTGGCGACATCGCGGCTCATCAACTCGACCTTGCCCGTCAGCACCCAAGTCTGCCCGGACAGCGGCAAACCTTCGACGACCTTCTTCTCGCTGTGCCAGTGCATGCCGAAATCACGCAGTTGCTTCTCGGCCTCTTCGGCCAGTTGGCGATGCTGCGGCAGCGCAAAAAACTCACGTACCGAATTGGCCTGTTTCTCCGGCAATGCCTGACGCATGTCCAGCCAGTCGGCGCTCATTACCGCGTCGAGCGAGCCAAACCTGTCTGCCAGCTTCTGCGCCCCGCCTGGGCCGACCGAAGGAATGTGCAGCTTGTCGAGGAAGCCGCCCAGCGTAGTGCTGGCGGCAAACTCGGCCCCCAGTTCGCCCTGATCCTGAATCTGCAAACCATGCCCGAGCAATTCGCCGATCACCTGCTGGTTGTGCGCATCTTCAAAGAAGCTGTGAATCTCGTGTGCCACTTCCAGGCCGACATCCGGCAGATAGGTCAGCACCTGCGGCAACGCCTGTTGTACGCGCTCCAGCGAACCCAGCGAACGCGCCAGTACCTTGGCCGTTTCTTCACCAACATCGGGAATGCCCAGGGCATAGATGAAACGCGCCAGCCCCGGCTTCTTGCTGTCTTCAATGGCCGCGAGCAGTTTGTTGCCGGACACCTCGGCAAAGCCTTCCAGATCGACGATGTCATCAAACTTCAGCGCGTATAAATCGGCCGGCGAACTGACCAGGCCTTCATCGACCAATTGCTCGACGCTCTTGTCGCCGAGGCCTTCAATGTCCATCGCACGACGCGAGACGAAGTGAATGATCGCCTGCTTCAATTGCGCGCCACAGGCCAGGCGCCCCACGCAGCGATACACCGCGCCTTCGCTGACGGTTTCCTTGCCCTTGCTGCGCTTGATCAGTTGCGTGCGCTCAACGTGGGAGCCGCACATCGGACAGCTCTCCGGAATCGCCACAGGTCGTGCATTGTCCGGACGGCGTTCGGTGACCACTTGCACCACTTGTGGAATCACATCACCGGCACGACGGATGATCACGGTGTCGCCAATCATCAGGCCCAGCCGCGCGACTTCGTCCATGTTGTGCAGCGTGGCATTGGCCACGGTGACGCCCGCGACCTTGACCGGTTTCAGGCGCGCCACCGGAGTGACGGCGCCGGTACGGCCAACCTGGAATTCCACATCGAGCAACTCGGTGAGCTCTTCCATCGCCGGGAATTTATGCGCGATCGCCCAACGCGGTTCGCGGGCGCGGAAGCCCAGTTCACGCTGATCGGCAATGCTGTTGACCTTGAACACCACACCGTCGATTTCGTAAGTCAGCGAGCTGCGTCGCTCACCGATGTCGCGGTAGTAATCCAGGCACTCACCGATGCCTTTGGCCAGTTTCAGCTCGTGGCTGATCGGCATGCCCCACTTTTGCAATTGCTTGAGGTTGCCGATGTGGGTGTCGGAAATATCGTGGGAGACCTGACCGATGCCGTAGCAGCAGAACTCCAACGGACGGTTGGCGGTGATCTTCGAATCCAGCTGAC
Source organism: Pseudomonas sp. EA_65y_Pfl2_P74 (assembly GCF_963970575.1). NCBI lineage: Bacteria > Pseudomonadati > Pseudomonadota > Gammaproteobacteria > Pseudomonadales > Pseudomonadaceae > Pseudomonas > Pseudomonas sp. EA_65y_Pfl2_P74. The sequence goes on from NZ_CAXAOQ010000012.1 coordinate 117,085, forward strand.
GCAGGCTGCCGGCAGCGGCGTTGCGCGGGTTGGCGAAGGTCTTGCCACCGATGTCCAGTTGCGAGGCGTTGAGGCGCTCGAAACCGGCCTTGGACATGAACACCTCACCGCGCACTTCCAGGGTCGCCGGCCAGCCTTCGCCGTGCAGCTTCAGGGGAATGTTGCGCACGGTGCGCACGTTGACGCTGATGTCTTCGCCGGTGGTGCCGTCACCGCGTGTGGCGCCACGAACCAGCAGGCCGTCCTGATACAGCAGACTGACCGCCAGGCCATCGAGCTTCGGCTCGCAGCTGTACTCCACCGCCGAGCCACCGCCGAACAGATAGCCAGCCGGCAGATCCAGACCTTCAGTGACGCGGCGATCAAACTCGCGCATATCGGTTTCTTCGAAGGCGTTGCCGAGGCTGAGCATCGGTACTTCGTGGCGCACCTGAGTGAACGCCGTCAGCGCCACACTGCCGACACGCTGGGTCGGCGAGTCACGGGTGATCAACTGCGGGTTGGCTGCTTCCAGAGCCTTGAGCTCGTGGAACAACCGGTCGTACTCGGCATCCGGAATGCTCGGCTCGTCGAGGACGTGGTAACGGTAGTTGTGCTGATCCAGCTCAGCGCGCAGCGCTAGAATGCGGTTTTGGGCGGCGGTCATGGGTGTTCTCTCATAAAGCAAAAGAGCAGCCGAGGCTGCTCAATCTATTTTGCCGATTGCCTCTTTATAACGAGGCAATCTTTTCAATCAACGCTTATGGGTCAGGGCGCGGCGCTCGAACTCGACGATGCGCTGACGGTAATGCTCGATGGTCTGCGCGGTCAGGACGCTGCGTTGGTCATCCTTGAGTTCACCGTTCAGTTCCTGGGACAGCTTGCGGGCAGCGGCCACCATCACGTCGAAGGCCTGCTTCGGATGACGCGGGCCAGGCAGACCGAGGAAAAAGCTCACCGCCGGGGTGCTGAAATGATCGATGTCGTCCAGATCAAAGATGCCCGGCTTGACCGCATTGGCCATGGAGAACAGCACCTCACCGTTGCCAGCCATGCTTTCGTGACGGTGGAAAATATCCATCTCACCAAAACGCAGACCGCTTTCCAGAATATTCTGCAACAGCGCTGGGCCTCTGAAACCGGCAGCATCGCGGCAGATCACGCTGATCACCAGAACCTCTTCGGCTTGCGGTTGATCCTTGTCACTGACCACCGGTGCAGCCTTGGCATCATTGGCGAAGTCTTCACGACTGCTGAAGCTCGGGCCGCCGTCCAGATCCAGGTCAAGGTTCAGGTCGCCCTGGGCCGGACCGTTGCTGCCACGCTTGCCACGCTTGGAGCCGGATTCGCGAGGCTCGCGTGCTTCGCGGGCCGGCATGCTCACCGACGGCAGATCGTGCTCGTCCAGTTGTGGCTCTTTATGGGTGTCCAGAACGCGGGCCGGGCCCAACAGCTCGGCGCTGGTGTCCTCGTCCGGCAGATTCGACAGACTTCGATCAAGACGGAATTTCAGTTTTCCCTTGCCGCCGCGCATCCGGCGCCAGCCATCGAAAAGAATACCGGCTATCACAATGATGCCGATGACGATCAGCCACTCGCGCAGACCGATTTCCATGTAATCCCGTGCCTCTATAAAAAATGCTGAAAAATAAGGGGTTTACACTGTGCAAACCGCTTTAAAACGTGGCGCCAACTCTATGTTCTGACAGGTGTTTTGCCCACGTATACGAAAAATTGACATTAAACTAGCACGATCAAAGGCTTCGCAGCTACAAGCTTTAAGCTCCAGGCAGCAAGCCGCTTCACTTGCCGCTTGAAGCTTGCAACTCGCCGCTGCGCCGCTAGGCGTCCACCATCGCCATCGCCTCCTCGACATCTACAGCTACCAGTCGCGAACAACCCGGTTCATGCATCGTCACACCCATCAACTGCTCGGCCATTTCCATGGCGATCTTGTTGTGAGTGATATAGATGAACTGCACCGTCTGAGACATCTCCTTAACCAATCGTGCGTAGCGTCCAACGTTAGCGTCATCCAGTGGCGCGTCAACTTCATCGAGCATGCAGAACGGCGCCGGGTTCAACTTGAAGATCGCAAAAACCAGTGCCAGCGCGGTCAGGGCTTTTTCCCCGCCGGAGAGCAAATGGATGGTGCTGTTCTTCTTTCCAGGCGGCTGCGCCATGATCGTTACCCCTGTATCGAGTAGATCTTCGCCCGTCAGTTCCAAATACGCGCGCCCGCCACCGAAAACTTTTGGAAAAAGCGCCTGTAAACCGCCATTGATCTGATCAAAGGTATCTTTGAAACGGTTGCGGGTTTCCTTGTCGATCTTGCGAATAACGTTTTCCAGCGTCTCCAGTGCCTCGACCAGATCGGCATCCTGAGCATCCAGATAACGTTTACGCTCGGATTGTTGCGTGTATTCGTCGATGGCCGCGAGGTTGATGGCACCCAGACGCTGAATCCGGGCATTGATCCGTTCGAGTTCCTCTTCGGCTTCGCGTTCACTGGCTTGTGCCGTTAATGTCGCGAGCACGCCATTGAGATCGTAGCCATCTTCGAGCAGTTGATCCTGCAGAGCCTTGCGGCGCACGGTCAGGGCTTGCCATTCCATGCGCTGCTGTTCGAGCTGGCCACGGATCAACTGCGATTGCTGCTCGGCTTGCGTCCGGCGTTTTTCCGCTTCGCGCAATTCGCGGTCGGCATCTTCCAGGGCGATTTGCGCAGTCTTGAGTTCTTCGTCGACGGACATGCGCTTGTCGAGCAACTCTTCAAGCTTCAGGCGCAGTTCTTCCAGAGGGGCCTCGCCCTCCTCCAGATTCAGACTCAACTGTTCGCGCTTTTCGGTCAGACGCTCGGCCTGCATTTCCAGACGCTCCAGCGCCTGGCGCGTGGAGTCATGCTGCGCGCGCAACGAGCCGAGCCGCACGGCCAATTGATGCGCATGGTCCTTGTGCTGCCGCGCTTCCTGACGCACGCGGTCGAGGCGCTCGCGCAAGCTGTCGCGCTGGGCCAGCAGCAACTCGCGTTGCTCGGTGTCCAGCGCCATGGCGTCGAGGGCGTCCTGCAATTGCATGCGCGCTTCGCCTATTTGCTCATGCTCGAGCTCACGCTGTTCGCCGAGCTCGATCAGCTCTTCATCGAGACGGGTACGGCGCAGCGTGAGTTGTTCGGCCTTGGCTTTGCCGGCGGACAACTGGGCTTTCAATTCACCTTGCTGACGGGCTTCGTCTTGCAGCAAGCGACGTAAATGTTCGCGACCGTTTTCCTGCTGACGCTGTTGCGCGCGCAGGGTTTGCAAACGGGTTTCCATCGCCTCGACCGTGGCTTCACGCTCTTCACGTTCGAGATGCAGCGTCTCGATTTCCTGGCCACGGGCAAGCATGCCGCTTTCGGCTTCGCTGGCACGGCGCACGCGCAGGAAATGCCGACCGACCCAGTATCCATCACGACTGATCAGGCTCTGCCCGGCGCTCAGCTGACCGCGCAAGGCCAAGGCCTGCTCCAGACTATCGACCGGTTTGACCTGACTGAGCCATGGCGACAGGTCAATCTGCGCCTCGACCTTGTCCAGCAAGCTGCCCGCCACTCGCACGCCATCGGTGCCGGGGCTGAGCAGGCGCAAATCGCCCTGAGTGAAGCCGGACAAATCAAAACCGTTGAAATCATCCACCAGCACCGCTTGCAGGTCGGCGCCGAGCACGGTTTCCACCGCCAACTCCCAACCGGCCTCGACCTTCAGGCCTTCGGCCAGACGCGGTCGTTCGGCCAGGTTGTGCTCCTTCAGCCATTCAGCCGTGCCGGTGCCCGGATCGAGCGCGGCTTGCTGCAAGGCTTCCAGCGAGGCCAACCGGCCATTCAAACGCTGCAAATCGCCCTGCGCCTGTTGCTGCGCGGTCAACGCTTGCTGCAACTCCTGGCGCAGTTGCTCAAGCTTTTCGACCTGAGCCTCTTCGCTGGTCTGCAAATCTTCAAGCGTCGCTTCGGACTCGGCGAGTTGTTCGTTGAGCGCAATGATCGCCGCGTCTTCCGGATCGGCCGACAGCAATGCACGCTCTTCGCCGAGGCGCTTTTGCCGATCGGCCAGACGCTCCATGCTGGTTTCCAGCTGCTGGATGCGCGACTGCTGGACTTCAGCCTGACGGCGCGGTTCGGCGGCGGTCAGGTTGAAGGTGTCCCACTGCTCCTGCCAGCCGTGCATGACGGTTTCGGAATCTTCCAGCGCGGCGGCAGCCTCTTCGGCGGCGGCGCTGGTGACTTCCTGCTCGGGGGTGAGCATGTCCAGCTCTTCACCGAGGGTCAGCAGCAACGTGCGGTCGTGGCCCAGGTGCGATTCGGTTTCCAGACGCGCGCGCTCGGCTTCTTTCAAGTCGTCCTGCAATTGACGCAAACGTTGCTGGCCGTGCTGGATGCTCTGCTCGACCCGGGCGATGTCGCCGCCGACCGAATAGAAGCGTCCCTGCACCAGATTGAAGCGTTCGGACAGGTCATGATGCCCGTCGCGCAGGCGCTCGATAGCGGCGTCGGCGTTACGTTGCTCGGCGACCAGCGCTTCGAAACTGATTTCCTGGGTGCCGATGATCGACTCGCGCTGGCCAACCTGATCGTTCAGATCCTGCCAGCGCAGGGCCGACAGTTGCGCCTTGAGCTGACGCTCCTCGGCTTTGAATTCCTGATACTTCTTGGCGGCCTCGGCCTGGCGGTGCAAGCGCTCGAGCTGACGCTCGAGTTCTTCGCGCAGGTCGGTCAGGCGGGCAAGGTTTTCGTGGGTGCGGCGGATGCGGTTTTCGGTCTCGCGCCGACGCTCCTTGTACTTGGAAATGCCGGCCGCTTCTTCGATGAAGTTGCGCAGATCTTCAGGCTTGGACTCGATCAGCTTGGAGATCATCCCCTGCTCGATGATCGAGTAGCTGCGCGGGCCGAGGCCGGTGCCGAGGAAGATGTCGGTGATGTCGCGACGACGGCATTTGGTGCCGTTGAGGTAATAAGTCGTCTGGCTGTCGCGGGTCACTTTGCGACGAATGGAAATCTCCGCGTAAGCGGCGTATTCGCCCAGCAGCGTGCCGTCGGAGTTGTCGAACACCAACTCGATGCTCGCCTGACTCACCGGTTTACGGCTGGTCGAGCCGTTGAAGATGACGTCGGTCATCGACTCGCCACGCAGGTTCTTCGCCGAACTTTCGCCCATCACCCAGCGTACGGCGTCGATGATGTTCGACTTGCCGCAACCGTTCGGCCCGACGACCGCCGCCATGTTACTGGGGAAGTTCACCGTGGTCGGGTCGACGAAGGATTTGAATCCCGCCAGTTTGATGCACTTGAGCCGCACGCTTAGGCGACCGTCAGGGCGGACACCACCAGATCGCAACTGCGCTGGGCGTAAGCCGTCAGCACGATGCGGATCTGCGGCAGATCACGGGCAAGCACGGCGGCCAGCAAGCGCTCGAACAGTTCGAGGAACTCGCTCATCTCAGCCTTGCGCTGCTCGAGGGCGAGGAAGTACGCGCGGCTCATCGCCGGTTGCAGGTTCTCGACGGTCTCTTGCAGGTACGGGTTGTTGGCAAACGGATAGGCCGCGCGCATCACGGCGAAACTGTCATCGACGAAGGTTCGGATGTCCTGACGCTCGTAGCTGGCGGTCAGGCGCTGCTGGATCTGCACGAACGGCGCCATGTCGGCCTGGTCTTGCCAGCCGTTGGCCACCGAGTTGCCGAGCAGGATGTACAGTTCGCTCATCAGCGTGCACAGGCTCTGCACCTTGTGCGCCGTCAACTCGGTGACGTGCGCGCCACGGCGCGGCAGGATCGCGATCAGGTGGCGGCGTTCGAGGATCAACAAGGCTTCGCGAACGGATCCGCGGCTGACATTGAGTGCCAGCGTGACCTTCTGTTCCTGGATGCGCTCTCCCGGCTTCATTTCGCCACGAATGATGCGTTCGGCGAGGTGGTGAGCAATTTGCTCGGCGAGGCTGTCCGGCGCCTTGAACGTCATGGTTGTCCTTCAAACTCTATCGATCTGCACAAGCGGCGCAGTGTAGCGCAAATGCACGGTCATGGCGGAGTGCCCACTCAGCGGTTTTTGGCACGAATCCCGCAAAAAAGCAGGGGATCCAATGAGGGTCAATACTGAATAGACACGTTGCTGATCGACGAAACGCATTTTCCTGACCTTTAAGTCAGAAAACCATTGACCGAAAAGTCAGACCTGCTAAATTCGGTTCACGTCGGTTAACAACAATAATGAGTCTGCGAGGCCTTCCGTGATCCAGTTTTTACTTAACCAGGAACTCCGTAGCGAGCACGCCCTGGACCCGAATCTGACCGTGCTCAATTACCTGCGTGAGCACGTCGGCAAATCCGGCACCAAAGAAGGATGCGCCAGCGGTGATTGCGGCGCTTGCACCGTGGTGGTCGGCGAGTTGCAAACGGATGACGCTGGCCGCGAACACATTCGTTATCGCAGCCTCAACTCGTGCCTGACGTTCGTGTCGTCGCTGCACGGCAAGCAACTGATCAGCGTCGAAGACCTCAAGCACCAAGGCGAACTGCACAGCGTGCAGAAAGCCATGGTCGAGTGCCACGGCTCGCAGTGCGGTTTCTGCACCCCCGGTTTCGTCATGTCGTTGTTCGCCCTGCAAAAGAACAGCAATGCACCGGATCATGCCAAAGCCCACGAAGCACTGGCCGGCAACCTCTGCCGTTGCACCGGCTACCGGCCGATCCTCGCCGCTGCCGAACAATCGTGCTGTGGCAAGCAACCGGACCAGTTCGACGCCCGCGAAGCCGAAACCATCGCCCGCCTCAAAGCCATTGCCCCCACCGATATCGGCGAACTCAACAGCGGCGACAAGCGCTGCCTGGTGCCGCTGACCGTGTCCGATCTGGCCGACCTCTACGACGCCTACCCGCAAGCCCGACTGCTGGCCGGCGGCACCGATCTGGCGCTGGAAGTCACGCAGTTCCACCGCACCCTGCCGGTGATGATTTATGTCGGCAATGTCGCAGAAATGAAGCGCATCGAAACCTTCGACGACCGCATCGAAATCGGCGCCGCCACCGCCCTCTCCGACTGCTATGAAGCACTGAACGCCGAGTACCCGGACTTCGGCGAACTGCTGCACCGCTTCGCCTCTCTGCAAATCCGCAATCAGGGCACTCTCGGCGGCAACATCGGCAACGCCTCGCCCATCGGTGACTCACCGCCCCTGCTGATCGCCCTCGGTGCGCAGATCGTGCTGTGCAAAGGTGACACCCGGCGCACGTTGAATCTTGAGGACTACTTCATCGACTACCGTGTCACGGCGCGTCAGGAAAGCGAGTTCATCGAGAAGATCATCGTCCCGCGTGCCAGCGCCGAGCAGCTGTTCCGCGCCTACAAAGTGTCGAAACGTCTGGACGACGACATCTCTGCCGTCTGCGCCGCGTTCAACCTGCGCGTCGAAAACGGCGTGATCACTGACGCCCGCGTCGCCTTCGGCGGCATGGCGGCGATCCCGAAACGCGCCGCCCATTGCGAAGCCGTGTTGCTCGGCCAGCCGTTCAACAACGCCGTGGTCGAACGCGCCTGCGCCGCGCTGGCCGAGGACTTCACACCGCTCTCGGATTTCCGCGCCAGCAAGGAATATCGCCTGCTCAGCGCGCAGAACCTGCTGCGCAAATACTTCATCGAACTGCAAACACCGCACATCGAGACTCGGGTGACCGCTTATGTCTAACCATCACGCCGTAGAGAAGACCCAAGCTGAACTGGCTGAACTGTTCGCCAAAGACCTGACCACCGGTGTCGGCCGTAGCGTGAAACACGACAGCGCCGCCAAGCATGTGTCCGGTGAAGCGCAGTACATCGATGATCGCCTGGAATTCCCCAACCAGTTGCACCTGTACGCACGCCTGTCGGACCGCGCCCACGCGAAAATCATCAGCATCGACACCAAGCCTTGCTATGAATTCGAAGGCGTACGCATCGCCATCACCCACCAGGACGTGCCGGGCCTGAAAGACATCGGCCCGCTGATGCCGGGCGATCCGTTGTTGGCCATCGATGATGTGCAGTTCGTCGGTCAACCGGTGCTGGCCGTCGCCGCGAAAGATCTGGAAACCGCGCGCAAAGCGGCAATGGCCGCGATCATCGAATACGAAGACCTGGAGCCGGTGCTGGATGTGGTCGAAGCCCTGCGCAAACGCCACTTCGTGCTCGACAGCCACACCCACCAGCGCGGCGATTCGGCCGGTGCTTTGGCCACTGCCGAACACCGCATTCAAGGCACGCTGCACATCGGCGGCCAGGAACACTTTTACCTGGAGACGCAGATCTCCTCGGTAATGCCGACCGAAGACGGCGGCATGATCGTCTACTGCTCGACGCAGAACCCCACCGAAGTGCAGAAACTGGTCGCCGAAGTGCTCGACGTGTCGATGAACAAAATCGTCGTCGACATGCGTCGCATGGGCGGAGGTTTCGGTGGCAAGGAAACGCAAGCCGCGAGCCCGGCATGCCTGTGCGCGGTGGTCGCGCACCTCACCGGCCAGCCGACCAAGATGCGTCTGCCGCGCGTCGAAGACATGCTGATGACCGGCAAGCGTCACCCGTTCTACGTCGAGTACGACGTCGGCTTCGACAGCACCGGGCGCCTGCACGGGATCAACATGGACCTGGCCGGCAACTGCGGCTGCTCACCGGACTTGTCTGCCTCGATTGTTGACCGGGCGATGTTCCACTCGGACAACTCCTACTACCTGGGCGACGCGACCATCAACGGTCATCGCTGCAAGACCAACACCGCGTCGAACACCGCGTACCGGGGTTTCGGTGGCCCGCAAGGCATGGTTGCCATCGAAGAAGTGATGGATGCGATTGCCCGTCACTTGAACCTCGATCCGCTGGCCGTGCGCAAGGCCAACTACTACGGCAAGACCGAACGCAACGTCACGCACTACTACCAGACCGTCGAGCACAACATGCTCGAAGAAATGACCGCTGAACTGGAAGAAAGCAGCCAGTATCACGAGCGCCGCGAAGCGATCCGTCGCTACAACGCCAACAGCCCGATCCTGAAAAAAGGCCTGGCGCTGACCCCGGTGAAATTCGGTATTTCCTTCACCGCCAGCTTCCTGAACCAGGCCGGTGCGCTGATCCACATCTACACCGACGGCAGCATCCACCTGAACCACGGCGGCACGGAAATGGGTCAGGGTTTGAACACCAAAGTCGCGCAGGTCGTGGCCGAAGTATTCCAGGTCGAAATCGATCGCGTGCAGATCACCGCAACCAACACCGACAAGGTGCCGAACACCTCGCCGACCGCTGCCTCCAGCGGTGCCGACCTCAACGGCAAGGCCGCGCAGAACGCCGCCGAGATCATCAAGCGACGCCTGATCGAATTCGCCGCACGCCAATACAAGGTCAGCGAAGAAGACGTCGAATTCCACAATGGCCATGTGCGTGTGCGCGACCACATCCTGACCTTCGAAGCGCTGATCCAGCAGGCGTATTTCAATCAGGTCTCGCTGTCGAGCACCGGGTTCTACAAGACCCCGAAAATCTACTATGACCGCAGCCAGGCCCGTGGCCGCCCGTTCTACTACTTCGCCTTCGGCGCGGCGTGCTGCGAAGTGATCGTTGACACCCTGACCGGCGAGTACAAGATGCTGCGCACCGACATCCTCCACGACGTCGGCGCCTCGCTGAACCCGTCCATCGACATAGGTCAGGTGGAAGGCGGTTTCGTCCAGGGCATGGGCTGGCTGACCATGGAAGAACTGGTCTGGAACAACAAAGGCAAGCTGATGACCAACGGCCCCGCCAGCTACAAGATCCCGGCCGTGGCGGACATGCCGCTGGACCTGCGGGTGAAACTGGTGGAAAACCGCAAGAACCCGGAAGACACCGTGTTCCACTCCAAGGCTGTGGGCGAGCCGCCGTTCATGCTCGGGATTGCCGCGTGGTGCGCGATCAAGGACGCCGTGGCGAGCCTCGGTGACTACAAGCATCAACCGAAAGTCGATGCACCGGCGACCCCTGAGCGGGTGCTGTGGGGGTGCGAGCAGATGCGCCAGCTCAAGACTGTGAAAGCGGTAGAAACAGAGACCGAGCTGGCTTCGCTCTAGACCGAGGCGCGCCATTCGCGAGCAAGCCCGCTCCCACAGGAAAATGCATTCCAAATGTGAGAGCGGGCTTGCTCGCGAAGACGACTGAACAGACAACACAGATGTCGAGGTGACTATGTACAACTGGATCGACGCCCTCGCCGACCTGCAGAACCAGGGCGAACCCTGCGTTCTGGTGACGATCATCGAAGAACTCGGCTCGACGCCACGCAATGCCGGCTCGAAGATGGTGATCAGCGCGAACCAGAGCTTCGACACCATCGGTGGCGGGCATCTGGAATACAAAGCCATGCAGATCGCCCGCGACATGCTCGCCAGCGGCAAGCAAGACACTCATCTGGAGCGCTTCAGCCTCGGCGCCAGCCTCGGCCAGTGCTGCGGCGGCGCCACCGTGTTGCTGTTCGAACCGATGGGCCAGGTACAGGCGCAGATCGCGGTGTTCGGCGCCGGCCACGTTGGCCGTGCTTTGGTGCCGTTGCTCGCCAGCCTGCCGTGCCGGGTGCGCTGGATCGACTCGCGGGAGGCGGAGTTCCCCGAACAGATTCCCCACGGCGTGCGTAAAATCGTCGCCGAAGAGCCCGTGGATGAAATCGATGACCTGCCCGCCGGCAGCTACTGCATCGTCATGACCCACAACCATCAGCTTGATCTGGAGCTGACCGCCGCAATCCTCAAGCGCAACGACTTCACCTGGTTCGGCCTGATCGGTTCGAAGACCAAACGGGTCAAGTTCGAACATCGCCTGCGTGATCGCGGTTTCGACCCCAGCGTCGTGCAACGCATGCGCTGCCCGATGGGCATCGGCGAAGTCAAAGGCAAACTGCCTGTGGAAATCGCCATCTCCATCGCCGGCGAAATCATCGCCACCTATAACGCCAATTTCGGCCAGCACAGCGCCAGCGCCGAGCCGATTGCCAAACTGCTGCCCGTATCGCGCCGCAGTCAGGCCACCAAACTCAAAGCCTCAAACTGATTAGAGAACCCTCATGCCTCTGACTCGCAAAGCCTACCGCGCCGCCATCCTGCACAGCATCGCCGACCCCGCCGAAGTCGGGATCGAAGCCTCCTACGAATATTTCGAGGACGGCCTGCTGGTGGTCGATGGCGGCAAGATCAGCGCCCTCGGCCACGCCAGCGAACTGCTGCCGACCCTGCCGGCAGACATCGAGATCACCCAGTATCAGGACGCGCTGATCACTTCGGGCTTCATCGACACTCACATCCACCTGCCGCAGACCGGCATGGTCGGTGCCTACGGCGAGCAACTGCTGGACTGGCTCAACACTTACACCTTCCCGTGCGAAAGCCAGTTCGGTGACAAAGCTCACGCCGATGATGTGGCCGATATCTTCATCAAGGAACTGCTGCGCAACGGCACCACCACCGCGCTGGTGTTCGGCAGCGTGCACCCGCAGTCAGTGAACTCTTTCTTCGAGGCGGCCGAGAAGCTTGACCTGCGCATGATCGCCGGCAAAGTGATGATGGATCGCAATGCGCCGGACTACCTGACCGACACCGCCGAATCGAGCTACGTCGAAAGCAAGGCACTGATCGAGCGCTGGCACGGCAAGGGTCGTCTGCACTATGCGGTCACGCCGCGTTTCGCCCCGACCAGTACCCCGGAACAGCTTGGGCTGGCGGGGCAACTGCTGACCGAATACCCCGAGCTGTACATGCAGACCCACATCAGCGAGAACCTCAAGGAAATCGAGTGGGTCAAGGAACTGTTCCCGGAGCGCAAGGGCTACCTGGACGTTTACGATCACTACAACTTGCTCGGCGAGCGCTCGGTATTCGCTCATGGCGTGCACCTGTGTGACGACGAATGCGCACGGCTGGCGCAAACCGGCTCGGCGATCTCGTTCTGCCCGACCTCGAACTTCTTCCTCGGCAGCGGCTTGTTCAACCTGCCGATGGCCGAGAAGCACAAGCTGAACGTCGGCCTCGGTACTGACGTCGGCGGCGGCACCAGTTTCTCGCTGCTGCAAACCCTGAACGAAGCCTACAAAGTGATGCAACTGCAAGGTGCGCGCTTGAGTCCGTTCAAGTCGCTGTACCTGGCGACCCTGGGCGGCGCGCGGGCACTGCGCCTGGAAGACAAGATCGGCAATCTGAAACCGGGCAGTGATGCCGACTTCCTGGTACTGGACTACAACGCCACGCCGTTGCTCAGCTATCGCTTGAAGCAGGCCAACAACATTGCCGAGACGTTGTTTGTGTTGATGACGCTGGGCGACGACCGGACGGTGCAGCAGACGTATGCGGCGGGTGCTTTGGTGCATCAGCGCTAAGTCTTTCAGGCATAAAAAATCCCCCGGAGGTGCTCACCCCGGGGGATTTTTATTGCCTGTCAGTACACCTTCGCGAGCAAGCCCGCTCCCACATTTGAAATGCATTCCCCTGTGGGAGCCTGCTCGCGAAGGGAGTGACTCGGTCTACTTTAGAGCTTGGCCGCAGGACGCCCCGGCTTCTTGGTCTGCAACAAATGCGAGAACACCGCATGCAGGTCATCCGACGCACTCTCCTCATCGAGGTTGAGCTTGCTGTCGATGTGGTCCATGTGGTGCATCATCAAGTCCACCGCCAGCTCAGCGTTGCGCGCTTCGATGGCGTCGATCAACTGGGTGTGCTCGTCGTAGGAGCAATGCGAGCGGTTGCCGCTTTCGTACTGGGCAATGATCAGCGAAGTCTGCGAAACCAGGCTGCGCTGAAAACTGATCAGCGGAGCATTCTTTGCCGCTTCGGCGAGTTTCAGGTGGAATTCACCCGAAAGACGAATACCGGCGCCGCGATCACCACGGGAGAAGCTGTCGCGCTCGTCATTGACCATCTGACGAAGTTCTGCGATCTGCTCGGCGGTGGCGTGTTGCACCGCCAGTTCAGTGATCGCACGCTCGACCAGACGCCGTGCCATGAACACCTGGCGGGCTTCTTCAACGCTCGGGCTGGCAACCACGGCGCCACGGTTGGGTCGCAACAGCACCACACCTTCATGGGCCAGACGCGACAGCGCGCGGCGAATGATGGTGCGGCTGACCCCGAAGATCTCCCCCAGCGCTTCTTCGCTCAACTTGGTGCCGGGCGCCAGACGCTGTTCGAGGATGGCCTCGAAGATATGCGCGTAGACAATATCGTCCTGGGTGCCGCTGCGGCCGGCTTTGCCTGCTCGCGGTTGTTTCTTGAGGGGTTGCAACTGTTCGTTCATGGGCACTCGAGTCGGGAGAACTGCGGCGAATAGACCGTGACTGTAATACGGCACAGTAGGTCGCTGGCAAGTATCGCGTAAAAAACAGCGCGATTGTACACAATGGATGGTGGCAACACGACTGTATGGCTGTTTGTGACCTCGGCTGTATTGCAACGATCCGTTACGTTTGAGTTTAGGCTTGTTCGCAGAATCCGCAGCCAGAACACAACTCCCACAGGGGTTCAGGGTAATTGCGCACATCTTCATCTGTATAAGGAACACCGCCGTCATGAACGACGCCACCTACACCCGGCTGCGCCCTCTCGCCGATACTTCGCCATCGGCTATCGTCGCCGGTTTTATCGCGATGATGACCGGCTACACCAGTTCACTGGTGCTGATGTTCCAGGCCGGGCAAGCGGCGGGTTTGAGCAGCGGGCAGATTTCCTCGTGGATCTGGGCGATTTCGATCGGCATGGCGGTGTGCTCGATCGGTCTGTCGCTGCGCTATCGCACGCCCATCACCATCGCCTGGTCGACGCCCGGTGCGGCGCTGCTGATCACCAGCCTTGGCGGTGTCACCTATGGCGAGGCCATTGGCGCCTACATCACCTGCGCGGTGCTGGTGACGATTTGCGGCCTGACCGGCAGCTTCGAACGCCTGGTGAAAAAGATCCCGGCATCACTGGCGGCGGCGTTGCTGGCGGGGATTCTGTTCAAGATCGGCAGCGAAATCTTCGTCGCCGCGCAACACCGCACCGGGCTGGTGCTGGGGATGTTCTTCACCTATCTAGTGGTCAAGCGCCTGTCGCCACGTTACGCGGTGCTCGCCGCGCTGCTGATCGGCACCGCGCTGTCGGGCTTCATGGGCCTGCTGGATTTCAGCGGTTTCCATCTGGAAGTGGCGACGCCGGTGTGGACCACGCCGCACTTCTCGCTCGCGGCGACCATCAGCATCGGCATCCCGCTGTTCGTGGTGGCGATGACCTCGCAGAACATGCCCGGCATCGCCGTGCTACGCGCCGACGGCTACACCGTCCCGGCCTCGCCACTGATCACCACCACCGGCATCGCCTCGCTGCTGCTGGCGCCGTTCGGTTCCCACGGCATCAACCTCGCGGCCATCAGCGCGGCGATCTGCACCGGGCCGCACGCCCATGAGGATCGCAACAAGCGTTATACCGCCGCAGTCTGGTGCGGAATTTTCTACGGGATTGCCGGCGTATTCGGCGCCACATTGGCGGCGTTGTTTGCGGCACTACCCAAAGAATTGGTGCTGTCGATTGCTGCGCTGGCACTGTTTGGCTCGATCATCAACGGGCTGAGCATCGCCATGAGCGAAGTGAAGGAACGTGAAGCGGCGCTGATCACCTTTATGGTCACGGCGTCGGGGCTGACGCTGTTTTCCATCGGTTCGGCGTTTTGGGGGATTGTGGCGGGGGTGGTGACCTTGCTGATCCTCAACGGGCGCAAAACCCAGGCATAAAAAAACGGCGACCCGAAGGTCGCCGTTTTTTTCAGTATCACTTAGCCGCGTTGATCGGCTTTTCCGGATACCAAACGTCCAGCAGCGGGCTGACGGTCATACCGGTCAGTTCGCTACGGTTTTTCAGCCAGGCTTCAACAGCAGCGCGCTGCTCTTCGTTGACCGAGCCACGCTTCTGCAGGCATACCAGACCGAAGTCGTCGCCGCCAACATAACCCAGACCGTTGGCTTCCATGGCTTCTTTGATGAAGGCTTCTAGGAACGCGTCAATGGCTTCTTCGGACAAGTCTTCTTTGAAGTCCAGGTTCAGTTCGAAACCCAGCTCTTGAAATTCATCAACGCACAGTTTTTTGCGCAGACGCTGGGAACGGTTAGTCGCCATTGGAACAATCCTCTTAAGTAATAACGGCCGGCACTTTACCAGTTTAAAACGTCAATTGCCCGCCTCTGTGGACACAGCGCCCGACCGCCTGTAAAAAAATAAGCCGTTGGCCGCCTCCAGCACGGCACAAGCGGTAACACCTTGGGGCATAATGCCGACACTTTCATGACCACTGAGGGCTTTTTCATCCATGTCCTCGCCTTTTTTCCCCTCTTCTGCAGGGTTTTATTTCATATGATCAAATCGTTGCGTCCTCTATTTCTCGCCGGCCTTCTTCTGCCATTGGCCCTGCCTGTTTCTGCTGCCACGATCAATACCGCCCTCACCCCCAACGTCGAAAAAGCGCTCAAGGCCAGCAAGTTGCAGCCCAGCGCTTTGTCGCTGGTGATGGTGCCGCTCGACGGCCCGGGTACCCCGACCGTGTTCAACGCTGACGTATCGGTCAACCCGGCCTCGACCATGAAGCTGGTCACGACTTACGCGGCGCTGGAAATGCTCGGCCCCAACCATCAATGGAAAACCGAGTTCTACACCGACGGCGACCTGAGCGGCGGCATCCTCAATGGCAACCTGTACCTCAAGGGCGGCGGCGATCCCAAGCTGAACATGGAAAAACTCTGGCTGCTGATGCGCGACTTGCGCGCCAACGGCGTGACCCAGATCACTGGTGATCTGGTGCTGGACCGCAACTTCTTCGTGCAGCCGCAACTGCCGGAATTCAACGATGACGGCAACGATCAGAACAAGCCGTTTCTGGTCAAGCCCGATTCGCTGCTGGTCAACCTCAAGGCCTTGCGCTTCGTGGCGCGCAATGACGGTGGCCGGGTGCTGATCTCGGTGGAACCGCCGATTGCCAGCATCCACATCGAAAACACCGTCAAAGCCCTCAATTCCAAGCAATGCACCGGCGGTGTGCGTTACAACCCGGTGCCGCAGGCTGATGGCAGCGTGACCGTGACCGTCGCCGGCCAATTGGGTGACGGTTGCAGCTCGCAGACTTACCTGTCGCTGCTCGACCATGCGACTTACACCGCCGGCGCCGTTCGGGCGATCTGGAAAGAACTGGGTGGCAGCATTCAGGGCAAGAATCGCCTGGCGTCCACCCCAAGCAACGCCAAACTGCTGGCTCGCGCTTATTCGCCGGACCTGGCGGAAATCATCCGCGACATCAATAAATACAGTAACAACACCATGGCCCAGCAACTGTTCCTGAGCCTGGGCCAGAAGTACCGCAACGACGCCGACGGTGACGATGCCAAAGCCGCTCAGCGCGTGGTGCGTCAGTGGCTGGCAAAGAAAGGCATTACCGCGCCGCACCTGGTGATGGAGAACGGCTCTGGTCTGTCCCGTGCAGAACGGGTCAGCGCCCGTGAAATGGCGAACATGCTACAAGCGGCCTGGCATAGCCCGTACGCCGCCGAGTACATCAGCTCGCTGCCGATCGCCGGTACCGACGGCACCATGCGTAAACGTCTGAAGACCACCGCCATGCGCGGCGAAGCCCACATCAAGACCGGCACTCTGAACACTGTGCGGGCGATTGCCGGCTTCAGCCGCGACGTCAACGGCAACACCTGGGCGGTGGTGGCGATCCTCAACGACAAAGCGCCGTTTGGTGCGTCGTCGGTGCTGGATCAGGTGCTGCTGGATCTGTATCGCCAGCCGAAAACGGCGCAGACCGCTTCCGTGCTGTAAGCACACTGCCGAACCTGTGGGCGCAGGCTTGCCCGCGAAGACGTCAGTTCAGTCAGAACGCCATTGGCTGACATTGCGCCTTCACGAGCAAGCTCGCTCCCGCTGGGGATTAGCGCCCACAGGTTTAATTCATCTGCCGCTCGACACGATCCCGTCCGCCCTGCTTCGCCGCGTAAACCCCTGAATCCGCGCGCAGCAATAGCGAATCAGCCCCCTCTCCCGGTCGCCAACTGGCGATACCGAAACTCGCGGTGACCACGCCAACCACATCCACCGGCGCGCTGCGAAGGCCCTGCCACAACTTCACGGCCAACCTGTACGCATGTTCACCGTCAATGTCCGGACACAGCACCATGAACTCCTCACCACCCAAGCGGCAAAACACATCCGTACGCCGCAACCGGTGGCCAATACGCTCGCACACGGCTTGCAGCACCCGATCACCCACCGCGTGACCATACTGGTCGTTGATGCGCTTGAAATGATCGATGTCGAGCATGATCACCGACAGCTCACCCCCACCCCGCTCAACCCGAGCCATTTCGCTGGTCAGTCGTTCCTGGAAGTAGCGACGGTTGTGAATGCCGGTCAACGAATCTGTCACCGACAGTGCTCGCAGTTCCTCCTGCACTCGCTTGAGGTCGGAAATGTCTGAAATGTAGCCGTGCCACAGCACGCCCCCGCCCGGCAGCTCTTCGGGCGTCGCTTCACCGCGAACCCAGCGCACGCCGCGCTCGGGTAACTGCACGCGGTACTCCTCGCGCCATGGGCTGAGGTTTTCAGCCGACGCACGAATCGATTTGCGCACGCGGGTGATGTCCTGCGGGTGAATGCGAGAAAAGACCGCCTCGGCGTCGAGCAACAGCACGTCCGGCTCAAGTTCGTAGATTTCCCGGATGCCGTCGCTGGCGTAGATCACGCTGAAACGCCCACCGAACTCCATTTTGAATTGATAGATGCCGCCCGGGACATGGGCACTGAGCTTCTTTAACAACACGTCCCGCGCCGCCAGTGCCTCGTGCACCCGCTTGCGTTCGGTGATGTCGATGCAGATCGCCAGATGCCCGACCCAAAGGCCTTGCTCATCGAGAACCGGTGTTGCGAGCATGTTCACCGGCAAATGACTGCCGTCGTGGCGTACCAGCGTCCATTCACGCGCTTCGTGACCGCCCACTTCTCCCCCCTCGACCAACATCGCCTGACAGGTCGGAATGGTCTTGCCATAGCGCGCGCTCAACTCGGCAGAGCGCGCCGTCAACTCACGCGTAAGGTGCAGGTTTTCCAGGGTCATGTGGCCGACGACATCGGCGCTGCTGTAGCCCAGCATCTGTTCCGCACCCGGGTTGAAAGTGTTGATCACGCCGCGCAAATCAGTGGCGATAATCGCTACTTGCGTGGCGGCATTCAGCACGCCACGCAACTGGCCGTGGGCGCCGCGCAGCTCCTGCTCGCGGGCATGCAGTTCCCGGGTGCGTTGCTCGACCAGGCGCAGGGCTCGTTGACGCTGACTGACCAGTACGTAGAGCAAGGCACTGAGCAAAAGACTGAGCATCGCCCCCAGTACCACCAGGCTGCTGATGGAGGAGAGATTGGCCTGCAGGAACGCTTCGCTGGGCTGCATTTCAACCTGATAGTCGTGGTCAGCCAGGCGCAACAGCCGGGTCGATTCCAGATCGCTCGCCCCGGGTTTGTTCGCCGATTCGTACAGCACCTCGTGTTGCTCGGCGGTGGAGAGGTCGAGAATGCGCACCGTCAGGAAATCATGGTTTTCTTCAGGCAACCCGTCCGCGAGCAACTGACGCATGCTGATCACCGCCATGACGTAGCCTTGCGGCATTGCGCCCGGCGCGCCTGCGCGGTTGACCGGCGCCAGCAGCAATACTCCCCGCGCATAGGCCGGCTCGATGCTGACCAGATGCAACGGTTGCGAGACGGCCATACGGCCGGTGTGATCGGCGCGCTCCAGCGTTGCACGGCGCAGCGGCTGCGCCAGCAGGTCATAACCCAACGGGGCCGGCAAGCGACTCTGGGTCTGGGTGTAGAGCACCGGCACGTACTCGGCGCGATCCCCCGCCACTTGCAACTGGCCGTCGGCGCTCAGTTCGCGAAAGGTAAAGGTGCTCAAGCCCTCGTCACGGACCGCCTGCTCCAGCGCAAGTCGCTGTGCACGCGGCACGCGAGGGGCGTAGGAATAGGCTTGAGTACGCAACAGCAGGGGTTTGGCATAACCATCGAACTCGGCGCGGGACACCGATTGGGAGTTGACGAAGAAGCGGCGCAAGCCGTCCAGGCGCTGTTCCTGATCCTGAAAGCGCTCTTCGATGCGGCTGTAGCGTTCATTGGCCAGCAGTTGAAAACGCTGATGCAATTGTTGCTGCAACTGATTGAGGGTCGCCCAGGCGAGCAGCCCCGTGAGAATCCCGCCGGCGAGCAATACCAGCATCGCGACCAGCCAGGCCGAGACGTCTTCGCTGATAAAACCCAGAATCTTCGGGCGCACGGGGTGCAACGACATAAGGGCCACTCACTACGCCACTATTGCGGAAAACGCCATTGGCCATGAGTGAGTTATAGCTATTAGCCACTAATTTGGCTAGCACTGAGAGAATCCAAGAGCCTTTAAAAATCAAGGCTCTGTGGATCCAATCTTTCCAAGCGTCAACGAGCCGTGATTTTCCAGGCGCGGTGAATCTTGGTGTTACGGGCGAAATCCGGATCAAGGGTCTGCGCGCTGATTTCCTCGACCGCATAACGCTCGGTCAAATTCTCCTCCAACTCGAACTTGCGGAAGTTGTTGGAGAAGTACAGCACGCCCCCCGGCGCCAGGCGAGCCATGGCCAGGTCGATCAACTGCACCTGATCACGCTGCACGTCGAAAATCCCTTCCATGCGCTTGGAGTTGGAGAAAGTCGGTGGATCGATGAAGATCAGGTCGTACTCGTCCCGGCAGTTCTCCAGCCACGCCATCACATCGCCCTGCTCCAGACGGTTCTTGTCCGAGTAGCCGTTCAGCGACAGGTTACGGCGCGCCCAATCGAGGTAAGTCTTCGACAGGTCAACGCTGGTGGTGCTGCGTGCACCGCCCTTGGCCGCGTGGACGCTGGCCGTCGCGGTGTAGCAGAACAGATTGAGGAAGCGCTTGCCGGCAGCCTCTTTCTGAATGCGCATGCGGATCGGCCGGTGGTCGAGGAACAGGCCGGTGTCGAGGTAGTCGGTGAGGTTGACCAGCAACTTCACGCCGCCCTCGCTGACTTCGTTGAACTTGCCCTGTGCGCTCTGGCGCTCGTACTGCTTGGTGCCGCTCTGGCGTTCGCGGCGCTTGACCACCACGCGGTTCTTGTCGACGTTCAGCGCCTGCGGAATCGCCGCCAGGGCATCGAACATGCGGGCCGAGGCCTTTTCCGGGTCGATGGACTTCGGCGCCGCGTATTCCTGGACATGCACCCAATCGTGGTACAGGTCGATGGCCATCGAATACTCAGGCATGTCGGCATCGTAGACGCGGTAGCAATCAATGCCTTCGCGCTTGACCCACTTGCTCATGGCCTTGAGGTTTTTTTGCAGACGGTTGGCAAACATCTGCCCGCCTTCGCTCAAGCGCGGCTGCTCGATCACTGGCGCAGGGGCTGGCGTCGGTTTGATCGGATTGCCGTTCTTGTTGAATTTGCGCTCTTGTGGCTCGTCCGGGGTTTGATCGTAAGCGGCTTGCTCACGCTCGGCCTGACGCTGTTCCGGTGTGCGACGCTCACCGGTGACAAACTGATCCGGCAGCACTTTGATCAACAGCAGCTTGCACGGCAGCGCACCGTTCCAGAACGAATACTGCTTGTGGCTGCGAATGCCCATGCGCTTGCCCAGATCCGGCGCGCCGGTGAACACCGCCGCTTCCCAGTTCAGGCAGGCCTGACGCAGGCGCTCGCCGAGGTTCTGGTAGAGGTAAAGCAGGCTGGCTTCGTCACCCAGACGCTCGCCGTACGGCGGGTTGCAGATCACCAGACCTTTCTGGTTCTGATCCGGACGCGGCTCGAACGTCGCGACTTCGCCCTGGTAGATCTTGATCCACTCGCTTAAACCCGCACGTTCAACGTTGTTGCGGCCCGGTTGAATCAGGCGCGGGTCCGCTTCGTAACCGCGAATCCACAGCGGCGTCTTGGCCAGACCGGCAGCGGCACGCTGGGAAGCTTCTTCGTGGAGTTTCTTCCACAGCGCCGGGACGTGACCGAGCCAAGCGGTGAAGCCCCACTGTTCACGACGCAGGTTCGGCGCCATATCGGCGGCGATCATGCCGGCTTCGACGAGGAACGTACCGACACCGCACATCGGGTCAGCCAGCGCGCCGCCTTCAGCCGCAATGCGCGGCCAACCGGAACGGATCAGAATCGCCGCCGCGAGGTTTTCCTTCAACGGTGCCGCGCCCTGCTGCAAGCGATAGCCGCGCTGGTGCAGGCTGTGGCCGGAAAGGTCGAGGGACAGAATGGCTTCGCCGCGATCCAGACGCAGGTGAATGCGCAGATCCGGGTTCAGCTTGTCGATGCTCGGGCGATCGCCCTGCGGGGTACGCAGTTTGTCGACAATGGCGTCTTTGACTTTCAAGGCGCCGAAGTGGGTGTTGTCGATACCCGAGCCGTGTCCACTGAATTCAACGGCCAGGGTGCCGTCGCTGAGCATGTGGTCCTGCCACTCGACGTCGAGCACGCCGTGGTACAGGTCTTCAGCGTCTTTCATCGGAAAACGCTTGAGCACCAGCAGCACACGGTTAGCCAGACGCGACCAGAGGCACAGGCGATAAGCGGTTTCCATGGTCGCCATGCCACGCACGGCGGACGTGTGCTCGCGGGCGTCTTCAAGGCCAAGCCCGACGGCTTCCTCGATGAGCAGGCCTTCAAGGCCTTTGGGGCAAGTGAGGAAGAGTTCGAAACGATCGGACATGGTTTTTCCAGAGCCTTTGGCTAGTGAATCGGCAACGCATTGCCGATCCGGTTTTCAATCAGGCGCTTTTCTAAAAGAACGCCCGCGTGGCACGAAGGTGTGCCATTCCATCCCCGCTGCTCGGGTTAAAAGAGCTTAGATGCAAGGACAGATAAAAACGTGGTGAAACAAATTGCCGTAAAACGACCCTTCGTCGAATAGTACCTGACGCTAAACGTGGGTCATTCTCACTAAAGAATTAACCCCATCATCCAGCGCGGAGCCGATCATACCGGGGTTTGCCTAAAGAACACCCATGAAACCCGTCGGTACTTATGGCAATAGCACTATTTTTGTTACGTGCTTATGACAAAACGATCATTCCATCGGTGTGACTCATTGGTTAGAACTGAGCACAGGTTGACGTTGAAACGGCGTCAACACCTTGGCTCGCCACGCCGGCAGCGAGCCGCCAACGGCAGGAGATTTCTGCCAGACCTCGATTGAGGTCAACGCGTCAAGAACAGTCAACAAGTGAGGGAAACACCCTATGAGAAGACTTAAGCGTGATCCGTTGGAAAGAGCATTTTTGCGCGGATATCAATATGGCGTTGGTGGAAAATCCCGTGAGCTTTGCCCATTTACTCTACCGTCGGTACGCCAAGCCTGGATCAACGGCTGGCGAGAAGGACGCGGCGACAACTGGGACGGTATGACCGGCACTGCGGGAATCCACAGACTCAACGAACTTCACGCCGTCGGCTGACACAGGGCATTTACTCCGACACGACAATCTGAATGTTTAACGCATTAACCACGCACGTCCTTCCCGGACGGCGGGCTGCGGCCCAGGGGCTCCTTCGAGGAGCCCTTTTTTATGCCTGAATGATCATTTTTTGTGCTGGATCACATAACCTGCGAAATCAGCGCAGGGCAGCGATGGCGTCGACCGACTCACGAATCAACGCCGGGCCTTTATAGATGAAGCCAGAATAAATCTGCACCAGGCTCGCACCGGCCGTGATCTTCTCAGCCGCATGTTTGCCTTGCGTGATACCGCCAGCGGCAATGATCGGCAAACGACCACCCAACTCACCCGCCAGCACCTTCACCGTGTGCGTGCTCTTGTCTCGCACCGGCGCGCCCGACAGACCACCCGCCTCATCACCATGCTCCATGCCTTCAACACCCACACGGCTCAGGGTGGTATTGGTCGCAATCACCGCGTCCATCCCGGTTTCGATCAACGCTTGCGCGACCTGCGCAGTTTCTTCGTCAGTCATGTCCGGAGCGATCTTGATCGCCAGCGGCACATGTTTGCCATGACGCAACGCCAGTTCGGCGCGGCGCGTGGCCAGGTCAGCCAGCAACTGTTTGAGCGAATCACCGAACTGCAAACTGCGCAGACCCGGGGTGTTCGGCGAGCTGACGTTGACCGTGATGTAACTGGCGTGGGCGTAGACTTTGTCCAGGCAGATCAGATAATCGTCCACGGCACGCTCGACCGGGGTGTCGAAGTTCTTGCCAATGTTGATGCCCAGCACGCCTTTGTATTTGGCCGCTGCGACGCGCGCCAGCAGGTTATCGACACCGAGGTTGTTGAAACCCATGCGATTGATGATCGCCTCGGCTTCCGGCAGGCGGAAAATCCGTGGTTTCGGGTTGCCTGGCTGTGGGCGTGGAGTCACGGTGCCGATTTCGACAAAACCGAAACCCAGTTGCGCGAAGCCGTCGATGGCCGCGCCGTTCTTGTCCAGACCGGCCGCCAGACCCACCGGGTTCGGGAACTCCAGCCCCATGACCGTCACCGGCATCTTCGCCGGTGCCTTGCACAGCAAGCCATTGAGGCCCAAACGCCCACCCGCGCCGATCAGATCCAGCGACAGATCGTGGGAGGTTTCCGGGGAAAGTTTGAACAACAGCTGACGGGCCAGGGAATACATGGGCGGCGATGACTCGGGCGGCGAAAAGAGGCGGCGATTATAGCCGTGCATCGACCTGCCGTGCGAGGCGCACACGCAAATCGTGGCGACTGGCATATGCCTTGCACTTTCATCGTCATCAGCTCACAGGCCAACGGCGGCGTGCGGGCAATGACAATGGCGTCGTCCTCGGGTTTTGCCTGCGCAAAGCCTGGGACGGCGTTTTTTTTGAAGGCGGCTTTTGCAGGTGCACTCGATGAATGAACCCTCCGTCGGGCCGCTGGCCTGGGTCAACGGCAGTGATGCCCCGGAAAAAAGCGCAATCAACCTGGGTTTCATGGCCCTGAGCGATTGCGCCTCCGTGGTCGTCGCCGCCACTCAGGGCTTTGCCCAACCTTATGGGCTGACCCTGAACCTGAAACGCCAGACGTCGTGGGCCAATTTGCGCGACAAACTGGTCAGCGGCGAACTCGACGCCGCCCACAGCCTCTACGGGCTGATTTACGCGGTGCACCTGGGCATCGGCGGTGTTGCTTCGACCGACATGGCAGTGCTGATGGGCCTGAATCAGAACGGCCAAAGTCTCAACCTGTCCCACGGTCTGCAAAACCTCGGCGTGACCAGTCCTGAAGCACTGGATCGTCATGCGCACCAAAGCCGCGCAAAACTGACCTTCGCCCAGACGTTCCCCACCGGCACTCACGCGATGTGGCTTTATTACTGGCTGGCGAGCCAGGGCATTCATCCGTTGCAGGATGTTGAGAGCGTGGTGGTGCCGCCACCGCAAATGGTCGCGCACCTGCAAGCCGGGCGCATCGATGGTTTTTGCGTCGGGGAGCCGTGGGCAGCCAGCGCGGTACAGCAGGATCTTGGTTTTACATTGGCCACCAGCCAGACCATCTGGCCCGATCACCCGGAGAAGGTTCTCGGCTGCACCCGTGCCTTTGTCGAGCAATACCCCAACACCGCGCGGGCGTTGGTGATGGCGATCCTTGAAGCCAGTCGTTTTATCGAACAAAGCCCGCAGAATCGCCGCAGCACTGCGCAGTTGCTCAGCGCGCCGCAATACCTGGACGCGCCGACGTCGTGTATCGAACCGCGCTTTCTCGGTGACTATGCCGACGGCTTGGGCAATCGCTGGCAAGATCCTCACGGCTTGCGCTTTCACGGCAAGGGCGAAGTCAATTTGCCGTACCTGTCCGACGGCATGTGGTTCATGACTCAGTTCCGCCGCTGGGGGTTGCTGCGCGAAGATCCGGATTACCTCGCCGTCGCCCGCCAGGTTCAACAACTCGACATCTACCGTGAAGCCGCGACCGCCGTGGGCGTTGCCGCGTGGGCTACGGACATGCGCAGCAGCGAGTTGCTCGACGGCAAAGTCTGGGACGGCAGCGACCCGGCCGGTTACGCCCGCAGTTTCAAGCTGCACGCCCTGGGCGACGACGCTCCCCTTCTCGCCCGACGCTGACAGGAGACCGTGAACATGTTGCGTATTCTGCTGATCAACGACACGGCGAAAAAAGTCGGACGTCTGAAGACCGCGCTGACCGAGGCGGGTTTCGAGGTAATCGACGAGTCCGGCCTGACCATCGATCTGCCCGCGCGCGTCGAAACAGTGCGCCCGGACGTGATTCTGATCGATACCGAGTCACCCAGTCGCGATGTCATGGAGCAAGTGGTACTGGTCAGCCGCGACCAGCCAAGGCCGATTGTGATGTTCACCGACGAACATGACCCCAGCGTGATGCGTCAGGCGATCAAGTCCGGGGTCAGTGCCTACATCGTCGAAGGTATTCACGCACAACGGTTGCAGCCGATTCTTGATGTGGCCATGGCCCGCTTCGAGAGCGATCAGGCCTTGCGCGCGCAACTTCAGGCCCGCGACCAGCAACTGGCAGAACGCAAGCGCATCGAACTGGCCAAGGGTTTGTTGATGAAGATGAAGGACTGCAACGAGGAAGAGGCCTACACCCTGATGCGCCGCCAGGCCATGAGCCGCCAGCAGAAGCTGATTCAGGTGGCGGAGCAGATCATTGCCATGAGTGAGTTGCTGGGCTGAAACCGATATCGCGAGCGTGCGTACCTTGATCTCAACCTGTTGGCACAAATCTGGCTAGGCATTCAACACAGGTAACCAACGGCGGTTGCCCCACCCTCGACAAAGACGTCGCTCACCCGTTCGCCCCTCCCGGCGAGTCAGGTAGCGGCGTTTTTTCGTTTTGGCCCCACAGACCGGGGTCGGTGGTGCGGCCGTGGCGGCGCCCCACCTGCTGTGCATGACTCCTTTCGAGACTCTTTTCAGCTGAGGTGCGCGATGAATTCAAGCTTCTGGAAATCCGGCCATACCCCGACCCTGTTCGCAGCCTTCCTCTATTTCGACCTGAGCTTCATGGTCTGGTACCTGCTCGGCCCGTTGGCGGTGCAGATCGCCGGCGACCTGCACCTGACCACTCAACAACGCGGCCTCGTCGTCGCCACACCGATCCTCGCTGGCGCCGTACTGCGCTTTGTGATGGGCATGCTCGCCGATCGCCTGTCACCAAAAACTGCCGGAATGATCGGCCAGGTCATCGTGATCTGTGCACTGTTCGGCGCCTGGAAACTTGGCATTCATAGCTACGAACAGGCGTTGATACTGGGCCTGTTCCTCGGTATGGCCGGCGCGTCGTTTGCCGTGGCCCTGCCATTGGCGTCGCAGTGGTATCCGCCGCAGCATCAGGGCAAAGCCATGGGCATTGCCGGTGCGGGTAACTCCGGCACCGTGTTCGCGGCACTGATCGCCCCGGTACTGGCTGCATCCTTCGGCTGGAGCAACGTCTTCGGTTTCGCCCTTATTCCGTTGATCCTGACACTGGTGCTGTTCACCTTGCTGGCGAAAAACGCCCCCCAGCGGCCAAAACCCAAAGCCATGGCTGACTACTTCAAAGCCCTTGGCGACCGTGACAGTTGGTGGTTCATGTTTTTCTACAGCGTCACCTTCGGTGGTTTCATCGGCCTGGCGAGCGCCCTGCCCGGCTACTTCAACGATCAGTACGGTTTGAGCCCGGTGACCGCCGGTTACTACACCGCGGCCTGTGTGTTCGGTGGCAGTTTGATGCGGCCACTGGGCGGCGCCCTGGCTGATCGTTTCGGCGGCATCCGCACCTTGCTGGCGATGTACACCGTCGCGGCTATTTGCATCGCGGTTGTTGGTTTCAACCTGCCAAGTTCCTACGCGGCGCTGGCGCTTTTCGTCTGCACCATGCTCGGTTTAGGGGCAGGCAATGGTGCGGTTTTCCAACTGGTCCCCCAGCGTTTTCGTCTGGAAATCGGCGTCATGACCGGGCTGATCGGCATGGCCGGCGGTATCGGCGGTTTTGCGTTGGCGGCGGGCATGGGTGCGATCAAACAGAGCACCGGCAGCTATCAATTGGCGCTGTGGTTGTTCGCCAGTCTTGGCGTGCTGGCGTGGTTTGGTCTGCACGGGGTCAAGCGTCGCTGGAGAACCACCTGGGGGTCGGCGGCGGTGACGGCGGCGCGGGTCTGAAGAGTCCATGGCCCTGCAACTGAGTTTTGCCCAGGCCAGTGCCACCGGCCCGCGCGCGGAGAATCAGGACGCCTTGCGTCTGGTCACGCCCGCTCCGGCGCTGGCAGCGAGCAAAGGTTATCTGTTCGCCATCGCCGACGGTGTCAGCCAATGCGCCGATGGCGGACTCGCTGCACGCTCGACCTTGCAGGCCCTGGCGCTCGACTATTACGCCACACCGCAAACCTGGGGCGTGGCGCAGGCACTTGAGCGCTTGCTGATTGCGCAGAATCGTTGGTTGCAAGCCAACGGCGGTGGGCAACCGCTGCTCACCACAGTCAGCGCTTTGGTCATGCGTGGCCAGCGCTTTACCCTCGCCCATGTCGGCGATTGCCGGGTCTATCGCTGGCAGGCCGACCGCTTGCAGCGCATCTCCCAGGATCACGTCTGGGAGCAGCCGGGCATGCAACACGTACTCAAGCGTGCGCTGGGGCTGGATCAGCATCTGGTGCTGGATTTCCTTGATGGTGAGCTGCGCGCGGGCGAGTGTTTCGTGCTGCTCAGCGATGGCGTGTGGTCGACCCTGAGCGATACCGCGATTGCGGCCATTCTGCGCGACCAGCCGGATCTCGACAGCGCCGTACAGACGCTGGTCAACGCCGCGCACCTGGCGGGCAGTCAGGACAACGCCAGTGCTTTGCTGGTGCGGGTCGATGCCGTCGGTGAAGCGAGCATCGGTGACGCATTGATTCATTTGCAGCAATGGCCACTGCCGCCGCCGTTGAAAAACGGGCAGATGTTCGAAGGCTGGCAGGTGCAAGGCGTTGTCGGCAAGAGCCAGCAATCGCTGCTCTATCGAGTCATTGATGGGCAAGGTCGGCGCTGGTTGCTGAAAACCCTGCCGACGCGTCTGGCCGATGATCCCCAGGCCGGGCAGGCCTTGCTCTCGGAAGAATGGTTCCTCAAACGTGTCGCCGGCAGACATTTTCCCGAAATCCATGCTGGCCATCAGCGTCAGCATTTGTACTACGTGATGCGGGAATATGCCGGGACGACGCTGGCGCAGTTGTTTCAACAAAACGCTCCACTGCCCCTGGCGCAATGGCAAGACATTGCCGAGCGCTTGTTGCGGACGGTGGGGCTGCTGCATCGGCGGCAGATCCTGCACCGCGACATCAAGCCGGAGAATCTGCATCTGGGCGACGACGGGGAGTTGCGGCTGCTGGATTTCGGTCTGGCATATTGTCCGGGGCTTTCGCAGGACACGCCTGCCACATTGCCCGGCACACCGAGCTACCTCGCCCCGGAAGCCTTTCGCGGCGACCCACCGAGTGCGCAACAGGATCTGTACGCGGTAGGCGTGACGCTCTATTTTCTGCTGACGGGGCACTTTCCCTATGGCGAGGTCGAAGCCTTCCAGCGGCCACGATTCGGCGTGCCGGTGAGTGCCGGTCGCTACCGCCCGGACGTACCGGAATGGGTCGCACAAAGCCTGGAGCGCGGTGTGGCTGGCGACCCGCAACAACGATTTGAAACAGCGCAAGAATGGTTATTGGTGTTGGAACAAGGGGAACGACGCAGCCTCAGCGTGCGGCCCAGGCCTTTATTGGAGCGTGAGCCTTTGAAGGTCTGGCGGACGATGGCGTTGCTGGCCTTGTTGGGGAATCTGGTGCTGCTGGTTTTGTTGTTTCACAGTTGAGACCGCGAAAGCGTCGGCCAGGCCAGCGCAAATTCATCAGCCAAACGCTCCACGAACGAGCAACCCGCCTCGATTCGGTGCAAAAAACCGGCAGTAACATACGGTTTCCCCCAATAAACCCGGCAATGCATCACTTGGCACAACCACTGCATTGCTCCGTTCACCACACATAAAGCCCAACCTTCAACGACGAAGGCCCGGCTTCCCGAGAGAACGGGACCAGGACAAAGGCGTCCTCGCTAGGCAACTAGCGGGACGCCTTTTTTTGTTTGCGCAAAATTTGTCGAGCAACGCCTGACTGCCCACAAGAGGCCAGCCGAAGCTCCCCGGAGAACCTGATGAAAAAACTCAAACTGGTGATGATCGGCAATGGCATGGCCGGCGTCCGCACCCTGGAAGAACTGCTCAAACTGAGCAACGAGCTGTACGACATCACGGTCTTCGGCGCCGAGCCGCACACCAACTACAACCGCATCCTGCTGTCCCCGGTGCTGGCCGGCGAGCAAACGTTCGAAGAGATCGTGCTCAACGACCTCGACTGGTACCTGGAAAACAACATCAAGTTATTGCTCAACCGCAAAGTGGTGGAGATCGACCGGGTCAAACGCCGGGTGATCGCCGAGGACGGCACCGAAGCCGAATACGATCGCCTGCTGATTGCCACCGGCTCGACGCCGTTCATCCTGCCGATTCCCGGCAACAACTTGCAGGGTGTGATCGGTTACCGTGACATCGCCGACACCCAGGCGATGATCGACACCGCGAAAACCCACAAACACGCTGTCGTCATCGGCGGTGGCCTGCTGGGCCTCGAAGCCGCCAACGGCCTGATGCTGCGTGGCATGCACGTCACCGTGGTGCACATCGGCGAATGGCTGCTGGAGCGGCAACTGGACAAAACCAGCGGCCAACTGCTGCAAACCGCCCTCGAATCCCGTGGCCTGCATTTCCGCCTGTGCGAACAGACCCAGGCCCTGCACGACGCCGGCAATGGCCGCGTCGGCTCGGTGCAGTTCAAGAACGGCGACATCATCCCCGCCGATCTGGTGGTCATGGCCGCCGGCATCCGCCCCAATACAGAACTGGCGGAAAAGGCCGGCATCCCATGCAACCGCGGAATCCTGGTCAACGACACCCTGCAAACCTATGACCCGCGCATCTACGCCATCGGCGAGTGCGCCAGCCATCGCGGCATTGCTTATGGCCTGGTCGCGCCGCTTTTCGAGCAAGCCAAGGTTTGCGCCAACCACCTCGCGCAACTGGGCTTCGCGCGCTATCAAGGGTCAGTGACGTCGACCAAACTCAAAGTCACCGGCATCGACCTGTTTTCCGCCGGCGACTTCATGGGCGGCGAAGGCACCGAAACCATCACCCTCTCCGACCCGATCGGCGGGGTGTACAAGAAACTGGTGATCAAGGATGACGTGCTGGTCGGCGCCTGTCTGTACGGCGATACGGCAGATGGCGGTTGGTATTTCCGGCAGATTCGTGAGAATCACGCCATCGGCGAGATCCGCGATCACCTGATGTTCGGTGAAAACGCCTTGGGCGATGTAGGACATCAGGGCCAGGACAAAGCCATGTCCATGGCCGACACCGCCGAAGTCTGCGGCTGCAACGGCGTATGCAAGGGCACCATCGTCAAGGCGATTCAGGAACACGGCCTGTTCAGCGTCGATGAAGTCAAGAAACACACCAAAGCCGCGAGTTCCTGCGGCTCCTGCGCCGGGCTGGTCGAGCAGATCCTGATCAACACCGTCGGCGGCGCGGCCGACGTCAAACCGAAAAGCGAAAAAGCCATCTGCGGTTGCAGCGACCTCAACCACGGGCAGATTCGTCAGGCGATCCGCGAACAACATCTGCTGACCATCGCCGGCACCATGAGCTACCTCAACTGGCGCACCCCGAATGGCTGCGCCACCTGCCGTCCGGCGCTGAACTATTACCTGATTTCCACCTGGCCCGGCGAAGCCAAGGACGACCCGCAATCGCGCCTGATCAACGAACGCGCCCACGCCAACATTCAGAAGGACGGCACCTATTCGGTGGTGCCACGGATGTGGGGCGGCGTGACCAACCCGTCGGAGTTGCGACGAATTGCCGATGTCGCCGACAAGTACAACGTGCCGATGGTCAAAGTGACCGGCGGCCAGCGCATCGACTTGCTGGGCATCAAAAAGCAGGATCTGCCGGGCGTCTGGAAAGACCTCGACATGCCGTCCGGCCACGCCTACGGCAAATCCATCCGCACGGTAAAAACTTGCGTCGGTAGCGAGTTCTGTCGGTTCGGCACGCAAAATTCGACACAACTGGGCATCGAGCTGGAACACGACCTGTTCAACATGTGGTCACCGCACAAAGTGAAACTGGCCGTCTCCGGATGCCCACGCAACTGCTCGGAAGCGGGGATCAAGGACGTAGGAATCATCGGCGTCGATTCCGGCTGGGAGATGTACATCGGTGGCAACGGCGGGATCAAAACCGAAGTCGCCGAGTTCTTCGTCAAGCTCAAAACCGCTGAAGAAGTCCGCGAATACAACGGCGCATTCCTGCAGCTCTATCGCGAAGAAGCGTTCTATCTGGAACGCACCGTGCACTACCTGCAACGGGTCGGCATGGAGCACATCAAGAAAGCCGTGCTGGAAGATCCCGAGCGTCGCAAAGCGCTGAACGAACGCCTGCAATTCTCCCTGTCATTCGAACAGGACCCGTGGAAAGAGCGCCTGGCGCAGCCGCAACTGAAAAAAGAATTCGATGTGATCCCCGTGAAAAACCTGGAGGTGCCGGCATGAACTGGCTCGATATCTGCGCCCTCGATGAGATCAACGCCCTCGGTTCACGGATCATTACCGGGCCTAAAGGCGACATTGCGATTTTTCGTACAAGTGACGATGAGGTTTTCGCCCTCGACGACCGCTGCCCGCACAAGGGCGGGCCGTTGTCCCAGGGTTTGATCTACGGCAAACGCGTGGCCTGCCCGCTGCACAACTGGCAAATCGACTTGCAAACGGGCGAGGCACAAGCCCCGGACGTCGGCTGCGCCCACCATCACCCGGCGCGGATCGAAAATGGTCGCGTGCAACTGGCCCTGCGGGACGCCGTCTGATGAATCGCCAGACGAGCGCCTCGACCTGCTGTTATTGCGGAGTCGGCTGCGGCGTGCTGATCGAGCATGACGGCAAGCGCATTCTCGGCGTCAGCGGCGATCCGGCGCACCCAGCCAACTTCGGCAAACTGTGCAGCAAAGGCTCGACCTTGCACCTGACCGGCGACCTCGCAGCCCGAGCGCTGTACCCGGAACTGCGCCTGGCCAAAGGTTTGGCCCGCAGCCGCACTGATTGGGATACGGCGCTGGAACACGCCGCCAACGTGTTCGCCGATACCATCACCGAGCATGGCCCGGACAGCGTGGCGTTCTATATTTCCGGGCAACTGCTGACCGAGGATTATTACGCCTTCAACAAACTGGCGCGGGCGCTGGTCGGCACCAACAACATCGACAGCAATTCTCGGCTGTGCATGTCGTCAGCAGTGGTCGGCTACAAACGCAGTCTCGGTGCCGATGCACCGCCGTGCAGCTACGAGGATCTGGAACTCAGCGATTGCGTGATGATCGTCGGCAGTAACATGGCCTACGCCCATCCGGTACTTTTCCGGCGACTGGAAGAAGCCAAATCCCGCCGCCCATCGATGAAAGTCATCGTGATTGATCCTCGCCGCACCGATACCTGCGATCTGGCAGATCTGCATCTGGCAATTTTGCCCGGCACCGATGTCGCTTTGTTCCATGGGATTTTGCATCTGTTGTTGTGGGAAGACTGGATCGACCGTGACTTCATCAACGCCCACACCGAGGGCCTGACGGCGCTGAAAAGCCTGGTGCGCGATTACACCCCGCCGATGGTGTCGCAGTTGTGCGGGATCAGTGTCGAGCAGTTGCAGCAATGTGCTGAATGGGTGGGCACTTCGCCGAGCTTCCTGTCGTTGTGGTGCATGGGTTTGAACCAGTCCACCGCCGGCAGCGCCAAGAACAGTGCACTGATTAATCTGCATCTGGCTACCGGACAAATCGGCCGTCCCGGCGCAGGACCTTTCTCCCTTACCGGTCAGCCGAATGCCATGGGTGGGCGGGAAACCGGCAGTCTGTCCAACCTATTGCCCGGCCATCGTGACGCGGGCAATCCGGAGCATCGCGCCGAGGTAGCGGCTTATTGGGGGGTGGAACGGTTGCCCGAAACCGCTGGACTGAGCGCCATCGAACTGTTCGAGCAAGTACGCAGCGGCAAGATCAAGGCGTTGTGGATTGCCTGCACCAACCCTGCGCAATCGATGCCGGATCAAAGTGCCGTGCGTGCAGCACTGCAAGCCTGTCCGTTCGTGGTGTTGCAGGAAGCCTTTCGCACCACCGAAACCGCTGCGTTTGCTGACTTGCTGTTGCCCGCCGCCAGTTGGGGCGAAAAGGAAGGGTCGGTCACCAATTCCGAGCGGCGAATTTCCCACGTTCGCCAAGCGGTAGTCGCACCGGGCGAAGCGCGTCCAGACTGGGCGATCACGGTGGACTTCGCACAGCGTCTGGAGAAACGTCTGCGTCTTGATCAGCCAAGTCTGTTTGCCTTCGATCAACCCGCGCAGTTGTTCGATGAATACAAACTGCTGACGCGCGGGCGTGACCTGGATTTGTCGGGGATCAGCCATGCCTTGATCGACGAGATAGGCCCCCAGCAGTGGCCCTTCCCCTCCGGAGCCAGGCAAGGCACCCCACGCTTGTACGGCGACGGTATTTTTCCTACGGCAAACGGGCGTGCGCAGTTCATTGCCGACCCCTATCGCGCCGCCAAGGAACCGCGCGATGCACGTTTTCCACTGACGCTGATCACCGGTCGCCTGCGCGATCAATGGCACGGCATGAGCCGCACCGGCACCGCGGCGCAATTGTTCGGCCATGTCAGCGAAGCGGTATTGAGTCTGCATCCCGACGAGTTGCGCCGGCATCGCTTGCAGCCCGGGGATCTGATCAACCTGAAGAGTCGTCGAGGGGCTGTGATCGTCGCGCTAAGCAGCGATGACAGTGTGCGTCCAGGTCAGGCATTTTTGCCGATGCATTGGGGCGATCGCTTTCTCAAGGGTGGCGTGAACACGCTGACACTGAGCGCCTTCGACCCCCTGTCCAGGCAGCCGGAACTCAAACACAGCGGAGTGCGCGTGGAATCGGTGAACTTGCCATGGCGGCTATTCGCCCTCATTGAGGGCGATGTACAACGGCATTTCGAGACCCTAAGACCACTCTGCGAGGCATTTTCCTACGTAAGTCTCAGCCTTGTCGGACGTGAACGATCGGCATTGCTGATACGCGCCGCCAGCAGCGAGGCGCCAGATCCGCAATTACTGCGTGAGATTGACCAATGCCTGTCGCTTATCGACGGGCCCGTACTGGCCTACGACGACCCACGTCGCGCCATCGGCAAACGCGTGCGAATCGAAAACGGCCGAATCACTGCGATTCGGCTGGCCGGTGAGACCCTCGCGCAGCATTGGCTGCAGGGCCTATGGCTGGAAGGCCGCGCGGACGAACAACTGCGTCGCTGGCTACTGGCGCCAATGAGCGCACCACCCGGTAGCGCCGAAGCGCAAATCGCCCCGGATAAAACCTTGTGCAACTGCGAAAACGTCAGCCTCAACGCAGTCTGCGCCGGCATTCGTCAGGGTCTGGATCTGCAAGGGCTGAAAAACCAACTGGGCTGCGGCACGCAATGCGGCTCCTGCGTTGCGGAAATAAAACGCTTGCTGGCCGCCGATGTGCAGCCAGTCGCGACCATCGGATGAGGAAAACACCATGAATGCAAAAGTCTGGCTGGTGGGCGCGGGCCCCGGCGACCCGGAACTGCTGACCCTCAAAGCGGTACGCGCCTTGCGCGAAGCCGATGTGGTGCTGATCGATGATCTGGTCAACGACGCAGTGCTGGAACACTGCCCCACCGCGCGGATTATTGCGGTGGGAAAACGCGGTGGGTGCCGCTCGACACCGCAGGCGTTCATCCATCGGTTGATGCTGCGCTATGCCCGCCACGGTAAATGCGTCGTGCGGCTCAAGGGCGGTGATCCGTGCATTTTCGGGCGTGGGGGCGAAGAAGCGCTGTGGTTGCGCGAGCGTGGCGTCGAAGTCGAGTGGGTCAACGGCATCACTGCCGGGCTGGCCGGAGCGACGCAGTGTGATATTCCTCTCACATTGCGGGGTGTCGCTCGCGGTGTGACGCTGGTGACCGCACACACTCAGGACGACAGCCAATTGAACTGGCAGGCGCTGGCGCAGGGCGGCACAACCCTGGTGATCTACATGGGGGTGGCCAAGCTAGTCGAGATCCGCGATCAACTGTTGGCAGGCGGGATGGCGGCGGATACGCCGGTGGCAATGATCGAAAATGCGTCGTTGCCGGAGCAGCGCGAATGCCGGAGCAATCTGACGTCAATGAGTGACGATGCTTGCAGGTTTGAACTCAAGAGCCCTGCCATTCTGGTGATCGGTGCAGTGGCGGCTGTTGTTGAAGATCAAAAGATCGCAGCCTGTGGCAGCTCTGCCTAGGGGCCGCGTGCGTCTCGTAAGGCCAAATCACAGGCAAAGAAAAGCCCGGCATAAGCCGGGCTTTTCTCAGAGCGGCAGCTAATTACTTAGCTTGAGCTTCAACCTGCGCTTCTACGCGACGGTTTACAGCGCGGCCAGCTTCAGTTTTGTTGTCAGCAACTGGGCGGGATTCGCCGTAGCCAACAGACTGAACGCGGGACGATTCAACACCGTACTGGTTGGTCAGAACTTGCTTAACGGCGTTTGCACGACGCTCGGACAGTTTCTGGTTGTAAGCGTCAGGACCGACGGAGTCAGTGTGACCTTCAACAGTAGTGGTGGTGGATGGGTACTGCTTCATGAAGTCAGCCAGGTTTTTGATGTCGCCGTAGCTGTTTGGCTTCACAACCGACTTGTCGAAGTCGAACTTGACGTCCAGCTCAACACGAACAACTTCTGCAACTGCTGGGCAGCCGTCAGCGTCAACAGTTACGTTGGCTGGGGTGTCCGGGCACTTGTCAACGTTGTCGCAAACGCCGTCGTTGTCGCTGTCGGAGCAGACTTCAGCCGGTGCTGGAACTGGAGCAGCAGCAGGCTTGGAGCCGCCACCGAAGTTCACACCGATACCGACGCTAGGAGCCCACTCGGTGTCGCCCTGGTCGATGTTGTACTGAGCTTCAACGCCAGCACGAGCGTAGAAGTTGTCGGTGAAGTACAGCTTGGCACCGCCGCCAACGTTGGCGAAGGTGGAGCGGTTACGACCGCCGGAACCGTTCTGACCGATGCTCTGATCGGAGAAACCAGCCGATACGTATGGACGCAGCATGTCGCCTGGGTTGTTGAAGTGGTACAGAGCATCCAGAGCGGTGTTGGCGCCCTTGATGTTACGGCCATCGTCGGAACGCACGTTGTGCACTTCGTCGTAGCCCAGACGCAGTTCAACGTCGTCGGTCAGGAAGTAACCGATCGAACCGCCGAACAGGTTGCCGTTGTTCTTGAAGTTACGAGCGCTGTCGAATTGTTCTTTCTTTGCGAAGCCTTCGATTTCAACTGCGCCTTGGCCTTGTGCCAGAGCGCCGAACGAAGTGGCGGCAATCAAAGAACCAATGGCCAAGCCCAAGGTGTTTTTCAGTTTCATCCGTTAAATCCCCATCTGGTGATTGTGAAGCAGTCCCGCAAACCGGGGGACAACTCGGCGGCAATTCTATCAGAACTTGCCTACACGTAAGAGATATTTGCGCTGAACTAAGTTTCAGCAATGCCTGCAAATTTCTCACGTAATTTATCTAGAGCACGCTTGTACCGCATTTTTGTAGCACTCAAACCCATGTGCATGATGTCTGCGATCTCCTGAAACTCCAGCTCTGCGACAAAACGTAGCACCAGAATTTCACGGTCAATCGGGTTCACATACACCAACCAGCGATCGAGTCCACCCTTCTCTTCCGGTTTCGGCGCCTTTTCCTCAGACGCTTCTTCCAGCGGGTCAAGACTCAATGCGTCCATCAAGCGACGCTTTCGCCGTTCCTTTCGATACTGCGTAATACATTCGTTGTAAGTGATGCTGTACAGCCAGGTTTTGAACTTCGATTTCCCCTCAAAGTTCTTCAAACCATACAAAACCTTCAGCATCACTTCCTGACAGACATCGTCCGCGTCGCGATCGTTCCCGAGATATCTCGCGCAGACGTTAAATAATGTTCGCTGGTAACGCCGCATCAGTTCTTCATAAGCGCGCGTTACGTGAAAAAGCTCGGTATGCGAGCGCGCGACCAACTCCTCATCAGAGAGTTCGCGGGGGTCGTAGCGCGTGGATAGCGTATGGGCTTTATTCAAAACAAGTCGTGCCGACAGTCAGGTCAATGTCCGCCGCAACCAGCATCAGCTGGCATTTTGCGGCGGCATACATTAGCAGGGTTTGCCGGATTAGCGGCTACTCACATGCTGTTCCAGCAGGATCCGATTGGAAAGAGAGACTAGCTCACCCTCATCGGTCAGCAGTGTGGTTTTAACCGTGCCGATCTCTTCGATCTGGCCTTCGACCTCGCCAACACGCACTTGTTGCCCAACCTGATACAACTCACGCACATAGATTCCCGCAAGAATCTGACCGGCGATTTCCCGGCTTCCCAAGCCCATGGCCAGCGCAACGGCCAGACCAACGGTAATCAGAACAATGACGATCACATGGTTCAGAAGGTCGGTCTTGACCTCAAGCTGACTGATCGCAACCGAGATGCTGATGATGATCACCAGTCCCTGTGCAATTCGACCCAATCCCGAAGCGTAGTCCAGACCTACGCCTTCTGCTGCACCACGCACCAGCCCGTTGGCCAGTTGTGCGAGCAGAACACCTACCAGCAACACCAGCGCGGCGCCGAATACTTTCGGCAAATACAGCGCCAGGATGTCGAGCGTAGCCGAAACTCGCTCAAGCCCGAGGGATTCTGCTGCAGAAACCAGGAAAATGAGCAGAACGAACCAGTAGACGATTTTGCCAATCAGGGTCGAAATCGGTACCTGCAACCCGGCACGCGACATCAACTTGGTCAAACCGGTGCCGCCCATCAGGCGGTCGAGACCCAGTTTGGCAAGCAGCTTGGACAGCAAGGTATCGAGCAGCTTCGC
Organism: Pseudomonas sp. EA_65y_Pfl2_P74; assembly: GCF_963970575.1. NCBI lineage: Bacteria > Pseudomonadati > Pseudomonadota > Gammaproteobacteria > Pseudomonadales > Pseudomonadaceae > Pseudomonas > Pseudomonas sp. EA_65y_Pfl2_P74. The sequence continues at coordinate 155,142 of NZ_CAXAOQ010000012.1, forward strand.
CACGACGAAACCCAGCAGCAGCACGACCAGTGCGCCAAACAGGTTCGGGATGAAGTTGGCGACTTTGGTCCACAACGCAGTCATTGCAGTGACGAGGCTCTGAGTCCAGAGATCAAGTTCCATATTCAATCAGCCTTATCAGCAGTGCGAGCGGTAGGTTTACGAAGACGGGAAACCGGCGAAACATGGGCCGATCCGTTGTTCAAGGCGATCATCAGCGCGGGCAGCCAGCGGCCCAGCAGGCTGAACAGATCGCCGGCGCCGACCTGGCGGTTGGCGGTTTTGAGTACGCGACCCAGGCACGCATCGTCGTCGCGGCTGGACGGCGAAGCGTTGAGCATGTCACGCAAAGACTGTTCAAACGGATCGTGCATACGCACCTCTCGTGATGTCTGTGAAAGACGCGGGCAAATTTGGTCGGGTCACATGCGGCATCTCTAAACCCAACGCAAACGTCGGAACAACCACCACTGCCCAAGGGCCACAGCGACCATCAGCAGGCAAGCCACCAGGAAGCCGTAAGGACTCCCGGAAAGCGGAATTCCACCGACGTTTATACCCAGCAGACCGGTAATAAAACTCATCGGTAAAAAGATCCCGGTAATGATCCCGAAGCGGTACATCGTGCGATTCATGCGCTCGCTCAGGCGCCGGTCCTCAGCCTCCAGCACAAGCCCCACGCGCTCTCGGGTCAATTCGAGCTCTTCGAGATAACGCGTCAGGCTGTTGTTCAATTCGTTCCAGTAGTCGGCATCGTCATCGACGAACCAGGGCAGTTTTATCCGCGTCATCTGGCCGAAGATATCCCGCTGTGGCGCGAGAAAACGCTTCAGTCCAGCCGCCCTGCGACGGATGTGCAAAATGGCGCCATGATCGGGTGTATACCGTTCGTCGGCATCCATTTTTTCTTCTTCCTCATCGGCGATTTCCGAGAGGCAAGTGACCAGATCCTGCACCTTGTTGGTAAGGAACTGCGCCAGATAAAGGATCAGTTCAGAAGCGGTTTTCGGGCCTTTGCCGTCTGCCAGTTGCGCGAGCAATTCATCGGTAGCCCGCAACGGTCGCAAACGCAGGGAGATCACACGCTGAGCGCTGGCAAAAATGCGCACCGACACCATGTCTTCCGGCTCCGCGCCCGGATTGAGATTGACCCCGCGCAAAAACAGCAACAACTCGGCATCCGGCAACGGCAACAAACGAGGTCGGGTGTTCTCTTCCAGCAGCAGGTCGCAGGTGAATTCATTGAGACCACTGGATTTGCGCAGCCAGGTCTGGGTTTGCGGATGACTGCGATCCCAATGCAGCCACAGGCTTTCATGGGCCTGCAGTTGCAAATCGTCGAGTTCAGTCCGGGCTATCGAACGCGCACCGCCTTTACCGTCCAGCACCAGGGCATGCACCAGCCCCCATTGCGCGTTTTCTTCCTCGAACATCCTCATCCCTTTGTCGAAGGCTTATTCAGGCATCTTCAGCGGGCTCGGCGAGATGATCACGCCGTTGTTGTCCGCATAAATGTAGTGCCCCGGGTGGAACGTCACACCGGCAAAAGTCACCGCAACGTTGAGGTCGCCAACGCCGCGTTTTTCGGTCTTCATCGGATGACTGGCCAAGGCCTGAACCCCGAGATCGGTCTGGGCAATAACGTCGACATCACGGATGCAACCGTAGATCACCAGCCCTTCCCAGCCATTCTTTGCGGCCTTCTCGGCGATCATGTCGCCCAGCAGCGCACGGCGCAGGGAACCGCCGCCATCGACCACCAGCACCTTGCCGTGGCCGTTGAGCTCGGCTTGTTCCTTGACCAGCGAGTTGTCTTCGAAGCATTTGATGGTCACGATTTCGCCGCCGAACGAATCACGGCCGCCGAAATTGCTGAACATCGGTTCCAGCACCTGAACCAGCTCCGGATAAGCGTCGCAAAGGTCAGGCGTAAGGTAATGGTTCATCGAAAAACTCCTGTGAAAAGGAAGACGATCAGGGATGACGCACTCTTTTGAAACGAGTTCCGGCGGTCGCTGTTTACCTTAGTTCATCCCATGGTCGCTGAACGAACCTGAACAAACGCTGAAACGTAATAGCTAAACAGCCACCCAATATGACCAGAACCGCACAACGCGTCATATCTTAGCCGCAAGCCATGCCGAACGAAATGCCCTTTTCAGAGCCTGCGACTCAGCCTGCAGCCGCCATATCCGGCTTCCCACCCAGCAGGGGCGCTTGCTGATCGCTCAACCAGCGTGCAACCAGTGGCCACACTTGCGTCTGCGCAGATTTGCTCACCAACATCTCGACATGACCGAAATTTTCGCTGAAGCCCTGCTCGCGCCCCAGATTGACGAACTGTTTTTGCTCGCTGCCTATCTGCTCGAACAGTTTGCGACAGGCCCAGGCCGGGTCCTGATGGTCCCCCGCTGCGCTGACCGCCAGCACGGGCACTTGAACATCTGCCAAACCGGCCCACCAATCCTTGTCCTTGTCACCAAAACGACCGAACAAGCCATACCAGCGCATGCTTTCGATGGCCAGACCGATCGGCTCGTCTTCTGGCCCACGTTTAAGACGCGAGCCCGATAGCTGGGCAAATCGCTTGAGAATGAAGCGACTGCTCCACTCCACCGGTGGGATTTTCAGGGGCCAGTAGGTTCGGCTGACTTGCGTGCCAAAAAATGCCGCGGACGCCACGGCCGGCTCACCCAGGTATTCGCCGCCCAGCGCCGCCGCCAGGGTGATGCCGCCCAGCGAGTGCCCGAGCCAATGCGGAACCTGACCGCTCTGCTCGCGCACGAACGCGGCAATTGCCGGCAGATCGTATCGCGCGTAGTCAGCGACGCGATTGCGCCGGTAATCCTCGTTGCGCTGCGACAGACCGTGACCGCGCATCTCCGGGATCCACACGTCGAAACCCAGCCGTGCCAGGTACGCACCCAGCCCCAGACCTTTCGGGGAAAACCAGAAGCGCCGATTGGAAAAACTGCCATGCAACAGAATCACTGGCACGCCGCGCACGGCCGGTTCATCGGCCATACCCAAACGGGTGACGGCGATTTCCACAGACCAGTCCGGGCTGTTGCCGGGTTTCAATCGGTAAACATCTTCGCTCAGATCGCCGCGCCGCTCGGCGCTGATCAGGGCGACAGGAAATAGGTTGCTGCTGCTTTGCATAATGCTCTTGCACAAAAAAGGGCGGCATCCACAGGAGCCCGCCCTACTTCAATCTCAAAGCCTCGACCCGCAAAGGCAGGTCGAGGCTTCATTAACGACTTATTGGGCCGCTTGGCCTTCCGCCAGGAAGAACCAGGTTTCCAGCACGGTGTCCGGGTTCAGCGACACGCTTTCGATGCCCTGTTCCATCAGCCATTTGGCCAGATCCGGGTGATCCGAAGGCCCCTGACCGCAGATACCGATGTACTTGCCGGCCTTGTTGCACGCGGCAATCGCGTTGGCCAACAGCTTCTTGACCGCCGGATTACGTTCGTCGAACAGGTGCGCGATGATGCCCGAGTCGCGATCCAGACCCAAGGTCAGTTGAGTCAGGTCGTTGGAACCGATCGAGAAACCGTCGAAGAATTCGAGGAATTCTTCCGCGAGAATCGCGTTCGACGGCAGTTCGCACATCATGATGACGCGCAAACCGTTCTCGCCGCGCTTCAATCCGTTCTCTGCGAGCAGATCCACAACCTGGCTGGCTTCGCCAAGGGTGCGCACGAACGGCACCATGATTTCGACGTTGGTCAGGCCCATCTCGTTGCGCACCCGCTTGAGGGCCCGGCATTCGAGTTCGAAGCAGTCACGGAACGATTCGCTGATGTAACGCGAAGCGCCACGGAAGCCCAGCATCGGGTTTTCTTCTTCCGGCTCGTAGAGTTTGCCGCCGATCAGGTTGGCGTATTCGTTGGACTTGAAGTCCGACAGACGCACGATGACTTTCTTCGGCGCGAAGGCAGCCGCGAGGGTGCTGATGCCTTCAACCAGTTTTTCGACGTAGAAACCGACCGGATCGTCGTAACCGGCGATGCGCTTGTCGACGCTTTCCTTGATTTCCGGCGGCAGGCCGTCGTAGTTCAGCAGTGCTTTGGGGTGGACGCCGATCATGCGGTTGATGATGAATTCCAGGCGGGCCAGGCCCACACCGGCATTCGGCAGTTGCGCGAAGTCGAAGGCGCGGTCCGGGTTGCCGACGTTCATCATGATCTTGAACGGCAGATCAGGCATGGCATCCACGGAGTTCTTCTTGATGTCGAAGCCCAGTTCGCCTTCGAAGATGTAACCGGTGTCGCCTTCGGCGCAGGACACGGTCACGCCCTGACCGTCCTTCAGCAGGTGGGTGGCGTTACCACAGCCCACGACGGCCGGAATCCCCAGTTCACGGGCAATGATCGCCGCGTGGCAGGTACGGCCGCCCCGGTTGGTGACGATGGCGCTGGCGCGCTTCATCACCGGTTCCCAGTCCGGGTCGGTCATGTCGGACACCAGCACGTCGCCCGGCTGGACTTTGTCCATCTCGGACACGTCCTTGATGATGCGAACCTTGCCGGCGCCGATGCGCTGGCCGATGGCGCGACCTTCGACCAGCACGGTGCCGGTTTCTTTGAGCAGGTAACGTTCCATGACGTTGGCCTGAGTGCGGCTTTTCACGGTTTCCGGACGGGCCTGCACGATGTACAGCTTGCCGTCGTCACCGTCCTTGGCCCATTCGATGTCCATCGGGCACTGGTAGTGCTTCTCGATGATCATCGCCTGCTTGGCCAGTTCGCTGACTTCGGCGTCGCTCAGACAGAAACGCGCGCGGTCAGCCTTGTCGACATCGACGGTTTTGACCGACCGACCGGCCTTGGCCTCGTCGCCGTAAATCATCTTGATGGCTTTGCTGCCCAGGTTGCGACGCAGGATCGCCGGACGACCGGCTTCCAGCGTGCCCTTGTGGACATAAAACTCATCCGGGTTCACCGCGCCTTGTACGACGGTTTCACCCAGGCCGTAGGCGCCGGTGATGAACACCACGTCACGAAAGCCCGATTCGGTATCGAGGGTGAACATCACGCCGGCGGTGCCGGTTTCCGAACGCACCATGCGCTGCACGCCGGCCGACAGGGCAACCAGCTTGTGGTCGAAGCCCTGGTGCACGCGGTAGGAGATCGCACGGTCGTTGAACAGCGAAGCGAACACCTCTTTGGCAGCGCGGATGACGTTTTCCACGCCACGGATGTTCAGAAAGGTTTCCTGCTGACCGGCAAAAGAGGCGTCCGGCAAGTCTTCGGCGGTGGCCGAAGAACGCACGGCCACGGCCACGTCAGGGTTACCGGCCGACAGCGCGGCGAACGCGGTGCGGATCTCGGCATTCAGTTTTTCAGGAAACTCGGCTTCCATGATCCATTGACGGATCTGGGCGCCGGTCTTGGCCAGCGCATTGACGTCATCAACGTCGAGTGCGTCGAGGGCCTTGTGGATCTGGTCGTTGAGGCCGCTCAGTTCGAGGAAGTCGCGATAGGCCTGAGCGGTGGTGGCAAAGCCGCCAGGGACCGACACACCGGCGCCTGCCAGGTTGCTGATCATCTCGCCCAGGGATGCGTTCTTGCCCCCCACATGCTCAACATCGTGTTTGCCGAGCTTATCGAGGGAAACTACGTACTCTACCAAGGTGATCTCTCCACTAACTGTGTTGGAAAAGCTCAGAAGCCGGCGGCTCGGGGGAGCGTTGGCCGGCTGTATGGCCTGGACCTGGAAAATAAGTGAGAATGCGGGCCAATGGCGGCCGGCAAATCGCGCCTATCATATCCAGAAATGCTCATAAGTGTCCTGTACTGCCTATGCATGCCGATGTGGCGAGTGACTGTTGTTGCCAGACAAGGCGCCGCGGCAAGTCATAGCTGGCTATGGCGAGGAGCGGCAACGTAGTATGGCGACAACAGGCGCCGCCACGACGGCATGCATAGGCAACACAGGACACTCACTTAAGGCCCAAGGTGCAAATGAAACGATCTGCTTTCTTTATCTCCGATGGCACCGGCATTACCGCCGAAACCCTGGGTCAAAGCCTCTTGGCGCAGTTCGAAAACATAGGCTTCAGCAAATTCACGCGCCCGTACATCGACAGCGTGGAAAAAGCGCGGGCCATGGTACAACAAATCAACAAAGCCGCTGAAACCGACGGCTTTCGCCCGATTATCTTCGACACCATCGTCAATCAGGACATTCGTGAGATTCTCGCCACCTCCAATGGTTTCATGATCGACATTTTCTCGACCTTCCTGGCGCCTCTCGAGCAGGAATTGACCGAGCATTCTTCCTACACCGTCGGCAAGTCGCATTCGATCGGGCACAACTCCAATTACATGGAGCGCATCGAAGCGGTGAACTTCGCCCTCGACAACGATGACGGCGCCCGCACGCACTATTACGACAAGGCCGATCTGATACTAGTGGGCGTGTCGCGTTGTGGTAAGACGCCGACGTGCCTGTATATGGCGATGCAGTTCGGCATCCGCGCCGCCAACTACCCACTGACCGAGGACGACATGGAGCGCCTGACCTTGCCAGCCGCCCTGCGCGCGCACCAGCACAAGCTGTTCGGCCTGACCATCGACCCGGATCGCCTCACCGCGATCCGTAACGAGCGCAAGCCCAACAGCCGCTATTCGAGCTATGCCCAGTGCGAATTCGAAGTGCGCGAAGTGGAAAACCTGTTCCGCCGCGAAAACATCCCGAACATCAACTCCACGCATTTCTCGGTGGAGGAAATTTCGGCGAAGATTCTGGTCGAGAAAGGCGTGGAGCGGCGGTTCAAGTAGATTCGCGGTGCCTGATCTGAAACCTTCGCGAGCTTGCTCGCGAAGAACGATTACGCGGTTTCGGTGAGTGACCGCGCCAGCGCTTCAAACCCACCCAGCAACAACCTGTCATCCCCCACCGAATTGCACACACTCGCCCGAATAAACTGCGGCACCGCCGCGTGCCCGACGGCGAACGCCTCGGCGGTCGCCACCAGATAGTTGTTTTCCTTCAATTCCGCGGCAATCTGCGACGCCCGCCACAGCTCAGGCACTTGCAACCAGAAATGCGGGCTGTGGATATGCGTCTTGTAGCTCAATCCCTCCAGCGCCCCCGCCACCCAGGCCTTGCGCCGGCCGATCTCGCCGATCTGCTCATCCAGCAAGCGCTCGGCCATGCCGTTTTCGATCCACAGAGTCGCCACCTCCTGGGTCAATGGATTAGCCATCCAGCAGGTACCACGAATGGCGGAGCTGATGCGCCCAAGCAACGCTTGCGGCACATGCAGATAGCCAACCCGCACCCCCGCCGAAACCGCCTTGCTCAGACTGCCGATCAACACTGAACGCTCAGGGGCGAAATAACTCAGAGGCAGCGGACGCTGGCGATCCAGCACCGCGTGTGCTTCGTCTTCGAGGATCAGAAGGTTGTGTTGGCGACAGACCTCGGCAATCGCCTGGCGTCGTGAGATCGACATGACCGCCGCCGTAGGATTCTGGATCGTCGGCGTGCAATACAGCGCGGATACCCGGTGCTGACGGCAAATGTCCTCCAGCGCCGAGGGCAACAGTCCTTCGTCATCCATCGCGGCACCGATCAGCTTTATCCCGAGTTGGCGTGCGACGCTGATCAATCCGGGGTAGGACAAATGCTCGGTGACCACCGTGTCACCCGCCTTGAGCAAACCCATCAACGCGCACAACAGGCCATGCTGACCACCGTTGACGCACAGCACCTGATCGGCGTGCGGGACAAAATCCCCATGACGCAGCCATTGGGCACCCGCCGCTCGATGCCGTGGCAGTCCACCTTCAGCGGTGTATCCCGTCAACTGCTGCAAGCGGTGCGGATCACCGGCCAGTGTCTGTAGGGCTTGGCTCATCAAAGCCGTTTCCTGCCCGGGAATCGGCTGATTGCGACTCATGTCGAAGCAGGCCGGGGGCTCATCGCTGACATTGCGAAAGCCCTTGTCTTGCGGCCGCTCCATCCCGCGCTGACGCACATAAGTGCCGTCTCCTACACGGGCCACGACCCATCCCACACGCTCCAGTTCGCCGTAGGCACGGCTGACGGTGCCGATGGTGACGCCGAGGCTATCGGCCAACAACCTGTGAGGTGGCAACTTGCAACCGGCCTCGATAACACCGGCAACGATGGCCTTCTCGACCGCGTCCGCGAGGCGCTGATACTTCACGCCGACGCCATTGGCCAGGCCGTCACGCAGGATTGACACCATGGCAATACTTACTTTGACAGTCATTCTTGCCCCGAATAGCGTACTGAAAACAGGTTCAATCAGGGATAGACCTTTTCAGTAATCAGGTCAATTCCGTCGTTCGGAGCACACCGCATGTCGATCGCCCTCAGCACACCGTTGAACACCAGCAAACCCTGGCTCGCCGGGTTGGTCACCAGCGTGTTGTTTCTGATCGTCTGCCTGAGTTGGGGCACGACATGGCTGGGGATCAAGATTGCCGTGGAAAGTGTGCCGCCACTGACTGCCGCCGGGCTGCGCTTTCTGATTGCCTTTCCGCTGTTCCTCGGCTTCGCCGTATTGCGCAAAGAACCGCTGCTGTTCCCCCGGCGGAGTCGCTGGTTCTTTGTGTTCGTCACGCTGTCGTATTTCAGCCTGCCCTACTACTTGCTCAACTATGGCGAGATGCATGTGTCGTCCGGCCTGACCGCGCTGTTGTTCAGTTGCATGCCGGTGTTCATCCTGATTTTTTCTGCGCTGTTTCTGCGCGAGAACATCCAGGCGACGCAAATACTCGGGATCGCCATCGGTTTCGGCAGCCTGTTCATGATCATCCGCAGCCAGGGTTTGCATCTGGATCAGGCGCAATGGCTTGGTGTACTGGCGATTCTCAGCGCGGCGATCATGCACGCGCTGTGCTACGTGATCACCAAAAAGCACGGCAGCGCAATCAGTGTGATCACCTACAACACTCTGCCCATCGGCATTGCCGGTTTGATGCTGCTGGTCACCGGCCTTTCGCTGGAAGACCCGACGTTCGCCACCATCACGCCACGCTCCTGGGGGGCGCTGCTGTACTTGGGGCTGATAGCGTCGGTCGGCGGCTTTATCGTCTATTTCGTCCTGCTCAAACGCCTGAGCCCGGTGCTTCTGTCATTCGTGTTCATCATCTTTCCGGTGTTCGCCGTGATCATCGGCGCCTGGTACGAAGGCACGGAAATTTCTCGCGAGCTGATGCTGTATTCAGCCGTCCTGCTGGGCGGATTTGCGATCACCAAGCTGCCAGCCAAGCGCTAACAATCATGCATTGAACATCGGAGGTTCAAATGTCGGTACACACCATGGAAACCCTCAGTCTTTTTAACAATGCCCCTTATCAGCGCGATTTCAGTGCCCGGGTGATCGCGGTGGTTGATCAGGCCGTCGTCCTCGAACACACGCTGTTCTATCCCACCGGTGGCGGGCAGCCGGGCGACACCGGGCACTTCAGCTTGCCGGATGGCACCCGGATCGAGGTGACGGGAACGCTGCGCGACCCGTTGCTGCCGTCGATCATCTGGCACAACGTTGCGCAATGCCCGCCTCAGCTATGCGTCGGCGCCCTGCTCAACGCCAGCCTGGACTGGGCGCGGCGCTATCAACACATGAAGATGCACACCTGCCTGCACCTGCTGGGCTCGATCATCAATGCGCCGGTCACCGGGTGCAGCATCAGTGCCGACAAGGGCCGGCTGGATTTCGACCTGCCCCAAATGACCCTCGACAAGGACAGCCTCACCCACGACCTCAACGCGCTGATCGAGCAGGCCATTGCCGTCACCACCCTGTCGATGCCCGCCTCGGAGTTTCCCGCACTGCTGGAAAAAACCGGCAGCAAAACGATTAACCCGCCGGCGATTCAGGGTGAATTGCGAATGGTCGAAGTGATCGGCATCGACCTCCAGCCCTGTGGCGGCACCCACGTACAAAACACCCTGGAAATCGGTCGAGTGTTTTGCGAAAAAATCGAGAAGAAGAGCAGGACCAACCGCCGGGTGATCCTGCGGTTTGAATGAGCCCTAGATCACGAACAGGTCGACGAAGCGGTTCACCGCAGTCGCCTCAAGCTGCGCCTGATCTGTGCACAGCGCGAAGATCTTGCCGCTGCGTTGGTCGGTGAAACGGGTTGCCAGGTTCGTCTTGAACTTGTCTTCGAGCAACGGAATGCCTTCGGCGCGACGGCGACGGTGACCAATCGGGTATTCCACCACCACGTTCTCGGTGCTCGAACCGTCCTTGAAAAACACCTGCACCGCGTTGGCAATCGAGCGTTTGTCGGCCTCCAGATACTCGCGAGTGAAGCGCGGGTCTTCGACAATGACCATTTTTTCGCGCAGCACATCAATGATCGGGTGGGCCTTGTGAAAATCGTCTTCGTATTGCTCGGCCACCAGATTGCCGAACGCCAACGGCACAGCGGTCATGTACTGAATGCAATGGTCACGGTCGGCCGCATTGGCCAGCGGCCCGACCTTGGAAATGATGCGAATCGCCGACTCATGTGTGGTGATGACGATGCGGTCGATTTCATGCAGGCGATTGCGCACCTGAGGGTGCAGCGTGACCGCCGCTTCGCAAGCTGTTTGCGCATGAAATTCGGCCGGGAAGCTGATCTTGAACAGCACGTTTTCCATCACGTAACTGCCAAACGGCCGCGAGAAACTGAAGCTGCGTTTATCCTCCGGTTTTAAGGTCAGATCGCTGTTGGTGTGGCTGAACAGCACGTCGTAAAAGCCCCACTGTTTCGCGCTCAAAACACCGGGAATGCCCATCTCACCGCGCATGGCGATGTCCGCCAGGCGCACGCCACGACTCGATGCATCCCCCGCCGCCCAGGATTTGCGCGAGCCGGCGTTCGGCGCATGCCGATATGTGCGCAGCGCCTGTCCGTCAGCGAACGCATGGGACAACGCCGACAACAACTGCTCGCGATTGGCCCCCATGAGTTTGGCGGTGACGGCGGTTGAAGCGACTTTGACCAAGATGACGTGGTCGAGTCCTACGCGGTTGAAGGCATTCTCCAGTGCGATCACGCCCTGAATCTCATGGGCCATGATCATGGCCTCCAGCACATCGCGAATCGTCAGCGGCGCTTCACCGTTGGCCTGACGTTTTTGCGAAAGGTGATCGGCCACCGCGAGAATCGCGCCGAGGTTGTCCGACGGATGCCCCCACTCGGCAGCGAGCCAGGTGTCGTTGTAATCAAGCCAACGCACGATGCAGCCGATGTCCCACGCGGCTTTCACCGGGTCGAGGCGATAGCTCGTGCCCGGAACTCGTGCCCCGAACGGCACGACAGTGCCTTCGACGATGGGGCCAAGGTGTTTGATGCATTCGGGGAAACGCAACGCCAGCAGGCCACAGCCGAGCGTGTCCATCAGGCAGTTGCGGGCGGTGTCGAGGGCTTCGCTGGAGTCAACTTTGAAAGAGAGGACGTAGTCGGCGATGTCCTGCAGGACACGGTCGTAGTCGGGGCGATTGTTCAGGTCTACGTTGGCGCTCATGTTCGATTCACTCTTGAAGTGGTTCGTTGACGGGACCTCGGTTCAGGGCTGATTTTTTGGGTTGAAATACTATCCCCAAGGAGCGGGTTTGCTCACGAAGGCGCAGTGTCAGTCGACATCATTGTTGCCTGGTGCGCCGCCTTCGCGAGCAAGCCCGCTCCCACAGGGAATGAAGTGTTACTTAAAAAGCGTCGCCGGGAATGCGCACGTAGCCTTCCATCAATACCCGCGCACTGCGACTCATGATGGCCTTCTTCACCACCCACTCACCGTTTTCCAGACTGGCCTCAGCACCGACCCGCAAGGTCCCGGACGGATGGCCAAAACGCACGGCATTGCGCTCGATGCCACCCGCCGCGAGGTTTACCAACGTGCCGGAAATGGCAGCAGCGGTACCGATCGCAACGGCTGCGGTGCCCATCATCGCGTGGTGCAATTTGCCCATCGACAAGGCGCGCACCAGCAGATCAACGTCACCTGCCGCAACCGCCTTGCCACTGGAGGCCACGTAATCCGCAGGCTTGGCCACGAACGCGACTTTCGGTGTGTGTTGGCGCTTGGCGGCTTCATCCAGATTGGCAATCAACCCCATGCGCAACGCACCGTAGGCACGAATGGTTTCAAACATTTGCAGCGCTTTCGGATCGCTGTTGATCGCGCTCTGCAACTCGGTGCCGGTGTAACCGAGGTCGGCGGCGTTGACAAAGATCGTCGGAATGCCGGCATTGATCATGGTCGCCTGGAACGTGCCCACACCGGGCACTTGCAGTTCATCGACCAGGTTGCCGGTGGGGAACATTGAGCCTCCGCCGCCCTCTTCGTCTGCTGCCGGGTCCATGAACTCCACTTGCACTTCGGCGGCCGGAAAGGTCACCCCGTCGAGTTCGAAGTCGCCGGTTTCCTGCACCTCGCCATGGGTGATTGGCACATGAGCAATGATGGTCTTGCCGATGTTGGCCTGCCATACGCGCACCACCGCTACGCCGTTTTGCGGGATACGGCTGGCGTCGACCAAACCATTGCTGATCGCGAACGAACCGACCGCCGCCGACAGGTTGCCGCAGTTGCCGCTCCAGTCCACGAACGGCTTGTCGATGGAGACCTGACCGAACAGGTAGTCGACGTCGTGATCGGCTTTGATGCTTTTCGACAGGATCACGGTTTTGCTGGTGCTCGACGTGGCGCCGCCCATGCCGTCGATCTGCTTGTCGTACGGGTCGGGGCTGCCGATCACCCGCAACAACAACGCATCGCGGGCCGGGCCGGGAATCTGCGCCGCCTCGGGCAGGTCCTTGAGACTGAAAAACACGCCTTTGCTGGTACCGCCACGCATGTAGGTAGCGGGGATCTTTATTTGAGGTGCGTGAGCCATGGTGCTCCTTAACAAAGGCGCGGGACTCAAAAGCCCACGCCCACATACGATGATTTAAACGGCAACCGACGACTCTTCGAGGAAGTCCTGAGCGAAGCGCTGCAACACGCCGCCGGCCTCGTAGATCGACACTTCTTCAGCGGTGTCGAGGCGGCATGTCACCGGCACGTCGACGCGCTCGCCGTTCTTGCGATGGATCACCAGCGTCAATTCAGCGCGCGGTGTGCGGGCGCCGATCACGTCGTAGGTTTCGCTGCCGTCGATGGCCAGGGTGTGACGGTCGGTGCCCGGTTTGAACTCCAGCGGCAACACGCCCATACCCACCAGATTGGTGCGATGGATACGTTCGAAACCTTCGGCAGCAATCGCCTCGACCCCAGCCAGACGCACGCCCTTGGCCGCCCAGTCGCGGGACGAACCCTGACCGTAATCGGCGCCGGCAATGATGATCAGTGGCTGCTTGCGCTCCATGTAGGTTTCGATGGCTTCCCACATGCGCATCACTTGGCCTTCCGGCTCGACGCGGGCCAGCGAACCCTGTTTGACCTTGCCGTTTTCCACCACCATTTCGTTGAACAGTTTCGGGTTGGCAAACGTTGCGCGTTGCGCAGTCAAGTGGTCACCCCGGTGGGTGGCGTAGGAGTTGAAGTCCTCTTCCGGCAAGCCCATTTTCGCCAGGTATTCGCCGGCGGCGCTGTTGAGCATGATCGCGTTCGACGGCGACAGGTGATCGGTGGTGATGTTGTCCGGCAGCACCGCCAGCGGGCGCATGCCCTTGAGCGGACGCGCACCCGCCAGTGCGCCTTCCCAATACGGCGGACGACGAATGTAGGTGCTCATCTCACGCCACTCGTACAGCGGCGTGACTTTCGGGCCGGTGTCTTCGTGGATGGCGAACATCGGGATGTAGACCTGACGGAACTGCTCCGGTTTGACCGAGGATTTGACCACGGCGTCGATTTCTTCGTCGCTCGGCCAGATGTCTTTGAGGCGGATTTCCTTGCCGTCGACCACGCCCAACACATCCTTCTCAATGTCGAAGCGGATGGTGCCAGCGATGGCGTACGCCACAACCAATGGCGGCGAGGCCAGGAACGCTTGCTTGGCGTAGGGGTGAATCCGGCCGTCGAAGTTGCGGTTGCCCGAAAGCACGGCCGTGGCGTACAGATCACGATCGATGATCTCTTGCTGGATCACCGGGTCCAGCGCACCCGACATGCCGTTGCAAGTCGTGCAGGCAAATGCGACGACACCGAAACCGAGTTGCTCCAGCTCCGTTGTAAGCCCCGCTTCATCGAGGTACAGCGCCACGGTTTTCGAGCCCGGGGCCAACGAGGATTTGACCCACGGCTTGCGGGTCAATCCAAGCTTGTTGGCATTGCGCGCCAGCAGGCCGGCGGCGATGACGTTGCGCGGGTTGCTGGTGTTGGTGCAACTGGTGATGGCGGCGATGATCACCGCGCCGTCGGGCATCTGCCCCGGCACCTCTTCCCACTGGCCGCTGATGCCTTTGGCCGCCAGATCGCGGGTGGCGACGCGGGCGTGCGGGTTGCTCGGGCCGGCCATGTTGCGCACGACCGAGGACAGATCAAAGGTCAAACCACGCTCGTATTGCGCACCTTTGAGGCTGTCGGCCCACAGGCCGGTGGTCTTGGCGTATTGCTCGACCAACTGCACTTGCTGGTCTTCGCGACCCGTGAGTTTCAGGTAATCGATGGTCTGCTGATCGATGTAGAACATCGCCGCCGTGGCGCCGTATTCCGGGGCCATGTTGGAGATGGTGGCGCGGTCGCCGAGGGTCAGCGCGGCAGCGCCTTCGCCGAAGAACTCCAGCCACGCCCCGACGACTTTCTGTTTGCGCAGGTATTCGGTGAGTGCCAGCACCATGTCGGTGGCGGTGATGCCCGGTTGCAGCTTGCCGGTCAATTCGACGCCGACGCTTTCCGGCAGGCGCATCCACGAGGCGCGGCCGAGCATCACACTCTCGGCTTCGAGACCGCCAACGCCGATGGCGATCACGCCCAGTGCATCAACGTGCGGGGTATGGCTGTCGGTGCCGACGCAGGTGTCCGGGAACGCCACACCGTCGCGCACCTGGATCACCGGCGACATTTTCTCCAGGTTGATCTGGTGCATGATGCCGTTACCCGGCGGGATCACGTCGACGTTCTTGAAGGCCTTTTTGGTCCAGTTGATGAAGTGGAACCGGTCTTCGTTGCGACGGTCTTCGATGGCGCGGTTTTTCTCGAACGCCTGGGCATCAAAACCGCCCGCTTCGACGGCCAGCGAGTGGTCGACGATCAGTTGCGTCGGCACCACCGGGTTGACCTGCGCCGGGTCGCCGCCTTGCAAGGCAATCGCGTCGCGCAGACCAGCGAGGTCGACCAGCGCGGTCTGGCCCAGAATGTCGTGGCACACCACACGGGCCGGAAACCACGGGAAGTCGAGGTCGCGTTTGCGTTCGATCAGTTGCTTGAGGGAATCGGTGAGCGTGGCCGGATCGCAGCGACGCACCAGGTTTTCCGCCAGCACGCGGGAGGTGTACGGCAGGGTGTCGTAACTGCCGGGCTGAATCGCCTCGACCGCCGCACGGACGTCGAAGTAATCCAGAGGACTGCCGGGCAGGTTCTTGCGAAATTCTGTGTTCATCGGGTCAGGACTCGGGTCACGGTAGTTTCAAGAGGTGAACATTGCACCGGCACTGAAGTGGACTCGGTCACACATTGGTTCTCGGTTTATCCAGTTACCGGTGCGGGAGGCCCACCATTCAGCGACGTTCGATTGGCACGAACTTGCGCTGTTCGACGCCGATGTACTCGGCGCTTGGACGGATGATGCGGTTGTTGGCACGCTGTTCGAACACATGCGCGGCCCAGCCGGTCAGGCGCGAGCAGACGAAAATCGGCGTGAACAGTTTGGTCGGGATGCCCATGAAGTGGTAAGCCGAGGCATGGTAGAAGTCGGCATTCGGGAACAGTTTTTTCTGCTCCCACATGGTCTTGTCAATGGCTTCGGAAACCGCGAACAACACCTTGTCACCCACTTCGTCAGCCAGTTTTTTCGACCAGCCCTTGATCACCTCGTTGCGCGGGTCGCTGTCCTTATAGATCGCGTGACCGAAGCCCATGATCTTGTCTTTGCGCTCAAGCATGCCGAGGGTGCCTTTGATCGCCTCTTCGGGCGATGAGAAGCGCTCGATCATTTCCATCGCCGCTTCGTTGGCACCGCCGTGCAGCGGGCCGCGCAACGAACCGATAGCGGCGGTGACGCAGGAATACAGGTCCGACAGGGTCGATGCACAAACGCGAGCGGTGAACGTCGAGGCGTTGAATTCGTGCTCGGCGTACAGAATCAGCGACACGTTCATCACTTTGACGTGCAGTTCGCTCGGTTTCTTGTCGTGCAACAGGTGAAGGAAGTGGCCGCCAATGGTGGGCTCGTCGCTAACGCAGTTGATGCGTTTACCGTCGTGGCTGAAGCGATACCAGTAGCACATGATCGCCGGGAACGCGGCCAGCAGACGGTCAGTCTTGTCGCACTGTTCGCTGAAGTCTTTCTCCGGTTCGATGTTGCCCAGGAACGAGCAACCGGTGCGCATCACGTCCATCGGATGAGCGGCGGCGGGGATGCGTTCCAGCACTTCTTTCAGCGCTTGCGGCAGGTCACGCAGTTTGCTCAGTTTGCCCTGGTAGGCGGCAAGTTGCGCTTGGGTCGGCAGCTCGCCGTAAAGCAGCAGGTAAGCGACTTCTTCAAATTGCGCCTCTGCCGCCAGTTCACGCACGTCGTAGCCGCGATAGGTCAGCCCGGCGCCGGCCTGGCCCACGGTGGACAGTGCCGTTTGCCCGGCCACCTGGCCCCGGAGCCCGGCGCCACTGAGTACTTTTGCTTCAGCCATTGTTTTCTCCAATCTTGAATTTGTTAGGGAGTACGGCGGCTTACTTCTTCGCCGCAAACAACGCATCGAGCTTCTGCTCGAAGGTGTGGTAATCGATGCGATCGTAAAGCTCCATGCGAGTCTGCATGGTGTCGATGACATTCTGCTGCGTGCCGTCGCGGCGGATCGCGGTGTAGACGTTTTCCGCCGCTTTATTCATCGCGCGAAACGCCGACAGCGGGTACAGCACCAGCGACACGTCGGCGCCGGCCAGTTGCTCGGTGGTGTACAGCGGTGTCGAGCCGAATTCGGTGATGTTGGCCAGAATCGGCGCTTTCACGCGGTTGGCGAACAGTTTGTACATCTCAAGTTCGGTGATGGCCTCCGGGAAGATCATGTCGGCGCCGGCCTCGATGCATGCGGCAGCGCGATCCAGTGCCGACTCCAGGCCTTCGACCGCCAGCGCATCGGTACGCGCCATGATCACGAAGCTGTCGTCCGTGCGGGCATCGACGGCGGCTTTGATGCGGTCGACCATTTCCTGCTGGCTGACGATCTCTTTGTTTGGGCGATGACCGCAGCGCTTGGCGCCGACCTGATCCTCGATGTGAATCGCCGCCGCGCCGAACTTGATCATCGACTTGACGGTGCGCGCCACGTTGAAGGCTGAAGAACCGAAACCGGTATCCACGTCCACCAGCAGCGGCAGATCGCAAACGTCGGTGATGCGGCGCACGTCGGTCAGCACGTCGTCCAGGCCGGTGATGCCCAGGTCCGGCACGCCGAGCGAGCCCGCCGCCACACCGCCACCGGACAGGTAGATCGCTTTGAAGCCGGCGCGTTTGGCCAACAGCGCGTGGTTGGCGTTGATCGCGCCCACCACCTGCAATGGATGCTCGCTGGCGACCGCGTCGCGGAAACGCTGGCCTGGAGTGTTCAGGTTGGAACTCATGACTCACCTCGTTCAGTGGCTGTCTTATCGTTGGCGCCGTCCTGGTAATGACGGGCGATATTGCGTTTCGAGGCGCCGATGTGACGGCGCATCAACAATTCCGCGAGCTCGCCGTCACGGTCGGCGATCGCATCGAGAATGCGGTGGTGTTCGGCAAAGGCCTGGCGGGGGCGATTGGGCGTGGAAGAAAACTGGATGCGGTACATGCGCACCAGTTGATAGAGCTCGCCGCAAAGCATTTGCGTGAGGGTGCGGTTGCCGCTGCCCTGAATGATGCGGTAGTGAAAGTCGAAATCGCCTTCCTGCTGGTAGTAGCCGACGCCGGCCTGAAATGCCGCGTCGCGCTCGTGGGTTTCGAGCACCCGGCGCAACTCGTCGATTTCTTCGACGCTCATGCGTTCAGCCGCCAAGCGGCAAGCCATGCCTTCAAGGGATTCGCGGATTTCGTAGAGTTCCAGCAATTCGGCGTGACTGAGCGACACCACCCGCGCACCGACATGCGGCACCCGGACCAGCAGGCGCTGACCTTCCAGACGATGAATCGCCTCACGCAGCGGGCCACGACTAATGCCGTAGGTGCGCGCCAGCTCCGGCTCGGAGATTTTGCTGCCTGGAGCGATCTCGCCTTTGACGATGGCCGCCTGAATGCGCCGGAAGACGTTTTCCGAAAGCGTCTCGGAATCGTCGCCGCTGATGACCGGGGGATCGAGTTGATCCAGCATGATTGTCGACACCTTTAAATCCAATGCGGCAAAAACTAGTCAATTCGCCAGCCTCAGTCAAAGGAAAA
Organism: Pseudomonas sp. EA_65y_Pfl2_P74; assembly: GCF_963970575.1. Taxonomy (NCBI): domain Bacteria; kingdom Pseudomonadati; phylum Pseudomonadota; class Gammaproteobacteria; order Pseudomonadales; family Pseudomonadaceae; genus Pseudomonas; species Pseudomonas sp. EA_65y_Pfl2_P74. The sequence continues at coordinate 173,635 of NZ_CAXAOQ010000012.1, forward strand.
ATAGATATTGTCGACAATCGTCTAATAACCACCCTTGGACCACCCCAAGGGTTATAGACCCGCTCGGGCGCTGGCGCCATAAAATCACCGTGCTAGAATGCCGCCCGCATTTGCTGGCCATTTGTACGGCTTGTCATAAAAAGCTGATAGGCACACGAAGGGGCTTGCGCAAGTTTTGCCAAGGACCTGAACCGAAAACGGAACGCTGCGCACCAGGATTTATGAGACTCAAGCCTTTCCCCACATTTTTTGCTCTGTTTTGCCTGCCCGGGCTTGCCGCCGCGGGAGAAAAAACCGTGTACGGCCTCAACGAATACGCCTCGTTGGATGGCATCAATCTGCAAGTCGCGGCCAAACTCGATACGGGCGCTAAAACCGCCTCGCTGAGTGCCCGCGACATCAAACGCTTCAAGCGCGACGGTGAATCCTGGGTACGTTTCTACCTGGCGATCGACGCCGCGCATTCACACCCGATCGAACGACCGCTGGCCCGGGTCAGCAAGATCAAGCGCCGCGCCGGCGACTACGACCCGGAAGAAGGCAAGAAGTACACCGCCCGCCCGGTGATCGAGCTGGATATCTGCATGGGCACGGCGATGCGCAGCATCGAAGTGAACCTGACCGACCGAAGTGCGTTCCAATATCCGCTTTTGATCGGCTCCGAAGCCTTGAAACGTTTCGATGCGCTGGTCGACCCGAGTCTTAAATACGCTGCCGGCAAACCCGCCTGCACCATCGCCGCTCATACCGCCGAGTAATTTCCATGCGTTCTCTAACCTTTCACCTGAAAATCCTGATCACCATTCTGGTGTTGCTGGGCGTTTCGGTTACGGCCTATCAGATTTTCGTGCTCGGCATTCCGGTGACCGAAGACGCCACCGACGATTTGTGGAACATCGATGCCAAGGTCGAGTTCGTCGCCAGTGCCAAGGATCCGGTCAAAATCCAGATGTTCGTGCCGCCCCTGAGCCGCGATTACGTCAGCCTCAACGAAAGCTTCATCTCCAATAACTATGGCGTGGCCGTGAACCGCGTCGATGGCAACCGCAAGGTGACCTGGTCGGCGCGCCGGGCCAAGGGCAACCAGACCCTGTATTACCGTTTGGTGCTGACCAAGCGTTACACCTCGGAAAAATCCAAGATCAAAGGCCCGACCTTCCGCGACAGCATTGCGGTCGAAGGCCCGGAAAAAATCGCCGCCGAAGCACTGCTCGCGCCGATCCGCCAGCACTCGGCCGACGTCGAAACCTTCATTGGCGAGGCGATCAAACGCGTCAACAACCTCAACGATGACAACGTGAAACTGCTGCTGGCGGGCGATCCGTCCACCGCGCACAAAGCCAAAATCGTCGAACTGTTGCTGTCTATCGCGCACGTCCCGGTTGAAAAAGTCCACACCATCCGCCTGGTTGCCGATCAACCACAAAGCCCTGAATTGTGGCTGCGCAGCTTCAATGGCAACGACTGGCTGTACTTCAACCCGGAAACCGGCGAACAAGGCCTGCCAAGCGACCGCCTGCAGTGGTGGACCGGCGATGAGAACCTGATCACCATCGACGGCGGCAAGAAAGCCAACGTGACCTTCAGCCTGAACAACAGCGAGATGAATGCGATTCGTCTGGCCAAGCTGACCGACGAAAACACCGACGCCAACTTCCTCGAATACTCGCTGTATGGCCTGCCGCTGCAAACCCAGCAAACCTTCATGATCATGGTGATGATCCCGATTGGCGTGCTGGTGATCCTGATCCTGCGCAACCTGATCGGCCTGCAGACCCTCGGCACCTTCACCCCGGTACTGATCGCCCTCGCCTTCCGCGAAACCCAGTTGGGCTTCGGCATCATCCTGTTCACCGTGATTACCGCGCTGGGCCTGTCGTTACGTTCTTATCTGGAACATCTGAAACTGCAGATGCTGCCGCGCCTGTCGGTGGTGCTGACCTTTGTCGTGGTGTTGATCGCGGCGATCAGTCTGTTCAGCCATAAGCTCGGTCTGGAGCGCGGCCTGTCGGTGGCGTTGTTCCCGATGGTGATTTTGACCATGACCATTGAGCGCCTGTCGATCACCTGGGAAGAACGTGGCGCAAGTCACGCGATGAAAGTGGCCATCGGCACGCTGTTCGCCGCGTCGCTGGCGCACTTGATCATGACCGTGCCTGAGTTGGTGTACTTCGTCTTCACCTTCCCGGCGATCCTGCTGATCATGGTGGGTTTCATGCTGGCAATGGGTCGCTATCGCGGTTATCGCCTGACCGAGCTGGTGCGTTTCAAGGCGTTCCTGAACAAGGCTGATCACTGATGTTCGGTTTCTGGAAGACCTGGAAGGCCCTGGAAGCCCGAGGCATCATGGGCATCAATCGCCGCAACGCGGACTATGTGCTCAAGTACAACAAGCGCAGTCTGTACCCGATCGTCGATGACAAGATCATCACCAAGGAGCGCGCCATCGAGGCCGGCATTCAAGTGCCAGAGCTGTATGGCGTGATCTCCACCGAGAAGGAAATCGACAAGCTCGGCGAGATCATCGACGGGCACACCGACTTCGTGATCAAACCGGCCCAAGGCGCCGGCGGTGACGGCATTATCGTGGTGGCTGACCGTTTCGAGGGACGCTATCGCACGGTGTCGGGCAAGATCCTTGCCCACGAAGAACTTGAGCATCACATCTCCAGCATCCTCACCGGCCTGTATTCGCTAGGCGGCCATCGCGATCGCGCGCTGATCGAATACCGCGTCACCCCGGACCAGATCTTCAAGAGCATCAGCTACGAAGGCGTGCCGGACATCCGCATCATCGTGCTGATGGGTTATCCGGTGATGGCGATGTTGCGCCTGCCGACCCGTCAGTCCGGCGGCAAGGCCAACCTGCACCAGGGCGCCATCGGTGTGGGTGTCGACCTGGCTACGGGCCTGACACTGCGCGGCACCTGGCTGAACAACATCATCGCCAAACACCCCGACACCACCAACGCGGTGGACGGCGTGCAACTGCCCTATTGGGACGGTTTCATGAAACTCGCCGCTGGCTGCTACGAGCTGTGCGGTCTGGGTTATATCGGCGTGGACATGGTGCTCGATCAGGAAAAAGGCCCGCTGATTCTTGAGCTGAACGCGCGGCCGGGGCTGAACATCCAGATCGCCAACGACTGCGGGCTGACGCTGCGTACCCACGCGGTGGAAGCGCGACTGGAAGAACTGAAGGCCCGTGGCGTGACAGAGTCGGTTGAAGAGCGGGTGGCGTTTACTCAGGAGATGTTCGGCCATATTCCCGCCGTCGAAGGCTGATCACCCTGTCCATGATCGTTCCCATGCGCTGCGCGGGGACGATCAGCCCCACAACCTGCCAATCACCGACATCCCCTCTAGGAGCAATTCCCGCAGAGGACTACAATCCCTACCCCGCCTCAATGGCCGATCTGCCCCGCCCATGCTGACCTGTTCCGTACACCCTCTGCCTTACCGCGCCAATCCCGCCGGATACTTCGCGGCAATCCGCAACGCCCCCGGCGCCGTGCTGCTCGACAGCGGCCGACCGAGTGCCGACCGTGGCCGTTATGACGTGCTCAGCGCCTGGCCGCTGGAACAACTGGCGGTGTGGCCGGACGAAAACGGCAGCCATTTCCTCCAGCGTCTGCGCGACAATCTGGAGCGCTTGGGCGACGCGCAATTGCCGGCGCCTTATGAGTTGCCGTTCGCCGGCGGTCTGATCGGTTACCTGAGTTATGACTTCGGCCGGCATCTGGAGAGTCTGCCGAGTCAGGCGCGCGATGATCTGCAATTACCGGATGCGCGTTTGGGCCTATACAACTGGGCGCTGATCAGCGATCACCACGCGGCCACTAGCCAATTGGTGTTTCACCCGACGCTGGCCGACAGTGAAAAACAGCGGCTGATTGCGCTGTTCAGTCAGCCGATGACGGGCTCGCTGACGCCGTTCAAACTGAACCAGCCGATGAGTCCCGACCTGTCGCCAGACGACTACCGCCAGGCGTTCGAACGCATTCAGCATTACATTCAGGCCGGCGACTGCTATCAGGTCAACTTCGCCCAGCGTTTTCGCGCGCCGTGCCAAGGCGATCCATGGCTGGCCTATTGCGCGTTGCGCGACGCCTGCCCGACGCCTTTTTCCGGTTTCCAGAGCCTGCCCGACGGCGCTGCAGTGCTGAGCCTGTCACCCGAGCGCTTCGTCAAAGTCAGCCAGCGGCAGGTCGAAACCCGCCCGATCAAGGGCACCCGCCCCCGTGGCCTGACACCTGCCGAAGACGCCGCGAATGCCTCGCAACTGCTGGCCAGCCCAAAGGATCGCGCGGAAAACCTGATGATTGTCGACTTGCTGCGCAACGATCTCGGCCGCACCTGCCGTATCGGCTCGGTACGGGTGCCGGAGTTGTTCAGCCTGGAAAGCTATCCGAATGTGCATCACCTGGTCAGCAGCGTGACGGGCGAACTGGCGCAGGATCGCGATGCACTGGACCTGATCGCCGGCAGCTTTCCCGGTGGCTCGATCACTGGTGCGCCGAAGATTCGGGCGATGCAGATCATCGACGAGCTGGAGCCAACCCGTCGCGGCTTGTATTGCGGCTCGTTGTTGTATCTGGACGTGCGTGGCGAGATGGACAGCTCCATCGCGATCCGCAGTTTATTGGTCAAGGATGGGCAGGTGTGCTGCTGGGGCGGCGGCGGGATTGTCGCGGACTCGGACTGGCAGGCGGAGTATCAGGAGTCGATTACCAAAGTGAAGGTTCTGCTCCAAACCCTGCAAAACCTCTAAAACCTCTAAAACCTCTAAAACCTTCGCGAGCAAGCCCGCGCCCACACAAGAATGCATTCCCCTGTGGCGCGGGCTTGCTGCGAAGGCGTCAGGCCTGACGACTATAGGCTCAAATCCCGGTTAGACGCCTTGAGAAATGCCTGCTTCAACTCGGCAAACGTATGCACCGCCGGGAACTGCGGAAACTCGCGAATGACATTGTCCGGTGCGTGGAACAGAATCCCGGCATCCGCCTCGCCCAGCATCGAAGTGTCATTGTACGAATCACCCGCCGCAATCACCCGATAATAGAGGCTCTTGAAGGCCAGAACCGACTGGCGTTTGGGGTCTTTCTGACGTAACTGATAGCTGCTCACCCGCCCGCTGTCGTCAGTGATCAGACGATGACAAAGCAAGGTCGGGAAGCCCAGTTGACGCATCAACGGTTGGGAGAACTCATAGAAAGTGTCCGACAGAATCACCACCTGAAAGCGCTCGCGCAGCCAGTTGACGAACTCCACTGCGCCATCCAGCGGCTTCAGCGTTGCGATCACCTCCTGAATATCCGCCAGCTTCAACCCATGCTCATCGAGGATGCGCAGACGCTGCTTCATCAGCACGTCGTAGTCGGGAATGTCCCGAGTGGTGGCCTTGAGGGATTCGATTCCGGTTTTTTCGGCGAAGGCGATCCAGATTTCCGGTACCAGCACCCCTTCAAGATCCAGGCAAGCAATTTCCACAAGACACTCCCGTTTGTATTGTTTATTGAGTCGAGCGAGCCCGAACTCTAGCGACTCAACCCCAACCACGCAACGCACAGGACGCCCCAAGCGCCGCTGCTTTTTGTTACCATCGGCGCCATATAGAGCGCCCAGCGCCACCGACCTGTAGGAAGCCGCCCTGATGAGCCCAACGTTCGACGTCGTGGACCTCGCCACGACCTATGCCAACAAATCCGCTCAAGACATCCTGAAACTCGCGTTTGCCGAGTTTGGTGATGATCTGTGGATATCTTTCAGCGGCGCCGAGGATGTGGTGCTGGTGGACATGGCCTGGAAGCTGAACAAGAACGTCAAAGTGTTCAGCCTCGACACTGGCCGCTTGCATCCGCAGACCTACCGTTTCATCGAGCAGGTGCGCGAGCACTACAAGATCGACATCGACATCGTCTCGCCGGACGCCACGAAACTGGAACCGTTCGTGAAGGAAAAAGGCCTGTTCAGTTTCTACAAGGACGGCCACGGTGAATGCTGCGGTATCCGCAAGATCGAACCGTTGCGCCGCAAACTGTCCGACGTCAAAGCCTGGGCCACCGGCCAGCGCCGTGACCAGAGCCCGGGCACCCGCAGCGCCGTGGCGGTGATGGAAATTGACAGCGCGTTCTCCACGCCGGAGCGCACCCTGTACAAGTTCAACCCCCTCGCGCAGATGACCAGCGAAGAGATCTGGGGCTATATCCGTATGCTGGAACTGCCGTACAACAGCCTGCATGAGCGCGGCTTTATCAGCATCGGCTGCGAACCGTGCACCCGCCCGGTGCTGCCAAATCAGCACGAGCGCGAAGGCCGCTGGTGGTGGGAAGAAGCCACCCAGAAAGAATGCGGGTTGCATGCCGGGAATATCATCGGCAAGGCGTAACCCACACCTTTGCATCCAGTGACATCCCCACATTTGTTATATGGCACCCTCCGAAAACGTGTACACACAACTGTCACCATCAGTGCCATTTGTGTGTGCACTTTTCATTTCTGCGCCCTGAAACGTTACATCCCTCCTGCAAAGCCCTCCCTTTTGATGTCAGCCGAAATCTTGCGCAAAAAATAAATACCTGTTCAATCGGTCAATTTATATCCACTGATTTTCAGACACTTAGTCCCGTTCGATAACTTTTCGAAATGAGAGACCCATTCCATAGATCAACAACTGGCACAGATCTGGCTTTAGTGCATACATGTTTTGTATACAAAACTGCAAAACATACACACTTTCGATCCGCAAGCCTGAAGCGCCCTATCCCGTACAGGCTGCAGATGCCCCGTAACCAATGATGGTTCACTGCCGCGACGAAGATTTGTCGAGCCTGACAGCTCACGCACAGTCATCGCGGTCCTGAACATCAGGAGCCTGCCGGAATGCGTACAAGTCTCTCCAATAACGTCGCGCTGAATCTGCCCGCCTCTGTCCACGCTCAACCCTTGCCCCCTGACGGCTTGAGCGAACCGTTACAACTGAGCCCGCGTCTGCACAACAGCGATCTGGCACCGACCAAGGCCGAAGGCCGGCGCTGGGGCAAATACAGCATCTTCGCCCTGTGGACCAACGACGTGCACAACATCGCCAACTACTCGTTCGCCATCGGCCTGTATGCCTTGGGCCTGGGTGGCTGGCAGATTTTGCTGTCGCTGGGGATTGGCGCGGCACTGGTGTATTTCTTCATGAACCTGTCCGGCTACATGGGGCAGAAAACCGGGGTGCCGTTTCCGGTGATCAGCCGGATCAGTTTCGGCATCCACGGCGCGCAAATTCCTGCACTGATCCGGGCGGTGATCGCCATCGCCTGGTTCGGCATTCAGACGTATCTCGCGTCAGTGGTTTTGCGCGTGTTACTGACGGCAGTCCATCCCGGCTTCGCCGAGTACGATGACAACGCGATCCTCGGCCTGTCGACTTTGGGTTGGGTGTGCTTCGTGGCGATCTGGTTCGTGCAATTGGCGATTCTTGCCTACGGCATGGAAATGGTTCGCCGGTATGAAGCATTCGCCGGGCCGGTGATTTTGCTGACCGTCGCCGCGCTCGCCGCGTGGATGTACACGCAAGCCAACGCAACCATCGCCTGGTCGATCCGCGAACCGCTGACCGGCGGCGAGATGTGGCGCAATATTTTTGCAGGCGGCGCGTTGTGGCTGGCGATCTACGGCACGTTGATTCTCAACTTCTGCGACTTCGCCCGCTCCTCGCCGTGCCGCAAGACCATCAAGGTCGGGAATTTCTGGGGCTTGCCGGTGAATATTCTGGTGTTCGCCGCGATAACAGTCCTGCTGTGTGGCGCGCAATTCCAGATCAATGGCCGGATCATCGAAAGCCCGACCGAGATCATCGCTTCGATTCCCAACACCTTCTTTGTGGTGCTGGGTTGCCTGGCGTTCCTGATCGTCACCGTGGCGGTGAACATCATGGCCAACTTCGTCGCCCCGGCCTTCGTGCTGAGCAATCTGGCGCCCAAATACCTGACCTTTCGCCGCGCCGGGCTGATCAGCGCGACCATCGCGGTGCTGATCCTGCCGTGGAATCTCTACAACAGTCCGCTGGTGATCGTGTACTTCCTGTCGGGTTTGGGCGCCCTGCTCGGCCCGTTGTACGGGGTGATCATGGTCGACTACTGGCTGATCCGCAAAGGCCGGATCAACGTTCCTCAGCTCTACAGCGAAGACCCCAACGGCGCTTATTACTACAGCCGCGGTATCAATTGGCGCGCCGTCACGGCGTTTATTCCCGCTGCGCTGATCGCCATCGTCCTGGCGCTGGTGCCTGGTTTCCACAACGTTTCGCCCTTCTCCTGGCTGATCGGCGCCGGGATCGCCGGAATGCTTTACCTCATCATCGCCAAACGCCAACCGCACTACGCCGACGTCAGTGGCGAAGCCTTCGCCGTCGACAACGTCTGCCATTAACCCCTTCGCGGCCCGGACTTCGGGCCGCAGAACTGCCCGTTATAAGGATTTTTCATGCGCATTCTCGTGGTCAACGTCAACACCACAGATTCCATCACTCAGGCCATTGCCCGCTCGGCGCAGGCTGTCGCCTCACCCGGTACGGAAATTGTCGGCCTCACGCCGTATTTCGGTGCTGACTCGGTTGAAGGCAATTTCGAAAGCTATCTGGCGGCCATCGCCGTGATGGATCGGGTGATGTCCTACGACCAGCCGTTCGACGCCGTGATTCAGGCCGGTTATGGCGAACATGGGCGCGAAGGCTTGCAGGAACTGCTCAATGTACCGGTGGTGGATATCACTGACGCAGCCGCCAGTACGGCCATGTTCCTGGGGCACGCGTACTCGGTGGTCACCACCCTGGATCGCACCGTGCCGCTGATCGAGGATCGATTGAAATTGTCCGGTTTGTGGGACCGTTGTGCTTCAGTTCGAGCCAGTGGTTTGGCCGTTCTTGAACTGGAACACGAGCCGCAGCGCGCGCTGGAGGCGATCGTGCATCAGGCTGAACTGGCCGTGACGCAGGACAAGGCCGAAGTGATTTGCCTGGGTTGCGGCGGCATGGCCGGGCTCGATGAACAGATTCGTCGGCGTACCGGGGTGCCTGTGGTGGACGGAGTGACGGCAGCGGTGACCATCGCTGAAGCGCTGGTGCGGTTGCGGCTGTCGACGTCCAAGGTGCGGACGTATGCGACGCCGCGGCCGAAGAAAATCATTGGCTGGGCGCAGCGGTTTGCTCGCTGAGTTCACAGTCGGATATCGAGTCGACTCATTCGCGAGCAAGCTTGCACAGGTTTTGTGTGGAACGGGAGCCTTGTAAACGACACAAAACCCTGTGGCAGCGGACTTGCTCGCAAATCGGGGCAACCAGGTCTCAGGCCATGCTCAAATGGCACTGAACCGCTGCGCCAAGCCCTGCTGCGCAAACTGCTCAATCACAAAATCGACAAACGCCCGCGTCTTGCCCGGCAACAATTTATGCTCGGCGTAGTAGATCGAAATGTTGCCGTCATCGATGTACCAATCCGGCAGCACGCGCTGCAACGTGCCCGCCTGCAGATAACCCACCGCAAACGGCATGCTCACCAATGCAATTCCCAGACTTTGCGCGGCAGTCGCACAGGCCGCCTCGGAGTCGCTCATGGTCATTCGCGTCTTGAGGGTCAAGGGGCGGCAGAGCTGGCTGCCACTGCTGATCAACTGCCAGGAGCGCACTCGACCGGTTTGCGGCGAGCGAATCAGGATGCCATCGTGGTGTTGCAGGTCATCAGGCTCGACGATTGCTTTGTGACTTTCCAGATACCCCGTCGATGCCACCAACACTCGGTGCGCCGGCGCCAATTTGCGCGCGACGACACCTTGGGGCAATTCAAATCCCCCGCCAATCGCCGCATCGAAACCTTGCCCAATCAAATCGACCTGGCGGTTATCAAAATGCCAGTCAGGGTTGATCGCCGGAAATCGACGTAAAAACGCTTCCAGCAACGGCACGATGTACAAGCGCCCGAATACCGTCCCCATACTGACTTTCAAAGTCCCCGCTGGCAGGCCCTCGACACTGGCCAGATTGGCCACCGCGTTCTGGATGGTCGTCAGACTGGCACTGACCTGACTCAAAAACAGCTGCCCCGCCTCGGTCAACGTCAGGCTCCGCGTACTGCGCTGAAACAAGCGCACACCGAGCCGCGCCTCAAGCTTCGCCACGCTCTTGCCCACTGCCGCTGGCGTCAGGCTCAGGCGCCGCGCAGCCTCGGCAAAGCTGCCGACTTCGGCACTGCGCACAAAGCATTCGATACTGCTGAAGGTTTCCATGGTCGCCACTATAAACTTTTGGTTTACACAGACTATAGCAATCAGGGTCTACACGGCTGTGGATCAGAAGCCGATACTCGGTTCCAACAACAAGGCATTGCGCCTTGAATACTCTGGAGATCGAACATGTCCACTCAACACCTCAGCGGCAAAGTCGCTCTGATTCAAGGCGGTTCCCGTGGCATCGGTGCTGCCATCGTCAAACGTCTAGCCGCTGAAGGCGCTGCGGTTGCCTTCACGTATGTCAGCTCAACGGTCAAAGCCGAAGAGTTGCAAAACAGCATCACCGCCAGCGGCGGCAAAGCCTTGGCGATCAAGGCTGACAGCGCCGACGCCGCCGCCATCCGCCATGCGGTCAGCGCCACCGTCGAAGCCTTTGGTCGCCTCGACATTCTGGTCAACAACGCCGGCGTACTGGCCGTCGCCCCACTGGAAGACTTCAAACTGGAAGATTTCGACCAAACCGTGGCGATCAACATTCGCAGCGTTTTCATCGCCTCCCAGGAAGCCGCCAAACACATGGGCGAAGGTGCACGGATCATCAACATCGGCAGCACCAATGCTGACCGTATGCCCTTCGCCGGCGGCGGTGTGTATGCGATGAGCAAGTCGGCGCTGGTGGGCCTGACCAAGGGGTTGGCGCGTGATCTGGGCCCTCGTGGTATCACCGTGAACAATGTGCAACCCGGTCCGGTCGACACCGACATGAACCCTGCCAGCGGTGACTTCGCCGAAAGCCTGATTCCGTTGATGGCCGTGGGTCGTTACGGTACAGCCGAAGAAATCGCCAGCTTCGTCGCTTACCTCGCAGGGCCTGAAGCCGGTTACATCACCGGTGCCAGCCTGACCATCGACGGTGGTTTCGGCGCCTGATTTTTCTCAACCGTCTGTAAGAAAAACGCCGCCCCTCCTTTAACAGAGGGGCGGCGTTTTTTGATATCTGGCGTTCAGGCCCATTCCAGCGCCGGCAAACCACAGGCGCTCGGGATGAAGGCTTTCAACGACCGCAGAATACCGTCGGCGTGTGCGTATTTCTCATCAGCCATCGCGGCGTCGGGAATGGCAATGGCGGTCATGCCCGCGGCTTTGGCCGCGGTAACGCCAAACGGCGAATCCTCGAACACCAGACAATCCTCAGGCGCGACACCCAGACGACGGGCCGCGGTCAGGAAAATATCCGGCGCCGGTTTGGCTGCGCCGACTTCCGGATCGTCCGCGGTGACGATGAAATCGAACAGTTCAAACCAGTCGCGGTGCAAGGTGGTTTTCTGGCCGAACGACTGACGCGACGAACTGGTGCCCACCGCAATCGGAATGTTGTGCGCCTTGAGGTGGCGAATCAATTCCTCAGCGCCCGGCATTGCCTGAGCCTTGGGAAAGCGCTCACGCATCAATGGCTCACGAATCACCAGAAACTCTTGGGCAGTGATCGGCAAATCGAGCGCCTGGACCACGTAATTGGCAAGGTCATTGGCGCCTCGGCCAATAATGTTCTGCTTGACGCCCCAATCGAAAGTGCGCCCGTACCGCTCGGCAATCAGCGAAGTGACCTCGGTGTAAATGCCCTCGGTGTCCAGCAGCAAACCGTCCATATCGAAAATCACGGCCTTGATCGGGCCAAACGCCTTCAGCGGTGCATTCATCATCGGATCCGTTATCAAACATATCCCAGGCGACCGGTAGCGCCGCTGCTCGGACCTGATTAAAGGGTTCAGCAGCATAGCGAGCGCAACGGGCATTGAGCAACGGTCAATGCTCGTCGAAGCGACGAACTAATCGCGAGCATTTAGCGAAACGCCCTACAGGCATTGCCTACTCTCCCGACTTCTTTCCTTTTTGATCATCCGCAAAGTCCGCGCACCTCTTTTTTCACGTGCGCGAGTGACTGCGAATGCTCCAACCCGATCGGCTTCTGGCCCTGAACAACAGCATCGGCCTGCTGGTAGTTGCCGCCCTGAACCCTGAACACCCGGACTTCGAAAACCTGATCCGGGAATTTCGCCTTTGCCTGAACAACTACGATGTTTGGGCCGAACAGTTCTGGACGGGCACGGCGCTGGATGTCGAGCAGGTGTTCAAGGTCGGCAACGATGTGCAACTCAGCGCACCGATCAAATCTCGCCAGCCCATCAGCTCATCCGTGGTCATGTGTAAGGCAAGCGGCCCGTTGACCCTGGTGCACATGTTCGAGGCCGCGCAATTCGTCCCCATCGGTAATACCCCGGTGACGCTGGAGCCGGTGATCGACGATGCCAACGGGGTTTTGACGTTCGGAGACCCGATACCCCACACCATCGGCCCCAGCGGCATTCTGGAGCTGAACGACTGCGACCGGGGCCAGCGTTATCGCATCACCTTCTTTCCCGATGTCTGCGCTGAGCATGTCCGAGCGTTGTACGCCTCTTATCAAGGCATTCTCGACGACCTGGAAGTCTGGTTACGTGGGGAGTGGACGGAATTTCAGCCGCTATGGGCAGCGTTTTCCAGTGCCGGATTCATTGAGCGTTACGGTCAACTGCAGCAAGCCGACTGGCGCGGATTCGAGAACGCCCTGCACGGCGTTTGGGATGACATCAAGCAACTGTTTGCCCTGCTTGCCGACTTGCAGGCCAATAGCGAAAAGCTGCTGGAGTACCTGACCGACATTGAGCTGGACGCCCTGCTGCAAGCCTCAAGCGAGGCCATCGCTAACGGTCTGCTGATCCTCAGCGACGAGCCGCTGATGTTCATTCATCTGGCCGCATTCACCAGTTGGCTGAAAATGCTGCCGCCGCAGTACCTGGCCGAAGTGGTGGCCGAGGTTCGCGTCGAGTTGTTGATCAGCTTCCTGTTGATGCGGGTATCTGGCGGTGTCGGTGTACCGCTGCGCTTGAGCAGCAAAGTGTTGGCGAAGATCAAATCGCCACGGGCGCGGGAGTGGCTGGCGGCCTCGGCATTGCGCCTGGCTGAGCTGACCTCTGAGCCCGAACTGAGTCGGCATGCGAGCGTGCTCAAGCCGTTGGTAATCAATGCCCGTGCTGCTGAGCTGAAACCGACACCGTCAATTGCGCTGAATATTCGTCAGGCCGATTCGGTGGTTTTGACGGTGCCGAATCCAGCGCCCGTTGCACGAAAAAAGACTCATGGCATGGCGCGACTGGAGCGCCATGAGGCCCACGACGACGCCCCTAATCAGGCAAAAAACCCCAACGGTGACAGCGCCGATTGCGTGCCGTCGACCTGCACCAACGGCTGTCCGGTGTCGATGGTCACCGGCGAAGAACTGCTGACCCTCACCGATG